>CAZXYP010000337.1:0-6262 GCA_964644955.1 uncultured Anaerolineales bacterium | reverse complement strand
GATTAAGGCATACCGTTCCAACATGATTAATGCTCCGGACCCGATTTCACACCCATCGCATATCTTTGGAATCTGGTGTGAAAACGTGCCAACCGATACCCCGAAAATTCTGCTTTCGCAGTCCCTCAAGGTACCCTCTGACACTTCATCGTGCAGAATTGGCGCTGTTCTGTTGCCCGATGTGTGCCACGTTCGAGAAGATGAAACGAGTGAAGGACGGAAGCGGCGCGCAAACTCGCCAAACCCAAGAGGATGGTAAAAATCTGTCCGCGTTCACTCGCAAAAAAATCGGTACGGCTTACCTTGTGCCGTACTGAACAATCGGCATACTAACACAACTCTAATTTTATTGCAAGCCAAAATAAACCCGCCTCTCATACGCCGTTAATTTCGCGCGCCCAAACCTTCAAGCATTTTGTATTTCACGCTATAATTCCCCGCATGGCACTCGATGCAACCTTGCAGCCCATCACAAATGCCTTTGAATGGGAGACCGCCTGTCTCGCGCCCGGCGCGCACCTTTTGCAAACCTTTGCGTGGGGCGAACTCAAACAACAATTCGGTTGGCGCGCCGAACGCATCGCTTGGCGCACAAGTGAAAAAATTCTCGCAGGCGCGCAAATTCTTTATCGTCGGCTTGCGCCCGGTATGACGCTCGCCTACATCCCGCGCGGTCCGTTCGGCGAGGCGGACGAGACCCTCAGTCCCTTTTTGGCTGCCCTTGTCCGTCACACACGCGCGCGCGGCGCCTTTTTGTTAAAAGTGGAACCCGATTGGGAACGCGACGACAGGCGCACGAAAATTTTGCGCGCCGCGCACGCGCAGCACAGCATCGAAACGATTCAACCCTCTGCCACAATTCACCTTGACCTGACCGCCGACCTCGACACGATTCTCGCGCGCATGAAATCGAAATGGCGCTACAACATTCGCCTTGCCGAAAAAAAAGGCGTTGTCGTACGCGCAGGTACGACTGCCGATTTACCCGCGTTTCAGGAATTGATGCGCGTCACCGGCGCGCGCGACAAGTTCGCCATTCACGACTTGAATTATTATCGCGCCGCGTTTGAATTGTTGAGCGCGCGCGAACACGCACGCTTGTTCATTGCCGATTATGCAACACAGCCGCTCGCCATGATTTTTGTCACCGCCTTGGCTGACCAAGCCATTTATCTGTACGGCGCGTCGGGCAACGCCGAGCGCAATCGCATGCCCAACCACGCGCTGCATTGGTCCGCCATCCAATGGGCAAAAGCGCACGACTGCACGCGCTACGATTTCTGGGGCATTCCCGAAACCATCGCAGAGAATGATGAATCCGAAAATTTGCCCTCTTCACTCTATCAATTCAAACAAGGATTCGGCGGCGAGATTGTGCGTTACACGGGCGCGTGGGATTTTGTATTCAGCCCGGCGAAATATCGGCTCTACCAACTCGCGCGCAAAATTCGCAAAAGCGGCTTTGGTTGATTTACGAATTAGGTGCGCAGCCCGCGCGCCGCTTGTTCCAATTTCAAGAGCGCGCGTTTGTCCTTGTTCTTTGCCATTTCTGCCGCCGCGCGTATCAAAACCGCAAATTCCTTTGTTCGAATATCGCGCGTCCGTCGAATCGTCAAATAGCGTACTTGCGAACCTTCCCCTTCCAACAAACCTTTCGGGTCCGGCAGCAAAATCCCATACTCGAAACCCAAATGCGCGTGGTCGCCATCCACGCCAATATATCCGACATACACTGTCGTTTTGCCGTTCGGCACGCGATACGCCAACAAACCCCAACCCGCGTTCACCGATTCTACCGCATCCGGCAGTGTCGCGCGCACCAACGCGCGTAACGCGTTCGCCAATTCTTGCAGCGGCGGCGGATAGTTCGCCAGAAATTCTTTGGGCGTGAGCAAACTCTTTTTGTTCATTTACGGAAACCGCACGCGCGGCAATGCTTTTGCGGGACGCGACGGCGCGCGAGTTTTCCTTTGCGCGGGAACCGGAGTTTGCGCCGATGCCGTCATCTGCACGCGCGAATTCGCGCATTTGCCATTCACCGCCGATTTGTCACCAACGCGTTCATATTTCAGTTTGCAGTTTTGCGCGCCCGTCACATTCACACGCAAACGAAAACGGTCGCGCGCAGCATCGTAATCGCCTTGCCCGCTCATGACGAATCCGTTCGTGAACGCGCATTGTTTCAAATCAAACAAAATCGCGTCGCCTTGCGCGCGAAATTGCAGTGTGCCTTGATACGGACAACCCGCGCGCGTCAGCGTCGCATAATCCCAGTACCAAAATTCCGGCAAGGAATTGATTTCTGTTTCCGCCGATTGCATTGCCTGTAACGGCGATGCAAACTCACTCGCTTCACGCGGCGCGAGCGGCACATACGAAGCCATCACGCGTCCCGGGCATTCCGTCTCGCGCTGCGCAGGCACCACATCGTCCAACAAAAACGCATTCACCACATCGTCAATACAATTCACGCCGCGCCCAAAAATCACGTGCGGTCCGCCGCGCTGCGTAATCAAATAGCCGTCATCCAAATGCTCATAGACTGCCCGCGCGCTATTGAGCGGCGTAATCGGGTCGCGCCGCGCATTCAATACCAACGTCGGTACGCCCATCGCAAGCGTGTGCGGCGGACGCGTTTTGTCCGACGACGCATCGCGCCATGATGCGCACGGCAAGTCGCCCCACATCAACGACGCGAGACGCAAACCACTGTTTTCAACCGGCGCTGCCTCTGCAAAATAATTGTCCGCGCTCGTGTCCGCGTCATTTGTAAAATAGCCATAGTCCTGACACTCGACGCCATAATAGAGCGCGTCCGACCACGTATCGTCGGGCAGCGGCGCCAGTGTCGTTTCATCCACACCCAAATTCGGATACAACAATCGGGTCAAGGGAACCAAATCACCGTCGCGCGCGTACGCCGCCAGGGCGCGCACAAACAACATGCGCCCGCCCTCGCCGTACATTTCGCCGATGCCAATGGATTCCAAATCATCAAACCCGAATGACCGCGCCGCGTGATTTCCACTGCCGAGCGGAAAATTGATTTTCTGTTTTTGCGCGCGCAATTGCGCGGCGAGTTGGTCGTAGGCGGCGAGCGGATTCATGCCATAGTCGCGCGCACACGCGCTATTTTTTTCGCACGCCGCGAGCGATGCCATCAGTGTAGCGTTGAACGCCTGCACCGCGTTCGCGTAATAGTCGAACCCGTCAAGGGTCAAATCCACCGTGCCATCCAAAATCATGCCCGCCAAATGGTCGGCGTGCGCGTCGGCGTACGTTTGCGCGTATTGGGTCCCATAACTTTCGCCGTACAGCCAAAACTTGTCGTCGCCCATGAATGCGCGAAACAGCTCCAAATCCTCAACCGCTTGTCGCGTTCCCAAAAACTTCAACACGTCGGAATTTCCGCTTTCGGCATCACACTGCGCGGAAAAGATTTGCGCCGCGTCGCGTAATTTTTGCGCGCGTTTCGGCGTATCGCCGCGCCAATCGGCTTGATACCACGCTCCCGCCGCATCGGGACACGTCAAGCCGTTGGACAAGCCGACCCCGCGCTGGTCAAAAAAAACAATGTCAAAATGTTCCGTAATTTCGCGCGCGAAAAATGACGTGTAATAATCCGCGCAGCAGCCGATGCCCGCCGAGCCCGGTCCGCCCGTTGCCGTTACAAACATGCCCTTGCGCGTTCCCGTCGCAGGCAGCACTGCAAATACCACATCAAGCGTACGCGCATCCGCCGGATTAAAATGGTCGAGCGGCGCCGTCACCGTCACACACGTAAATGCACTGTCGGGACACGGCGCGCCATTCAGCGCGCGCAAAATTTCGCGCGTCGTGTGCGGACGCGTTTGCGCGTGCGCGTTCCCGTGCGCCAACAACATCAACAGCGCGCATGTCAAAAACAATATGCGCGACGGCGCGCGCATCATTTTTAACCTCTCCGCTTTGCGAAACCACTGCCCCGCCCGGCTTACGAATTCGCCAGCGCGCACAACGCCTCCAACGCAATTTCAATCGCCGCTTCTTTGGCGCGTTCCACTTCGTCGCGGTGCGGATTGTAATCCGCCATATCGCCCGCGCTCTCGTTCGGATTACCATCCACGACAAAAATGCCTCCCGCGCGCACGCGATGAATCGAAGCAATAATCAACAATGTGGCGAGTTCCATCTCGATGCCCACCGCGCCCGCGTCCGCCCACAATTGATGCGGATTCGGCAGCAACTCATGATAGAACGCGGCATCGCTGCGCAGCACGCCCAATTTGTATTCTACGTCGCCGCGCTGTTGCGCTGCATGGCGTAACGCAAGCGTGACATCCAAATCCGAAACAGCGGGAAATTCGGGCGGGACCAGAACATTCGACGTGCCGTCTTCGCGCGACGCGCCCGTACCAATCAACAGACTGCCCGCGCGCAGTTCACGCACGTACGAGCCGCAGGTGCCGACACGAATCAGCGTGTGCGCGCCAATGCCAATCAATTCGTGAAAACAAATCGCCGCG
Organism: uncultured Anaerolineales bacterium; assembly: GCA_964644955.1. Taxonomy (GTDB): domain Bacteria; phylum Chloroflexota; class Anaerolineae; order UBA4142; family SHND01; genus SHND01. The sequence continues at coordinate 1,757 of CAZXYP010000337.1, read as the reverse complement.
CCCGCGCCGCCCACCCCGTGTGAAATCGCCGTAACGCGCAAATTTTTATATTCGCCCGTGTAGGTATGATACTCGCGCCATGCGCCCACTTGGCGCGCGTTTGTCAAATAACCGGCAATCTGCTGCGCGCGTGCGGGGTCACCGCACGTCAACACGTATGGTGAAACGTCCGCCCGGTCCAGGCGAATGTGGGGAGTGTTTGCGTATTTGCTCATGCGCCGATTATACACGCAGCGCGCCTTTTTGGAGCAGTTGTCAGCAAACTATTCTCGGTTACAATATCGCCAGATAAAAAACGAGGATAACCGAACATGGCAGAAAATTATCGCGCCTTGAGCGCGATGGAGCTGTTACACGCATTGGAAATGGCGGGACGCGCGCCCGACCTGGATTTGATTCGGACGTGCCTGGAGCATCGCTACGATTTGACTGCGGGCTTGCTCGATATGCTCGCTGCGCTGCCCGATGAGGAATGGGAAGAGGATGACCCGCGTTGGTATGCCGCCATTCACGCGGGACATTTGTTGATACATTTTCGCGAGCCGCAAGCGATTCCTATTTTCATGCGCTTGCTGCGCGGCGACAACGCGGAAAACCTTGTTGAATGGTTTGAAAACGCGCTGGCTTCGTATGGGCTGGCAATTTTGCCCGCGGCGCGCGCGCTGCTCAACGACCCCTCCGCCGACGAAATGGTTCGCATCGGCGTGCCTGAAATGCTGCAAGAGCTCGCCGCGGAATTTCCCACCGAACGCGCGCAGGTCATTGGCATTTTGCGCGACGCGCTGCCCGCACTGGATTCCACGGGTAAGCTGTTGATTCCCAAACCGCGTCCCGAAAAACCAAATGTGGTGTGGAGTTTTGTTGCGCTTGCGTTGGCGAAATTGCATGATTTTCCAACCCGCCCGCTCATCGAGACTTTGTATCGCGAGCATTGGATAGATGAAAGCGTGATGGGCAATGTACAAGAGTATTTGGAAATCTTGATGGGTGCCGACCCGCTCACGCCGGAGCCATTCAACATTATTGAAACCTACGAAGGGATGCGCGATGCGGCAGTACAAGCACAAGAATGGGCGGCGAAACGCGACGAGATTCTCCGCCAACAAGAATTGCTCAAACAAGGCGCGCCCATCGCGCCCATCGCAAATCTGACCTTGGAAACGGATTTGCCATCCGTGAGTGCAACGCAGCCACCACCCGCGCCAACCGCATCGCTGTCCTACATTGCAGACGAGAACCAAACCCTTCGCCGCGCCGCGCCGAAAGTCGGACGCAATGACCCCTGCCCATGCGGCAGCGGGCGCAAATACAAACAATGTCACGGCAAGGCGTAGGGCAAATTTGCAATTTGTCCCACCCATTCAATTTATGCGCACCCTTTTCAGCGGCGAACGCTTCGTTGCCCTCTATCATTTGACCGGCAGCGAATCCGTCGCGCGCGCCAAAGCAAACGATATTTGTCTCGAACAAACCGTCGAGCTGCCCGACGCGCTGGTGCGGGCCGAAACGATTCGCGCGCATGTGTTGGGGCGTGTGGAATCGCTTGAATCCATCGGCCAAGAGTTGTACGCGGCGCGTATTTCGTTCGCGACCGAAATCATCGGCGGCGAATTGACGCAGCTCCTCAATGTCCTGTTTGGCAACATCAGCATCAAACCCGGAATTTTTTTGGAACGTGTCGAACTGCCGCGCGCGCTGCTGTCAAGTTTTCGCGGACCGCGTTTCGGACGCGCGGGCTTGCGCGAATTCCTTAAGGT
>CAZXYP010000336.1:0-6268 GCA_964644955.1 uncultured Anaerolineales bacterium | reverse complement strand
CTCGCCGAATTTCGCGAACGGCTGAAACCATATCGCGGCGAAATCAAAGCTATCCTCACGCGCGGCGAATTTCTCGCGGGCATCGGCAATGCGTACGCGGACGAGATTTTGTGGCACGCGCGCCTGCATCCGTACCGCAAACGCACACAATTGACCGCGTCGGAAACGGACGCGCTGTATGAGGCAATCCAAACTGTGCTGCATGAATCCATCGCCCTCGTGCGCGTCGAAATGGGCGAAAACATTCACCGCGAACCGCGCACGTTCTTTAAGGTTCATCTGAAAACCGGCGAACCCTGCCCGCGCTGCGGCACAACAATTTCCGAAATCACCGCCAACCAACGCATCACCAATTTTTGCCGCGCGTGCCAGCCGGGCGGTTTGATTCGGGGCATGTGAAATGAATTTGCGGCGCGCCTTGACGGTCACCTCCGACGCGGGCTTGTGCAATCGCCTGCGCGTGCTGCTTTCGGGCAAAGCGCTTGCGGAAGCGACAGCGCGCGAGTTTGCGATGTTGTGGCAGCCCAACGTCGCGTGCGGCTGCGCGTTCGCGGATTTGTTTGAAAACGAATGGAATGTGCGCGCCGATGTTTACTTTGACATGACGCGCGCGCGGGATTTGACGATTACGGCGTGGAATGAATATCCGGATTGGCTCGCGCTCGACACGCCGGAATTGTTTCTCACGTATTGGGGTTGGTTGTATCAACCCGCGCGGTTTGCCTCGCACTAGCCGTTGGAAACCCGCGCGCAAACATTCATGCGAGAGCTCGCGCCCGTCCCGCCCATTTTGGCGCGCGTGCGCGAATTTCAAAACAATTTTTTCCGCGCGAAAATGATTGGCGCGCATTTGCGGCGCGGGGATATGATGCAGCTCCGTCCCGATACGACGACGAATCTTGCCGCCGCGATGCAGCAGATTGATGAATGGCTCGACGCGCGCCCTGACGCGGGCATTTTGCTCTGCACCGACGACGGCGCGCGCAATCCGTACACCGGACGCGCGACGCCGCAGGAAAACGTGCGCGCGCAATTCGTCAACCGTTACGGCACGCGCGTTGTATGCACGCAGCCCGCGAGTATGGACCGCGCGGCGCCGCAAGCGATTCAAGACGCGCTGACGGATTTGTGGCTGCTGCGCGCGACCGATTTTTTTGTCGGTACGCTGGGCAGTTCGTTTTCGGAATTGGCGGTGTTTGGGCGCGACATTCCGTCCGCGCAAACGGCGAGCGGTTCGGCGCAGTATCAAACGCGCGCACGCCTGTTGGAACGCGCCGGTATCGCCGCGCTGCTCGCGCGCGCGGCGTATCACGAATTCGGACGCGCCATGCCTTATACTTTGCTCCAGCGCCGCTATTTGCGCCGCGCGCGTTGGAGACTGACCAAACATATCCCCTTTTCTTTGTTTCGGAGGAACACATGAAATTGATGCTGCGCGTTCGCCTTGTGTTGCAAGACGACGCGAAACGCGTTCTGCCCAACATTACCGTTGCGCTCTATGACCGCGATTGGAAAAGCCAAGATGATTTTCTGGGCAAAGCGGTGACGGACGACAAAGGCGAAATCTTTTTTGAATTCGAGGAAAAGAAATACAAGGACGACGAGGACGGTCCCGATTGGCGCATTGAATCGCTCCCCGATTTGTATGTGAATCTGCACGACGCGCAAGACAAGGTCGTGTATTCGACGCGCGATGTGGTGGAACGCGACAAGTTTCCCAAACTGCTGATTGTGCCGGTGCCGCGCGCGGTGGCGCAACAACTCGGTTTCACGGAAACCCCGCCGCGCTGAGATGCTCCAAAAACCAAATCTGTCTGACGAACAAATTAGCGCTTGCTTGCGCGCGGCATTTGATGTCCAAATCGCGCGGTTGGAATTTTTGCCGCTCGGCGCGGATTTGGACACTGCCGTCTATCGCGCGGAAACGGCAGATCACTCAAATTTTCAGCCCGGCGGCACGCTCAAGCTCGCGTATCACACAGAGTGCTGCGCAGTGCGTGCCGAACATTGAGGATGGAGCATCGTCCATTGTCCATTGTCCATTGTCCATTGTTCATTCCGAATCTACCTACCGTTCGTTAGACGCCGTTTTGCGTTTGTGCTAGAATACAATCGTTTATGACGCAGTGCGTCAAAGAAATTGAAATGGCAAGATTGGCAATTAGACAAGAGTTGGCGGAAAAGCGCGCGGTTCTCGACTTTTGAATTTCCAAGCTCCAATCTCTAATCCCCAATCTCCAATCTCTATTACGGAGTCATCCAATGTCGTATGCTATTCGTCGCGTCGTCGTCATCGGTTCCGGCACGATGGGCGGCGCGCTCGCAGCGCATTTTGCCAATGCGGGAATGAGCGTCTCGCTTCTCGATATCGTTCCAACGCAACTCAATGCCGACGAACAGAAAAAAAATCTCACGCTCGAACATCCCGCCGTCCGCAATCGCATCGTGAACGCAGGCATGCACGCCGTTCTCAAATCCAAACCCGCCGCCCTCTTTGCGCCGTCTGTCGCGGAACGCATCCGCGTCGGCAATCTGCAAGACAATTTTGATTTCATTGCCGAAGCGGATTGGATTCTTGAAGCCATTGTCGAAAATCTGGAATTGAAACGCGCGTTGATGGAGCGCATTGACGCCGCACGCAAATCCGAAAGCATCATCACCACGAATACCTCGGGCATTCCGATTGCGGCGATTGCCAAGGGACGCAGTAAATCGTTTCGCCAACATTTTCTCGGCACGCACTTTTTCAATCCGCCGCGCTACATGAAATTGTTGGAAGTGATTCCCGGTCCCGATACCTCGCGCAAGGTCGTCAAATTCGTCAAGCAGTTTGGCGAAGATGTATTGGGCAAAGGCGTCGTCATTTGCAAAGACCGTCCGAATTTTATTGCCAATCGGCTCGGTTCGTTTCTCGGCACGTACGCGATGCGCTACGCCTACGAAAACGATTATCGCGTGGACGAAGTGGACTCGTTCACGGGCCCCGAAATCGGACATCCCAAAACCGCGACGTTCCGCCTCTGCGATTTGGTCGGCGTGGATATCATGTATCACGTCGCCGATAATCTATACAACGCCGTCGCGGACGACGAAGCACGCGCCGATTTGAAACCGCCAGAATTTTTGAAACTGATGGTCGAACGCAAAATGCTCGGCAACAAAACCGGCGGCGGATTCTATAAAGAGGTGCGCGAAGAAAGCGGCAAGAAAAAGTTTTACGCGCTGAATCTAAAAACCTTCGAGTACGAAAAACCCGAAAAATTCTTTTTCGATTCCGTCGGCAATGCCGAAATGGTCGAGACCCTGCCGGAAAAATTGCGCGCCATGACAACCGGCGATGACCGCGCGGCAAAATTTGTGTGGGACACGACCGCGCATTATCTCGCCTACGCCTCGCACCGCGTGCCCGAAATCGCCGACGACATTGTTTCGATTGATAACGCCATGAAGTGGGGCTTTGCCCATGACGCGGGTCCGTTTGAAACGTGGGACATGCTCGGCGTGCAAGAGACCGTCGCGCGCATGGAACGCGAAGACATTGCCGTCGCGCCGTGGGTCAAGGAAATGCTGGCGAACGGCAACGCGTCGTTTTATCAAAACGGTTCGTATTACGATGTCGCGTCGCAAACCTACAAAGCGATTGCCAAAGCGCCGAACGTCATTGTCTTGAAAAACACGCGCGTCCTTACCGAAAACGAAAGCGCGACGTTACGCGATTTGGGCGACGGCGTGGCGTGCCTCGAATTTCATACCAAGATGAACGCGCTCGACGACAATATCATCACCGTCGCGGATGCCGCGCTCGCAGAGGTGGACCGGAATTTCGTCGGCATGGTGATTGGCAATCAGGGCGAACATTTCAGCGCGGGCGCGAATGTGTTGAGCGTGGGACTCGCCGCCGAAAATGCCGAGTGGGACCAAATCAACGCGGTCACGAAAGCGTTACAAGATTTCTTGATGCGCGTGCGTTACAATCCAAAACCGATTGTGACCGCGCCCTTTGGTTATACGCTCGGCGGCGGCTGTGAAGTGGCGATGGCAGGGTCGCGCATCGTCGCGCACGCGGAATCGTATGTGGGTTTGGTCGAAGTCGGCATGGGTCTCATTCCGGCGGGGGGGGGTGTCAAGGAAATGCTGCGCCGCGTCGTCGCGCCCGCGATGCAAACGCAAAACGCGGATGCGCTGCCGTTCCTCCAACGCGTCTTTGAAACCGTCGGCACTGCCAAAGTGGCGACGAGCGCGGAAGAAGCAAAACAGATGGGCTTTTTCGGTCCCGATACGCGCGTCGTCATGAATCGCGACCAACTCATCGCGCAAGCCAAACAGACGGTCCTGCACATGGCGGCAGAAAATTATCAAGCGCCCGCGCGCGCAAAAATCTACGCGGCGGGTGAACGCGCGCTGGCGGCAATGCGGATTGCCATTTACTCGATGCTGTCAGGCAAATACATCAGCGAGTACGATGCCTTCGTCGGCGAAAAACTCGCGTATGTGCTGTGCGGCGGTAATTTGACCGCGCCCGCGTGGGTGGATGAACAATACATTCTCGACCTCGAGCGCGAAGCGTTTGTTTCGCTGTGCGGTCAAGAAAAAACGCGCGAGCGCATCTGGCACTTTTTGAATACGGGGAAACCGCTGCGGAACTAGAAATTAGAAATTAGAAATTCAAAATTAGAAAGCGCGCAAACGATATACGTTCCAATGCTACCCGCCAAACCAACTTCATTCGAACAGTGGCACACCAGTGTTCCAGAAGTCTTCCGCAAGGATCCACTGTGGAAGAACATCGCGTACCAAAAAGCATTGTTCCTCTACGACCTTGCGTGGTTCGATTGCGAGTATTTACTGAACGACTCACGGGGAATCAAGGTGGCATCCCAATTGATTGCAGCATGCGGCTCCATCAGCGCGAATATCGAAGAAGGGTTTGGCAAAGGTCTTGGCGCAGACTATGCGAGATTTTTGTCCATTGCGCTCGGCTCGGCGCGCGAAACACGCGGCTGGTATTGGCGCGCACGCCATAAAATTCCGCAAGCGGTCGTCGAACATCGGATGTCGCTCGCATCCGAGATTATCGCGCTGTTGGCAACAATCATCCCCCAACAACGCAGCATCAAACGCTCGCGATGATTTCTAATTTCTATTCTCTATTTTCGAATTTCGAATCTCGAATTTTGAATTTCGAATTTCGAATCTCGAATTCCGAATCATGCCCTTCACCCGCATCGCTATTCAAGCCGCCATCAAACAGCTGCTGATAGACGATTTGCAAGCCCATGCCGCGCTGATTGAAACTGCGGACGCGAACACGCCATTGCTCGGACGCGGCATCGGGCTGGATTCGGTGGAAGCACTGCGGCTCGCGCTCGGGCTGGAAAACACATTCGACATTTCGATTCCCGACGCGGACTTGAACGCGGACTTGTTTGCGACGCTGGGAACGTTGACCGGGTACGTATTCCAAAAAACCAACGCGCGGCAAAACATACAATGATGCAAACTCTGCCCGAACTTTTCTCGCACCTTACCAATTTGCACGCCATCCGTCCCGCCGTGGTCACGGACGGTAATGTGTTGACGTATGCGGAATTGCGCGCGCGCGTCTATCGTCTCGCCAATGAATTGACGCAGCGCGGCATCCGTCCCGGCGACCCCGTGGGCATTTTGTTTCGCAACAGTCCCGAATTTGTGATTGCGTATTGGGCGACATTGAACGCGGGCGCGTTGGCAGTCCCGTTGAACGAACACTACCAACACAACGAAATCGCGTATTTCATTGACGCGTGCGCGTTGAAACTGATTCTCACGGATGAATCGTATCGCGCGTTGTGCGAACAGGTTCTGCCACAAACGCAAACGCGCTGCGCGTTGCTGCTGCGCGAAACGTGGGACACCCTGCCCGACGCCGAAAATTTTCGCGCGCCCGCGCTGGACCCGCACGCGCCCGTCATGTTTCAATTCTCGTCCGGCTCGACGGGCAAACCGAAACGCATCGCGCGCAGTCACGCGAAAATTTTGTGGGAACTGGACACCTTGCAGCGCGTGTTGCAGACAACGCCCGACGACCGTTTTCTCGGCGTTGCGCCGTTTTCGCATGTGAACGGTTTGATGCGCACGATGCTGTCGAGTTTTCGCGCGGGCGCGGCGGTGTATCCGCTTGCGCGGTTCGAGCGTCACCGCGCCGCCGAGACGATTGCGCGCGAACGACTGACGCTGTTTATCGCCGTGCCGTTCATGTTCATTACGCTCGCCCAAACGCGTTTCGAGA
>CAZXYP010000335.1:0-6273 GCA_964644955.1 uncultured Anaerolineales bacterium | reverse complement strand
TCCTTTGGCAAAGGACGCGTGCAATTGGACGGCGTGGGCATCCACACCTTTGACGCTTACAATGCAAGTGGTATCGCCGCGCAAGAACTGGGTCCGTTTGCGCTGCCGGATTTGAACTCGCATACCCTAACGGTGAAAGTCTTGCACACCTAAAACACCGCGAGCAGCGGATATTGGGTCGGCGTGGATTACTTCCGCATTGTCGGACCTGCCCCCACCAACACACCTTTGCCCACCAATACGTTCACGCCAACGCGCACCAACACGCCGTTACCGACCAGTACATTTACGCCGACGCGCACGAATACGCCGCTGCCAACCAACACGCCCTCATGGACACCCACCGTGACCGCTTCGGCAACGTTCACGCCGACACCCACAGCAACCGCGACGCTTACGCCGACTGCTACGGCAACTCTCACACCGACGCATACATCAACCGCTACGCCAACCTTTACCCCAACGGCAACGCCATCCCCGTCGCCCACACCAACACTAACGCCGACTGCCACACCGACCTACATCGCCAGCGTCTGCGGTTTGGGCGTCGAGCGTTATCTCACGTATTCATCCTTTGCGCTGACCGACCGCGTCTCGTCGCGCATGAATCTCTGCAATGGCAACCTCATTACACAATACAGCGCGCTCAATATTCCTTCGCGCGGGCTGTCGCTCCATCTCGTTTTCACATACAACAGTTTGACCAACCATTGGACACACACCTATGCGGCATCGCTCGCAGAGCAGGGGAACGGCGATGTGATTTTTGGCGACGGCGACGGGACACAGCACTTATTCACGCATCAAGCGAACGGTAGTTACGACGCGCCCGCCGGAATTTTTGACACGCCCGTCAAAAACGGGGACGATTCGTTCACGCTCACGCATACCGACCAGAGCGCACATCTCTTTGAACCGAACCCATTAGACGCCACGCTATGGCGTCTCTACGAAGTCCGCGACCGGCACAACAATATCGTCACGCTCACCTATTCCAATGGCGCTTTGCAGCAGGTCACGGCGGCGGCGGGGCAATCTCTCCAATTCTTTTATTATCCCGACGGCAATTTGCAAAAGGTCGAGGACAATTACACGCCCGCGCGCGCGCTTACCCTTGCGTATCAACCCAACGGGCGGCTGAAAACTTTTACCGACCCGATGAGCCATATCACCGAGTTTGCATATGGTGGTGGACACCTCGAAACAATCACCGACCCGCGTCTCTACAACACGACAATTGGTTACGATGCGAACGACCGCGTGGACACACTTGCGCGGCATACCATACAAGTCGCCGCTTTCGACTATACTACGAACACGACGAGGATTACCGATGGCGAGAACCACACGACCACTTATGCGTTAAATAGCATCGGGCTGGTCGAACAAATCACTGCGCCCCCAACCACAAACAATAGCAGCGGCGAAAGCAGCAGCGGCACGACCGAATATGGATATGATGGCGATTACAATATCAATTACATCAAGGATGCGCGCGGCTACGAGACGTGGCTGACCTATGACGGCAGCAATTTGCGTTTCCGCGAAAACGCGCGGCATGAAATCACCGAATATTTTTACACGCCCGAAAATGATTTGTGGAAAATCAAGGACGCGCGCAGCAATTGGACAATTTATACTTACCAAAACGGAAATCTGATTTCGGTCACCGATGACCTGAACAACATCACGGAATATGAATACAATGCGTACGGGCAGCGCACGAGCGTGCGGGATGCGAACGCGGTTTTTGAGAATCGCAACGATAAAACGATTTACGAATACGATCCGGACACGGGCTATTTGAAAAGCGTCACCGACGCGCTCGGCGAGCTGACCACCTATACCTACACGACGGCGACGGGAACGTCAATCAAGTCACGTTATCCTGGGGCGGAAACACGTATGTCACCACTTATACTTGGGAACCCGGCACATACCAACTGCGTTCCATGACGCGCACCAAAAACGGCAGCGGCGAATACAGCGCGACGTTCGAGTATGACCGCTTTCACCGCATCCGCACGTTTTGCGAAAACGGCGTGACGGGCGGCGCATGTCAATCGTTCCATTACGTCGGCGACAGCGATGGGCTTTCGTCTGTGAGCCAATACAATACCGTCTTGCAACGGTATCTGTATGCCAATGGTCGCAAGTCATCACGCTCGATGTGAATCGTGACGTGGAGCGTGATGGCTTGCAAAGCCCCCTGCGTGTGGACGTGCGCGACAGTTCGACTCTGTATCCTTACGATCTGCATTACAATGCGCGCGGCGATGCGGCGGGCTTTTGTGAATCAAGACGGTGCGGGCAAAAGTGCCTCAATACGGGCGCTTGGCGTCCGATTCTTTTGGCGCGTGAGGGAATGTTGAGCTCACCGTTCACGTCATTAACGCGCCGAATCCGTGTGAAGAGGCGGGCAGCGGAATAGAAAAAGGCGACCCGGACTCGCCGTGTCGCCTCACGCTGCGATGAAAGCAGAAAGATTTATTCTTCGTCTTCTTCTTCCTCTTCGTCTTCTTCGTCTTGATCCAAATCCGGCTCATCCTGCAAATGTTTCGGCAAGGGCGCAGCGGATTCCGCGCCGTCCAAACCCGCTTTCGCGCGAATCGCTTTTTCGAGTTCTTCCATCATGCCCGGGTTTTCACGCAAAAAGGTGCGAGAATTTTCGCGCCCCTGCGCCAGACGCTGCCCGTTGTACGAATAGAATGCGCCGCGTTTTTCGATAATGCCGTATTCGACGCCCGTGTCCAGCATGTCGCCTTCGCGCGAAATGCCTTCATTGTGCAAAATATCGAATTCGGCTTTGGTGAACGGCGGCGCGACTTTGTTTTTCTTGACGCGCACGCGCACGCGCGTGCCAATGACATCTTCGCCGCTTTTGATTTGGTCGGTCGGGCGCACGTCCATCCGCACCGACGCGTAAAATTTCAATGCCATGCCGCCCGTTGTCGTTTCGGGATTGCCGAACATGATGCCGATTTTTTGGCGCAATTGATTGGTGAACATGACGGCGGTGTTGGATTTTTTAATCGCGCCCGTCAGTTTGCGCAATGCCTGCGACATGAGACGCGCGTGCAAGCCCATGTGCGAGTCGCCCATCTCGCCTTCGATTTCGGCGCGCGGCACGAGTGCGGCAACCGAATCAATCACCACAATATCTACCGCGCCGGAACGCACTAACGCTTCAGCGATTTCCAACGCCTGTTCGCCGGTGTCCGGTTGTGAAATCAACAGGTCTTCGATATTGACGCCGCATTTTTGCGCGTACGCAGAATCAAACGCGTGCTCGACGTCAATAAACGCGGCGGTGCCGCCCGTCTTTTGCGCGTTGGCGATGACGTGTTGACAGATGGTGGTTTTACCCGATGCTTCGGGACCGTAGATTTCGGTGATGCGCCCTTTCGGGACGCCGCCGATACCGAGCGCGAGGTCAAGCGAAATTGAGCCGGTCGAGATGGCTTCGATTTTGCCGTGCGGGTGTTCGCCGAGACGCATGATGGCGCCTTCGCCGTACCGTTTTTTGAGGGATGCCAGAGTCGAATCGAGGGACTTGGCTTTACCTTCGCTGGCTTTGCTTTCCGATGCGGATGCCATTTGGTTTGCTCCTTTTGCCCGTACCCGTCAGCTTTTATTCTGCGCTTATGGCATTTCGCGCAGTTCCGATTCACGACGTTGGACACAGCGACCCGTGTCCGCCGCGCTTTTCCCGAGAACGGGACCGAATAAAATTTTTGCGCTGAAACGCGAATTCCGGCGCATGGTTCAACCAACGATTGGTTCAAACCCAAGAGCGATTATACTAGAACGGATGTGCGGTGTCAAGCCGTTAGCGCACGGGCAATTCCACACGAATCGTCGTGCCTTTGCCTTCGGCGGTTTCGATGGCAAATTCGCCGCCGGCGCGTTCGGTGCGTTCGCGCATTTGCAAAATGCCCACACTGCCGCGCCCGCGCGCCGCGTCGAGCGCCTTAATCATGTCAAACCCCGCGCCGTCATCACGCACGATCAATGACACGACCTCCGCGCGAAATTCCAAATCAACCCAAACGTTTGCGGCGCGCGCGTGCTTACGCACATTGTTGAGCGCCTCCTGCACGAGCCGGTACAACGCCGATTGGAGTTTGGGCGCCAACCACGCGCCGTCCCCACGCACCTGCATATGAATCTGTAAATCATTCGCGTTACCAAAATCGGTCACAAATTTTTCAAGCGCGGGCACAAAGCCCAGCGTTTCAATTTCGACCGGACGCAGAGCAAAAATCGTTTGCCGCACTTCGCGCACATCGCGGCGCAGCGTCTGATTCAATTGCTCCAACTCTTTGGCAAGGTCAATCGGTTTGCCCAATTGGTGTGCCGTTTGCAGCGTCTGCACGCGCATCAACAGAAAATTAATGTCCTGCGCAAGTCCGTCGTGAATCTCGCGCGCGATGCGCGCGCGTTCTTCGCTGATGACTTTTTCTTCCGACCACGCATACAACTGCGCGTTGCGCACAATGAGCGCGGCGGAACTCGACAACACGGAAAGTAAATTCAGATGCCGCTGTCCGAACATGCGCGGGTCGCGATGCGTCAACACAATCGCGCCTTCGACGCGCGTGCCAACGGTCAAGGGCGCGGCAATGATGGAACCCATACCTTGCGCCGCTTCATCGGGCAGCGAGTGCAAAATCGCGTGATTGGCGGCAATGGCTTCTTGCGCCACTTGCGCGGGCGCGCCGCTGCCCAATTCAATCCACACGTTCGACGCGCCGTCCGCTTGCCGAATAAAAATCGCGCCGTTTTGCGCGCCGCACGCTTCGGCAATTTGGCGCATCAAGCGTTCCAGGACCAACTGTAGATTCGATTCGCCGCGCAGCGTCGCGTCAATTTCGCGGAACGCGATGGACTCGCGCGCGCGCAGGCGATGCGATTCAATCACCGCAGCAGCCGTATGCGCGACGGTACGCAAAACCCCCAACCGGTCCGCGCGCAAACTTTTGCCCGGCGGCAAATGCATTTCGACCAAACCAAATTTACGGTCGCCGCGCATAATCGGCAGCCACAAAAGATCCGGGGACTGGCGGTCGCGGGCGTGAATGTCGTCGGACGGCGAAACGAATGCAGGCGGCTTGAGATGCCGTTCCTGGTCCGGGGCAAAACCGCTCGCCTTGAACAACGTCAACTGATTGGACAAGTCTTCCACCAACCACAACGCCGCGCGTTTCGCGCCCGACAATACCATCGCCGCATCCAACGTAATCGTCGCCGCATCGTCCAGGTCAAACGCGCCTGCGAGCCGTTGACTCGTCTCGCTCATGTTGCGCATCACATCAATCAGGCGCGCCTGGTCAATGGCGACTGCCGCCTGCCCTGCCAACACCGCTGCCAATTCCAAATCCGCTTGCGTGAACGGCGCGACGCCGCGCAAGCGCGACAAATTCAACACGCCAATCACTTCGCCGCGCACGCGCAGCGGCAGCGACAACGCGGAACCCAATTCTGGTTTTTCCAGCGACGCGCGCATTTGCGAATCCAACGGCACATCATCTGCAATAATAACCGCTTCACCGCGTTCCGCCACCATCCCCGAAATACTTGTGCCGACTTGACGCCGCTGTGTTTCGACAAAAGCTTGCGGCAGTCCATCCGCTGCCGCGACGGTCAATTCCGCGTGTTCATCATCGAGCAGCATCAACGACGCGATTTCGGCGCGCGTTTCCTGGCGCACGGTCGTGACGACTTGATTGAGCACTTGACTCAATTCGGTCGCGCCCATGAACGAACGCGCGATTTCGTACAACGGCACCAACGCGCGCAAACGCGCATTGTCGCGGCGCAGGGTTTCTTGTTCCAGCGCGGCAGTGACCGCCGCAATGAGTTGTTCGGTAGGAAAGGGTTTGACCAGAAAACCGGTAAAGCCCGCGCGCAGCGCTTCCATTGCCACTTGCCAGCTGCTGTAGCCGGTCATGGCAATGCCCGCGATTTCGGGCGTGATTTCGCGGAGCTGCGTAAACACTTGAATTCCGTTTTCGTCGGGGAGATAAATATCCGCCAGCACCACATCAAAGGTTTGCTGACGCGCCAATTCGAGAGCTTGCTGCGCCGAGAATGCGCCTTGCGCCGCATACCCCGCGTCAATAAGCGTTTGCGCTGTTTCATTGCACAGGGCTTGATTGTCGTCGAGAATCAGGATGCGCTCGTTGGGCATGATAACTCGCAGGAGTGATTTTGTGTAGTAGACTTTATGCGAAATAAGGTTATGCTGTTGGCGTGCTTACCTACGCCAAACTG
>CAZXYP010000334.1:0-6305 GCA_964644955.1 uncultured Anaerolineales bacterium | reverse complement strand
GTTGCCGCGCCGAGCGAAAGAGTGGCATGCAGCAGTGTGTCTTCATGCCAAATCCGCAGTTCGCGAAATCCGTCGCACCATTCTTGCGCGCGTTTGCGACACACGGAAGCGGGCGCACCGGTCATGACGACCAGAAATTCTTCGCCGCCGTATCGGCAGACCAAATCCCCGCGCCGCGTTTTCGCGCGCAGCCAATCGCTCAACGCTTTGAGCATCACATCACCGGCGGCGTGACCGTATGTGTCATTGAACGATTTGAAATGGTCAATGTCCATCAGGATGACACCTACGGGGCGACGCGTGCGCGCGGACTGGTTCAGCTCTTTGCCGAGCATTTCGAGCAAAAAGCGGCGATTGAATAATCCGGTGAGCGGGTCACGGGTCGCCTGTTCTTTCAAGGTCGCCTGCAGAGTTTGAATTTCTGCCAACTGCAATTGCAGCTGGCGGTTCATGCGCTCCAACGCTTGTTCGGTGCGCTTGCGTTCGGTAATATCCTGCAAAATCATCAGGCGACCGCGCTGTGGATTGTTCTTGGTCAACGGCGCAAGGCGTACGTTCAGAAAACGCGCCTCGCCGTTCGCATTGCGAACCTCGACATCATTTTGCGCAGGCAGGTGTGATTCCAACAGGGCTGTGGGCAAACCTTGCAACAGCGGCGCGGCGGCTTGTCCCATCCATTGTGCGCCGCGCGCGTCCAACATGCTCAACGCGGCAGCATTCACATCGGCAACACGGTTTTGCGTATCCAACACAATCACACCGTCGTGCATTTGCTCGAACAAGGCATTGCGCGAGACTTTCCAGCCCGCGCCCAAAGCAAAGCGTTTGGTCCACGCGAAATAGCCGAGCGCGCCGAGAACCGCGCCGACCAACGCAACGAAAAGAATCCAACCGGGAGTCATTAAAAAAATTATAGGCGCGTCTCTATGCCAGCGCATTAAAAAAACGCGATTCCAGATGACAATTTGCTGACAATAAAAAAACGGGGCAACCTGAAAATGCGGGGCAACCCGAAAATGCGGGGCAACCACATAGGGTTGTCCCTACGGAATCGTGCGCGTGACGTATAATTCACCCAATTCAAATCCCAATTTGCGATAGTACTCGCGTGTGCCGATGGCGGAAATGACCGCCATACGTTTGAATCCCGCGCCGCGTGCGATTTGCATCGCGTGCTCGGCGAGCCGTCGCCCCAAACCGGAATGTTGCGCCTCGCCGCGATTCGATGCGCCCAATGCCAAGGCGGGTCCGTAAATGTGCAGTTCGCGCACCATCGCACAGCCGTGCAGCTCTTGTAAAATTTCGTCGCGCGACACGTCCGCGTGCGGCAAACTCAAACGCAAGAAACCCGCGACGCGTCCGCTCGGCGTGAGATACTGCAAAAAATGTTCCGTCGTCGCGTCCGTCTCGTACACAAAATCCCGAATCTCCAGTTCTCCAATCTCCAATCTCTCGTTCCTCACTTCACGGCAGCGAATGCATTGACACTGCCAGCCGCGTTTTTTCATTTCTTGCTGCACGACGACGCGCAAATGCGATTGCTTGCTGCCCTCGACAATGTACTGCGCGGGAATATCGCGGATGACGCGATTGATGCGGCAGTAGGGGGGGGTGAAACGTTTCGCCTGCGCGAGTGTTTCCACCAATTCGTCGTCGGTGTATGGGCGATACTTGCCGGCCTGCCAGAGGTTGTACAACTCTGTGCCATCAATCAACATGCACGGATAGATTTTCAATTCGTCGGGACGCAGCGCGACATCGTTCCACAGATTTTCGTAATCGCGCACATCGCTTTCGGGCGTCGCGCCGTACAAATTCGGCATCCAATGCAGATGCAATTTGAATCCGGCAAGCCGCAATAAACGCACCGCGCGTCGTGTGTCCGCAAGCGTGTGCCCGCGCCGGTTCAGTTTCAAAATATTGTCATCGGTAGATTGCGCGCCGAGTTGGATTTTGGTCATGCCGAGCCAACGCAGGCGGCGCACTTCGTCCATGTCAATATAATCGGGACGCGTTTCAATCACCATGCCGACGTTGCGATGCGCGGCGGTTTCGTTTTTCTTTTGCGCTTCTTGCAGTGTTTGCGCGGGTTCGCCGCCGTTCATTGCGTCGAGACAGCGGCGCACATACCACTCTTGATATTTTTTCGGATACGCCGACCACGTCGCGCCGATAATGAGCAGTTCGATTTTATCAATCGGATGCCCCATCGCTTCGAGCGTGTCCATGCGCGCTTTCGTGGACTTGTACGGGTCGAAATGCGCGCGCAGCGCGCGCTGCACGGCAGGTTCATCGGGCAAATAGCTGCGCGGTACGCCTTTGGCGTCAGGACAAAAAATGCAGTCGGCGGGACACGGATACGGACCGGTCAACACGGCGACGGGCGCGACCCCCGAAAGCGTGCGCGTCGGTTTCATCCGCAGACGCTCAAACAATTCGCGCTCGAATGGAATCACGCCTTGCGCGGTCAATTCTCTGTACGCCGCGACGATTTTGGTTTGCGCCATCGAATTGCCGTTCGCGTCATGCACATGTTTTACCATCAACGCATTGAGCTGCGTCGGCGTCAATTTGGGCGCGGCGCGCACGGCGTCGAAAAAAGTGAGCAGTTGAGAGGTTTCCATTTACAGTTCAATCAAAGTGTTTGGTGGAATCGTTTCGAGCGTCGCGCGTAATTGTTCCGTCAGTTCCTATATCACTTCCACGCGATTTGACGGCAATACAATTATCGCAAGCATGAACTGCTTCAAATTTTGCTGATAGGGCAGATTTTTGTCGGCGGTAATGAATACATCAAATTCACTATTTGCGCGTTTCAGCAACTCGCCATTTTTAACTCCATCCCAATGCAGTCCCTGCACGCGGAAAACTTGATGGTCTGTGAGAATGAGATTGATCTGCGGCGGCAGCATTTCGTCCAAAATGATTCTCATGCTGGTACTGCATCTGTTATCAATTGTGGAGCTGCTTCAATCAGTCGGACCGCGTCCTCTCGCTTGATATTCGGGAAAAACGCAAGAATTTCTTCCAGCGAATAACCATCGGCGAGATAATCAAACAGCGTTTGAATTGGCACGCGCGTTCCGCGGAATACCGGCGCCCCACTCACAATTTCCGGGTCAATGGTAATAGGCAAATCTTTTGCCGTAAGTGTGGAATTCATGGCATTCTGCCTCCTGCGTTTATAATCTTACCTGTGGACGCCGAAACCGTCAACAAACTTTTGGAAATCAACCGCCAATTCTATTCCCATTTCAGCGCGGAGTTTTCCGCTTCGCGTTCGAGCGAGCGTTTCAACATCGAACCATTTCGGAAATATCTCGCGAACGACATTCGTTTGCTCGACGCGGGCTGCGGCAACGGGCGTTTGGCGGATGCGCTGGAACGCGCGAATTTTGCGCTCGATTATGTCGGCATTGACGGTTCGCCCGAACTGATCGCGTTCGCCGAAAAAAAGCGCGCGACATTGAAAAACGTCCGCGCAACATTTCGCGTCGCGGATTTGACACAAACGCATTGGGACGATACCGTGCGCGATGCCGCGCCATGCGACGTTATCGTATCCCTCGCGGTTTTGCATCACATCCCAAGTTTTGAACTGCGCGCGCGTGTGTTGCAAGAAATTTTCGCATTGTTGAAACCGCGCGGGATTTTTATCATGAGCAACTGGCAATTTTTGAAGAACGACCGTTTGCGAAAGAAAATTATGGATTGGAATCAACTGGCGATTGATAACCGGAGACTGGAGACCGGAGACTATTTGTTGGATTGGAAACGCGGCGGCGTCGGCTATCGCTATGCGCATCTCGTTGATGAAAACCAAGTTGAACAATTAGCCAACGCAAGTGGTTTTCAAATCATTGAACAATTTTATGCCGACAATGATTTGAATTTGTACAGCATCTTTCAGTCTCCAGTCTCCGGTCTCCAGTCTCCAGTCTCCAATTTCTAGTCTCCAACCTCCACACTCAGGACTCAAAATGACCATCAACTACACCGACCGTCTCGCGCGCACGCGCGCAAAAATGCAAGAATTGAATATCGGATTGTTGTATATTCCGCCTTCGACCAATTTGGAATGGTTGCTCGGGATTCCGCGCGGGCGTCCGAGTTTCACCAACGTGATGTATCCGGGCGGATGGCTGGCGGGCGCATTTGTCGGTTTGGAAAAAGGACCGATTCTCGCCGTGCCGCGCATGTTTGCGGAATTTGATTTGGGCAATCTGCCCGGCATGGATTTGCGTGTGTTGCCGGACCAAGGCGACCCGGCGGAACTCGCGCGCAGTGTATTGCGTGAATTCAATTTACAGGGCAAACAAATCGCGTTGGAAGATAGAACATGGGCGAGCAGCGCGTTGAAGTTGCAAGCGTTATTGCCTGACAACAAATTTTCACTCGCGTCGCGCGTGTTTCAGCCGTTACGCATGATCAAAGATGAAACCGAAATCGCGTTGATGAAACGCGCAGGCGAGCTCGTGGATTTGGCAATGGCGGAAGTTTTGAAAAAACTGCGCGTTGGCGTGAGCGAGTTGGAAATTCTCACCGAGATTGATTACCAACTCTTGCGGCTCGGTTCGCAGGCGACTTCGTTTCCCACCTCGCTCTATATCATCAATCCGAATCGCGGCGACGAAATGATTCACGTCAAAGGCAAAACAACGCATCCGATTGAACCGGGCATCGCGCTGCCGTTCGACTTTGGCGCAATCTACAACGGCTACTGTTCCGATTTCGGACGCACGGTGTGGATTGGCGAACCGCCCGCCGACTACATTCGCACGCACGAATTGGTGATGGCGGCGCAGCGCGCGGGCGCGGAAGCAATGAAAGCGGGACACGTCACCGCCGCGCAAGTGGACCATGCCGCGCGCCGTGTGATTGAGGACGCGGGATACGGCAAAAATTTCCGTCATCGTCTCGGACACGGTATCGGCATGGATGTGCACGAACCGCCGTTCCTCACACATTTCGACCACACGGTTTTGCAGAACGGCATGACGTTCACGGATGAACCGAGCATTATTTTGGATGATCGTTGGATGGTGCGCGTCGAAGATGTTTTTGTCGTGCGCGAGGGGGGGGGGGAAGCATTGAGTAATTATTCGAGAGCGTTGATCGTAGTTTCGTGAAAAAAATCCCCGCCGCGCGGCGGGGATTTTTCTCATCCTTTTGGTCGCTGGGTCAGTGAAAACCAATTGCCGCAGCCATCCTTGAACAATGCTTCGATGCCGTAAAACTCCTGCGTCGGCGGTTTCGTGAATTCGATGCCTTTGGCTAAAAGTTTTTCATAGGTCTCTTGCGCGTTGTCGGTTTCCCAAACGCCGCCGCCGAATGCGTCCGCGTCGAGTAAGGCGCGCACGTGTTTGCCCAATTCGGGTTCAAACATCGGCGGGTTTGGTTCCGCCAAAACAATTTCGAGGTCGGGCTGCTGCGGCGGCGCGACCGTGAGCCAGCGAAAGCCATTGTCCATCTTCATGTCGGTTTTGACATGAAAGCCGAGTTTGTTGACATACACATCGTACGCGGTGCTTTGGTCGCGCACATACAAGGTCGCGTGTGAAAGTTTCGTAATCATTTTTTCTCTTGTTGGGGCGAAGCATTGTCATACACAGCTGCTCAGGATACGCGAACACGTATGACAATGCTTCGCCCCTACCGAACGCGCCACTTGGGCGGTTTGGATTTATCCGCTTTGATTTGCTTGCGCGCTTCCAAATCCAATTTGACCGTCGTGGCGTACCACGAAATTGAACCGTCGAATTTGCCGTCGAGTGTTTTGTGTACGACAGCCGTCAAATCTGTAAAGGTCAGCGGACCTTGTTTGCGTAAGGCTTCCAAAATCGCCGCGCGCATCACGTCATATTTTTGCCGGTCAATGTTGACGCCGTTCAGACCGCGCGGGTGTTTGGTCATGATTTTTTCTGCCATGCTGTTTCACCTCCTCGAAATGTCTTGGGGCAAGATAACACAAATACGCGTCGCGCGCTTATCGAAAATTGCGCGCGACGCGCATTTTTTGCCAAAGCGCAATTTTCGAGAAATATGGGCAAAAATACTTTGCCTCTATTGTCCGTCTTTGGTGATGTGAAACATCAGGCGGTAACAACCGGGGATAAATTTAAACGGATTGCGTTCCATCTCCCACGCGCGGGCGCGATAAATCGTCGGCGCCCAGCCGACGCGTTTTTGAAAGAGCGTGCTGAACGAACCCAAACTTTCAAAACCGACCGCAAAACAAATTTCCGTGACCGGCAGGTTCGTCGTCGCCAAAAGTTCTTTGGCTTTTTCGAGGCGTTTGCGGATGA
>CAZXYP010000333.1:0-6355 GCA_964644955.1 uncultured Anaerolineales bacterium | reverse complement strand
CTGCGCCTTGCCTTGCACGCGCTTGTAATACTCGCGCTCGTGTGGTTTGGCGTGGTCGCGCGGCTGCCGTTACTGCGCTTGAGCGGCGAATAGTTTCAACTCAACGGGGTAACTGCCTCGCGGATTTTGATTGTATCGCTTGCGCTGGCGCTGTTGGTCCGCAGCGGCGATGTGCGCCCCTTGCAGCGACTCGCGCGTACCAACGGGTTCCGTTAGTTTGGTCTGTCGAAGGTTATTGTGTTGATCGCGTTGGACAATTTACGGCACTCGAGTGGGGACCTTGCTAAATTTGGCATGCGGGAAGGAGAATATTGAGTGATGAAAAAAAAGAGTGAAGCGTTTCTCTTGGTTTTTATCCTTATCGGAGGTATCTTTGTATGGATATCTATATTCTGGAATAATGAAATTGCCCGCGCTGGACGCCCCACGCCAACGGCAGCACCAACCAAGACACCCGGTCCACCTCCTGCAATTGACTTGACCCAGCCCGAACTCTCACACCCCTTGACAAAAGATGAATTCCTGCAGCTGGCGCTCAATTATGACAGTCAACTTGCGGAGTGGGAAAAGCCATGGGACATACAAAGCGCCCAGCAAAAAGATGGGCGCATCAGCATAGAATGGCACAAAGACCAAACATATGATGGAAGCACTCTTGGTCGCTATTCAGAGCGAGGTCCCATCTGGGTCATCACAATAAAAGGAAAAATGCGTCTCAAAGAAGACCGTTCCGGCAAATTTCATGATGGAATTACCTATCGCATCTTTGAACGTACCGGGAGACTGATCAGCTATTCTGCTGGTGATTGGATTGAATAGACGGGGGCGTGAGAAAATCTCACGCCCCTTTTTTTTATTTCACCCCCACCTGCCGCCCCAACGTCACAAAATCCCCCACATCCTTTCCACTCGCATCCAACACATGCAGCCGCGCGAACGCCGGGTTGCTCGCATCGTACCAGCCGATGAGAATTTTGTATTTGCCCGGCGGCACATTTCACTCCTCCGAAAATGTACGGCAAATTTGAAATTTGCCCTACGGTTGCCCATTTTCATCCCTTGGTGGTGCGCTGCGGCGCATGGGCGATTCTCCTGAAAATAACCCCTCCCCCAACGGGCGCCGGGAGATTTTCATCCGAACGTTGGTGAACAGAGGTTCATGGGCAATTGCCTTGGAAAAAGAAATCGTGAGTCTGGTCGCGCAAGGACATACGAATCACGAGATTGCGGAGAAATTATGTTTGGCGGAACAGACCGTGCGGAATTATTTGAGCGCGATTTATGCAAAGACAAAAGCCAAGAACCGCGTCGAGTTGGCGATGCTCGCGGTGAACGCGGGGTTGATTGACTCTGCGCGAGAAAAATGATTTTTGGCGCGAGTACGAATGTACTCTTTTTTCCGCGCGCGGCGAAAGAGAGTACGTTTGTACCTTGATTCTTGCCGCACGTCCTCTTACACTTCGCGCAACTCATTTCTTGTAACGGAGGATACCGTGAAGTTGCAACTGGCAAGAATCTGGCGGCGATTGGGGTGGGGATTAAACTTGGGCGGGGTCTCCCTTGCAAGCCATTCAATAAAGTATAGGATTGACTACAAATGGATATTCGTTGTTGGAGTTGCCATTCTCGGTTCGCTATTTATTCCCGGAACCAAACTCCCACACGCGCTTGCTGTTCTGGAGGATACTTGCGATGGAGTATGTGCCGAAGGATTCTACACGGCATCCACCGCTAATTCTTTCACAGGAGCGCAAGCAAACATTGAATTGGCATGGCCCCAAGTCGGAGATTCAGGCAATACGATGATGCGACTCGCTGTAAAGGACACGGCGCTGAGTGACACGAACAATGGTTGGTTTGCAGGAATTGGCTGGCACATTGGAACACCATTTGTATGGGATAATCACCGTCACGTTGTTGCATCTTGGAGTGACTATAATACCCTTCCAACCGGCGGATGGCATGATTTTGGATATTTATCCGATACCGACGCCAACACATATAATTATCGCGTAGCAGAATTATCCAACAAACCATTGGTTTATCGCTGGCGGTGGAATGGCACGAACAGGTTTAAACAAAAATTGACCTTTAAAAAGACAACGACTGTTTTGTGTGGGGGTAATGCAAGCAGCGCGTGGAACGCAATCGGTATTGCAGCTTGCATTAACGTACAATACAGTAATACCGACTGGAGTTTGTGGGTACTATTGCCGTCTCACCAAAAGCGTGTGACCGCTGGCTATCAAGTAGCCAACATGGGACCCGCCAGCTGGCAGTCATCTGGAAACAATCAATAACGGAATTGTAACACCAGAGACACCGGAAACCGTTGTCTTGGCATTACGCAATGGAGTATTCAAAATGAACCCCTCAACTGCAAAAAAATTTGTCCCGCTGGTTCTCGTGTTTATCGTCTTGCTGGTTTTGGTCTTGGTCAACATTCCAAGTCCGCTTCAAACAGCGCTCGCAGGAAGAAAACCACAGTCTCAGTTAGGCGCAATGTCGGGCGCAGCCGCAACAGGAACAACGAATGCGCTTGCAGTGGCGATAAAGACGGCAAAAGCAACCGGCTTGGTAAATGACCCACAGGAAATTTACGTTGCGAGCGGAAATTATAATACGCTCAGCGACCCCGATACATCTTCCGCGCGGTTTGATAATCGAAACGTGTGGCTGGTTTGGATGAAAGCCCCTTACCAACTAAAAAATGGCTTGCTGACAACAACACAGCAAAACTACCAAGTCAGTGATATTTATGTGTACATTGACAAATTAACAGGCAATCCCTTTGAATTTCGTTGGGCAGCAGGCGGCCCGCTACCGTGGCTCCAGACAGTCGCTTGGCAAAGCGTAACTCTGCAAGACGCTAGTCAGTTTCCTATTCCGGTATATAATCCCGACAATGACCCGGGGGCACTGCTCTCGGCGCCTGTTGTAAACGACGCAAGTGCGCCCGAGATTGAAGAAACTCCGCTACCGCCTTCCACACCAACCCTAATTCCGTAGCTTTCATATCATGCGCTCAGGGTGTTATTCAAGTTGAAAGCGGGAGCAAATTTGCTCCCGCATTTTTATTTCACCTCCACCTCTTGTCCCAACGTCGCAAAATCCCCCACATCTTTTCC
This sequence comes from uncultured Anaerolineales bacterium, assembly GCA_964644955.1. GTDB lineage: Bacteria > Chloroflexota > Anaerolineae > UBA4142 > SHND01 > SHND01. The sequence continues at coordinate 3,227 of CAZXYP010000333.1, read as the reverse complement.
ACTCTCGTCAAACACATGCAAGCGCGCGAACGCGGGGTCGCGCCTATCATACAAACCATTGAAATTTTTATTGCCCTCGCGGCGCGGCGCGTTTGATTTCGCGCACAAGGACCAGGCAACAAAGAAAAGAGAAAAATTTTGCTTGACAGAAAAAATTTTTTTTTCGCTATAATGATGTTGTTTTTTTGGGGGGGGCATTTATTGGCATTGGCAAGCGTTTGGATTCGCGGAGGTCATCTTGGATACGTTGACTGCATTGGAAAAGCAAATTGTGATTCTCGTTGCACGAGGATACACGAATCACGAGATTGCGAACAAATTGAGTTTGGCGGAACAGACCGTGCGGAATTATTTGAGCGCGATTTATGCAAAGACAAAAGCCAAGAACCGCGTCGAGTTGGCGATGCTCGCGGTGAACGCGGGGTTGATTGACTCTGCGCGCGAAAAGTAATTTCAAAAGTACGAATGTACCCTATTTTCAGTGCAAAAGGAGAGAGTACGTTTGTACCTTGACGTTGAATGCGAAACCTCATACTATGAAACGGAGATTTGGAAATCATTCGGACCGGAAATGCTAAACCAACACATGCCCTGATTTCGGAGGTTTGATGAAAAAAATTTCACGACGCCATTTCCCAATTTTGTTCGCAGTTATCTGCATGGCTTTGGTTAGCTTTTGGGGTGGCTGGAAACCTAAAATATTGTACGCACAAGCAACAGCTGGTGCCCAAGCTCTTGCCGCAATCGGAAAGGGTGGAAGTACGGGCATTAGGACTTTCGTGTGGACAGCACAGCAGCCTGCAGCAACAGGTAATTGGAGAGCAAGCCCAGTGGCAGTGTGCACCACCTATCCACCATGTAGTACAAGCGGCTATTTCATTGAAACTGGATATTATAAAGGGGATGGTTCACCGCGCCCGAATGTCTTGCAACAATACGCTCACTGGACATCTCCCAATGTCGGTGAAAGTGGTTTTGACTTTGAGCTTGGTGATTTGTCTGACAACACTTGGTATAAATTTGTCGTCGTCTCTGATCCAACCTCAAATCTATGGCTAATCAAAAGAGGTGGTCAACAAGTTGACAGCATCGGAATATCAAATATCGGTTACGGGTCAGGAAGAATGGTTGACTGTGGGGCCGAAGCAGGATTGCCTGGAACGAGTATTGCTGTTCAATGCAACAATATGCAATATCGATATCAAGGAACTTGGACGTTGTTCAATTACACTTACGCGCAGACTACATCGAATTACTGTGTTTATAGCCCGAGCCAGTATGACGCAATCGGCTATGGTCCCTGCTAACCCCATAGTGTGCAAAGGTGAGTAACAATGAAACAAAGTTTTGGAATCCTCTTGGTAATAATACTGGTTGTTGGCAGTGTAATTGCAGTTGCACAACCAAACTTAAACAACACAGTGCGCGCAGGAGATCCGCCTCCGACGCCCGCTCCGACTCGGACGGCGGGCCCTCCGCCACCCGTCAAAAATTTTGACGGACCATATCTCAACGAGCCGCTCAATGAAAAAGCGGCACTTGAAATCGCCCACCAATTTGACTCACAACATGCAATTTGGGCTGAACCTTGGAAAGTTAATGATTCAATGGGAAAACGCGTTACAATCCAGTGGCATCCTGACCGTAATTATGATGGAACACATCATTATGGCTCCACCGCAGAGAATGGTCCTGTGTGGGTTATAACAATTAAGGGACAAGTGCGTTTTATTGACTTGGAAAAAAACGAACACACTTATGGTGCTGTTACGTACATCATTGGTCAGAAAACAGGACACGTACTAGGAATCCGCTACTGACGACAGGCGGGAGCATTTTGCTCCCGTTTTTATTTCACCTCTACCTCTTGACTCAACGTCACAAAATCTCCCACATCCTGCCCACTCGCGTCAAACACATGCAAGCGCGCGAACGCGGGGTCGCTCGCATCATACCAGCCGACGAGGATTTTGTATTTGCCCTTTGGAACATCGGGTTTGATTTCGAGTGTGTATGGGTCGGTGAGGAATTCGCCTTGCACCCACGTTTGCGTCGGACGTCCGCCGTTCAACGGCTGCGCGTCTTTTTGTGCGACAGGGGGTGGGGCATCGCCGAGCAATTGTACGAATACGGTGTAAGGTTTTTCTATTGCGCCTGTTGCGTTCCAATACAGCGTAACGGTCAACGGATTGCCCGCTTGAATTTCATTCGCCGATAAATCATAACCGACCAGCGCAATCGCGTTATTGAAATTCGCATCCTGTTTGTTTTGCGGATTCGGCGCGTCGAACGAGCGATTTACTTTTTCGACGACGAACGGCTGCTGCAAATCGGCGCTCTTCTTATGAACCCCGTCTCCAATCTCCAGTCTCAAATCTCCACTCCACGCTTCCGCATCCGTCGGAATCTGAACATTGTACTGCCCGCGCACGATTTCGCCCGCGTTCCACTGCGAGGTCGGATACGACGCGTTCGCCAACGGCAGCGGTTTGCTGAATTTGTCGCCGAATTGAATTTGGAATTGATAGTCCGCGTTTGGTTTTTCATCCGCGCGCCAGAATAGCGTGAGCGGCACACTTTCGCCCGTGCTTGCTTTTTCGCGTCCGATTTGATAACCGAGCAGCGTGAACGGCGCGAGCGGCGACGAGAGCGAATGCTGCATTTTCAAATCCGCAAACGCGGGTTGCTTTTGCGCGGGCAAAATTTTGATTGGACCGACCTTGACGCTTTTGCCCAGCGGCGCGCCGTTCGGCGCAAGCACGTCGAGACCCGCTTCGTTTTGTTTGGTGAACAACGTGACGGTGGCGTAATACTCCCCCGCCGGCGTTCCCGGCAACAGCGTCGCGACGTAATCGCCAAACAATGTTTCGCCCGGCTTCCAACGCATTGTCGGATAATTGTAACCGGCGGGGCGGCGGTCCACTTTGCCCCAAAATATTCCGTTATCGTCCACAATGCGAATCGCGACATTGTAATCGTCGGGCGTTTCCGCCAACGCTTGCCAATACAAACGCAGCGCCGCGCCTTCGTCCGCCGCAACCGCTTTTGGTTGGTCCCAGCCGAGCAGTTTGAATGTATTTTGGAAATTTGCTTCTTGCGGGTTTTTGATTTCGGGCGACGCGGGCAGCGGTTGGAATCCATCGTCAAAACGCCAATGGCGTAGTTTCACTTGCCAAAACGCCGCGTCCTGTTTTTGTTCCGCGCCGCGCGACGACAACAGCATCGGC
>CAZXYP010000332.1:0-6386 GCA_964644955.1 uncultured Anaerolineales bacterium | reverse complement strand
TGGGCTTTGGCTTGGGTTTGGGCTTGTATTCGGTGACCGGAGAACTCGCCTATATCGTCAAAGAAGTGGTCTTGGGCGTGTGCGCCGGAATTTTCGCGCCGCTCTTTGTGCCGTTGGCGCGCCGCCTCGTGCCGCCCGCGCGCGGACCCGAACGCGAGCTGCGTCACTATCTGATGTATTTTGTCGCGGGCGCATTCGCGGGCTCGGTCGTCTGGCTGCTCAATCAATTCATTCCGTTTCATCGCCCGTGGCATGACCCCGCGAATTTATTGTATGTGATTGGCGTCGCGGGCGTAATGCCGTTTATCGGATTCGTCGCCGACACGGTGTACGCGCAGCGGCTTGCCAAAGACCGCGAACGCGCGGAAAAAGAACGCACGCGTTTGATTTTTGGACAATACGTCAGCGAGTCCATCGCCAACCGCATTTTGGACACGACACACGGTCCGATGTTGGAAGGCGAAACACGCACGGTCACGGTATTGATTGCGGATATTCGCGGCTTTACGCGCATGCTTCAGTCGTTCGGACCCGAACAAGTCGTACATACGCTGAACGAATACTTTACGCGCATGATTGATGTGATTGCGCGCTTTGACGGCACGGTCAATAAATTCATCGGCGACGCGATTGTGGTGCTGTACAATGCGCCCATCAATCAACCCGACGCGAATCAACGCGCGCTCGAGACCGCGCGTGCCATGCAAGCCGAAGTCGCCGCGATGAATCAACAACGCGGGCAAAACGGTACGCCGCTCATTCACATCGGCATCGCCATTGATAGCGGCGACGTAGTGTGCGGCAACGTCGGCTCGCCCAAGCGTCTCGAATACACGGCGATTGGCGCGCCTGTGAATACGGCATACCAATTGGCGAGTCTCGCGCCGGCCGGCGCGATTTATTTGACCGAAAATGTTTATCGCGCCGAAAAGACCGCAATTCCCGCAACCCTCGTCACCGAAATGGAACTCAAGGGCGGCACGGGCAAACTGAATGTCTATACCCTGGATGCGCGATGAAAATTGCAGTTACCGGTAGTGACGGACAACTCGGGCGCGTGCTCACGCAAACGCTCGCGGCACAACACGAAATCATTGCGCTGCCGCGCCGCGCCTTTGACATTACCGACCGCGCCAACATTCCGCGTTTGGCGGCATTGAAACCTGACCTTGTCGTGCAGTGCGCGGCAATGACGAATGTGGACGGCGCGGCGCGCGACCCTGCCGCCGCATTTCGCGTCAACGCGTTTGGCACGCAAAACGTCGCGCTGGCATGTCAACGCTGCAATGCCGCGCTGTTGTATTTCAGCACAAACGAAGTCTTTGACGGCAAAAAAGACGCGCCCTATCTGGAACACGACGCGCCCAACCCCATCAACGCGTACGGCAAATCCAAACGCGCCGGCGAATGGTACACCCAGCATTTGCTCGAAAAATTTTATGTCGTCCGCACCGCGTGGTTGTATGCGCGGGGGGGGGGGAAATTTCCCGACAAAATTCTGGACCTCGCGCAGAGAAATCCATCCCTGTCTGTCGTGCGCGACGAAATCGGTTCGCCCACCTACGTGCCGGATTTGGCACATGCAGTCGCGCAGTTGGTGACGACGGAACAATACGGCATCTATCATCTGGTGAACGCGGGCGCGTGTTCGCGTTACGAGTGGGCAGTCGAAATCTTGCGCCGCGCCAATGTGCCGCGCCCCGTGAAACCCATCACGCTTGCCGAATACCATCGCGCCTCCGCCCCCCCCCCCAACAGCGCGTTGGAGAATTTTGCCGCCGCGACGATGTTGGGCATTGTCCTGCGTCCGTGGGAGGATGCGCTCGCCGCTTATTTTGAGGAAGCATAAAATGGATTCGCACGTATTAACGCTCGACGCGCGTTATCAAGACAAGCCCGGCATCATTGCCGTGTATGTGCTGCCGCACGCGCAGGGGATTGCTTTGATTGATTGCGGACCGGGTTCGACGCTGCCCGCGCTGGTGCTTGCGCTCGACCGGTTGGGTTATTTGCCACAGCAAGTGACCGATGTGCTGCTCACGCACATTCATCTCGACCACGCGGGCGCGGCGGGTTGGTGGGCTGAACAGGGCGCGCGCATTCACGTGCATCCGGTCGGCGCGCCGCATTTGTTGAATCCTGAAAAATTATTGGCGAGCGCACAGCGCATTTATGGCGACGACATGGATCGTTTGTGGGGCGCGTTTCTGCCCGTGCCGCGCGCGCAGCTGCTGGAACAGCAAGACGAGGATGTGATTTCCGTCGGCGGGCAGGAATTTCTCGCGCTGAACACCCCCGGTCATGCCGAACATCATTTGGCGTACGTGTGGAATGAGGTGTGTTTTTCCGGCGACGTCGGCGGCGTGCGCGTGGGCGGTTTGAAGCATGTGCGTCCGCCCACGCCGCCGCCCGAATTGCATTTTGAAAAATGGCGCGCGAGTCTGGCGCGTTTGCGCGCGGCGAATTTCAAATATCTTGCGCCAACGCATTTCGGGATCTACGACGACAAGGACGCGCATCTCGATCTGCTCGCGCGCAATCTTGACGCAATGCAGACCTGGCTGGAAACCGAAATGCAGACCGCGCCGTCCCAAGAAACGTTCCGTACCGATTTTGCCGCGCTGCTCGAGACGCTGGCGCGGAACGATGGTTATACGCGCGCACAGGTGGCAGCATTTAACGATGCTGCCGGTTCTGACATGTCCGCCGACGGCGTATATCGGTATTGGAAAAAACATCACGCCGCATAAGGGCGCAACATTTGCAATCGCGCTGTCCGAAATGCAACCGTTATGAAGGCAAATGGTTCGTCCCCACAACATCCTCGCGTTTCCATCATTATTCCCAATTGGAACGGCGCGCGTTTCTTGACCGCGTGTTTGCGCGCGTTGGCGCAGCAGACGTATCGCGATTTTGAAATCGTCGTCGTGGACAACGCTTCGACGGATGATTCGCGTTTGCTTGTCGCGCGCGAGTTTCCCAACGTGCGCCTATTGGCGCTGGACGCGAATTATTTTTTCGCGGGCGCGGTCAATCGCGGCATTCGCGCCACCCGGAGCGAAATCGTCGTCTTGCTCAACAACGATACGGAAGCGGAAGCGACGTGGCTGCACGAATTGGTGGCTGCGTTGGATGCAAACCCGCGTGCGGGCATGGCGGCGACAAAATTGCGCCTGTTTGACGAACGCGACAAATTGCACAGCGCAGGCGATTTTTATCGCGCGGACGGCGTGCCGGGCAATCGCGGCGTGTGGGAATTGGATAGCGGGCAATATGACGACGCGCAACTTCACCCCCCCCTCTTTGGCGTGTGCGGCGGCGCGTGCGCGTACCGGCGCGCGATGCTGGACGAAATCGGATTGTTCGACGAGGACTTGGAATTCAACTGCGAAGATGTGGATTTGAATTGGCGCGCGCGTTTGGCGGGGTACGATTGCGCCTTGGCGCCGCGCGCGATCGTGTATCACATGCTCAGCGCGTCGGGCGGCGGCAAATTTGCCTCTTTTTACGTCGGGCGCAATTTTATCGCGGTGCTGGCAAAAAATTATCCGCGCGCGTTATGGCAAAAACATTGGCGCGCCATTCTCGCCGCGCAGTTTGCCATCACACGCGATGCCTTGAAACACTGGCGCGGCGACGCGGCGCGGGCGCGTGTGCGCGGACAACTGGCAGGGCTGCTGTCCCTGCCGCGTTATCTGCAAAAACGCCAAGCCGTGCAAGCGTTGAAACGCGTGAGCGATGCGGAAATCGAAACGCTTTTGGCGAAATAGATTCCTACATCCTTCATCCTTCCGCCTTTATTTTGCATTCCTCTTTTTTTCCGTTAGAATCCTTTCGCTTGAATGGAAACCACCCAGTCCAATTCTGCCGAGTCTGTTCAACCCCTTGTGTCGGTTGTTATCCCCGCGTATAACGAAGCGCGCCGTCTGCCGCAAACTCTGGCACGCGTGAACGAATATTTTCACGCCCAGCCCTATACCGCCGAAATTTTGGTTGTGGATGACGGGTCGAGTGACAACACGGCGCAGATTGTCGCATCGTTCGCGCAGGCACATCCGCGCGTGCGGCTCATTCAAAACGATCATCGCGGCAAGGGCTATACCGTTCGCACCGGCATGTTGGCGGCGCGCGGGCATATTGTGTTGTTTTCGGACGCCGACCTTTCAACGCCCATTGAAGAGCTGGAAAAATTGCTGCCGTGGTTTGAACGCGGATACGATATCGTGATTGGCTCGCGCGAAGGATTGGGCGCGCAGCGTATCAAGGAACCGTTTTATCGCCACTTTATGGGGCGCGTGTTCAATTTCATTGTGCAAACGCTGACCGTGCGCGGCATTCAAGATACACAATGCGGTTTCAAAGCGTTTCGGTATGAAGTGGCGCACGATGTCTTTGCGCGACTGCAGTTGTACGGCGACAATACGAAACCGGTGCGCGGCGGCATGGTGACGGCATTCGATGTCGAAGTTTTGTTTATCGGATACAAATCGGGCTATCGCATCAAAGAAGTGCCGGTCCAATGGCGTTACGGCACCGAGACCAAAGTGAACCCGTTGAAAGATTCGTATCGCAATTTTCGTGATGTGTTGCTGGTGCGGTGGAATGATGCGCGCGGGTTATACAACAGCACGTCCGTCGCGCGTCTGCCGCAAGCACAAGATATGCAATCGAAATAAAAAAACTGCGTGGCGAACGCAGTTTTTTTTATTGCTTGTTACGCCGCGCGCTGCTTTTGCAGCCCGGGCGCGGATTGTTTTTTTGCGGCGAGCAACGCGTTGTACGCCGCTTCAATTTTGCGCGCGGACGCATCCCACGAATATTTTTCAAGCGCACGCGCGCGCAGATTTTTCCCGACGGCTTTGGCGGCGGCGCGGTCGGCGAGCAATTCCTCGATGCCGCGCGCCAGCGCGTCCACATCGCCGGACGGCGCATAGATGCCGTCCTCCCCCAAATAATCGCGCGCGACAGGATTGTCAAACGCGACCACGGGCAAACCGCTCGCCATGTAATTCAAAATTTTGCCGTTGCCTTCGCTCTGACTTAATTTTGGCGCCACCGCGATATCGCCGATGGCAAGCCACTGCGCGATTTCTTCATAGGCGATGCGTCCGGGAAATTCGACGCGGTCCGCGATGCCCATTTCGCGCGCGCGTTGAATGTACTTGTCCGCGCCGGGATAGCCCATGATGACAAAATGTACATCCGCGCCACGCTGTAAAATTTGCTGCGCGGCTTGGAGCAAATGTCCCACGCCCTGATAGTCGGCGAGCAAACCGAGATAAACGATGACAGGGCGTTCCGGCGGAATCCCTAACGTCTGACATTTCAATTGAAATTTTTTTGCGCGAAATTCGGCGCGTTCGTCGTCACTCCACGGGCGGAACCATTCGGGATTCACCGCGTCGGGGATGTGGAGGATTTTTTCTGCGGGGATGTGATAGTCGTCGGCAAGCAGATTTTGTTGATACGCCGCACTGGTGAAAATGTACGCCGGCTGGCGGTCAATCCACGCTTCGAGCGCGCGCAGGGGTTTGTAAAAAAACCCGTGCGGATTCAAAAAATGATGGTCCACCATTTCGCCGGTGAGTGAACCTTGAAAATCAAAGACCAGAGGTTTACGAAAAATTTTCGCGGCGAGCCAACCCATTAACGCGCCTTCGTGCAGATGCCCATGAATAATATCGGGTTTGAAACGCCGCGCCGCGCGCAAAACGCGCGAGGTCAAAAAAATATCCAATCCCAATTTGTGCCGCGACGAACCGACTTCGTAATTCACGCGCCACGGAATCGGCATCGTACGTTCAATGTCCACGCCGGGAATATCGCGCCCACGCGGATACGTGACGATGCGGACGCGGTGCCCGAGATTTTGCAGCGCGAGGGTTTCTTCGAGGATGCGCACGTGACAGCCGTAATCGCCGAAAAACGATGTTGGCGCAATCATTAAAATACGGTGAGACATAGGACGAGCCGCTGAAGGAAAGCTTGAGACCATTCTAACATAACAAAACAAAGTAGCTGGTTCGAGTGTGGTTGAGCAAAACACGTTGAAGCGGCTTGTCAAGTGACCTTGGCAGAAAAAAAAAAATTGGTTCAATGCATCCATCTCTTTTTTCTACGGAGGAACTATGAATGCAATTTTGAACGTCACTAAAACATTGCTAGCCCTTGTGGCGCTGGCCGCATTTGTAATTCTGGTCAATCTGTTCTTTGCATCTTTTAACCAACCTCAAGTTCAACAAACAAACTCGGCTTTAGCAAAAACAACCTCAACTCCTAAACCCACAAATAAAAAGCCCAAGCCAAGTCCAACCCATGAGGCAGCGGCAGCGCAAGCAAACACTTTTACGCCGACTGCAACTGCAATGGATATCATCCCGCTTGAA
>CAZXYP010000331.1:0-6417 GCA_964644955.1 uncultured Anaerolineales bacterium | reverse complement strand
TATACTATTCGCGAATCTCAAGCTGATGTCAACATAGCAAGTTGTTGCTTTGTTTAGCCCGCAATTCGAGTCTAGCTCTCGGAAAGGAGAATTCATGCGAAAACAAATGGTCAAGTTTGCTGTGGTTTCAGCATATGCATTCGTGTTTATGTTGGTGTTCTCGACTGCTTTGGTAGATGCACAAGGAGGTCAGGCGCAGGTCTGGGGCTATGAAGCAAGTGCCTCCGGATATTCTGGGGTGGACGCATATTTGACTACACCAAATCCGAATATCAGCACCGGAACTTGGACAGGCGGGCCTAACGGTGTATCAAATTATGTCGAGACTTTTATGGAATCAGGTCCGACAAAGGCATGCGACATAGATTGCGGACTTCATCCCTACGGTTCCTGGCAGAATAAACTGGGGAATAAAGGCGAAAATGTTGACACATCGCATTGGTTAGGTGCGGGTCTTCAATATCATTATTATGTGGTGAATGGAATAGATAGCAAGCCAAACAAGTTTCGAGCGTTTTTTTTGTAATGCCACCACTTGTTACACGATGGTTACGGGTAATCTTCGTACGAGCCACCTTCCTTACGTGGCTTCTGGAGGTGAGAGTAGTTTACCCGGGGTGCATTGGGGCAGCATCACGACGCGCTATAACACATACAAAGACGGTGGTAACGGGAACTGGTACGCATGGTGTTACCAATACATTCAAAATAACGTCAATGGAACGCTGTCTACTTGTAATTCCAGCGACCACAGCTGGACGGCAAGCTATTGAAAATTCACGCGGAGGAAAATCATGCGTAAATTTACTCTCGTACTATCGGCATTGATTCTCGTAACCCTTGTCGGGACTGCTGTGGTCTCCCGATGGTTTTCTTTTGCAAACGCCCAAGATGGGTTCAAACCACATTCCCTGCTCACCGCTTCTGTAGCCGATGTTGAAAAAGCGGCGTTGGACTATACCCAGTCAAGATTCCGCGTTCTTGAGACACCGCAGATTCTTTTGACGCGCAGCATCACCAAAGAGGAATTACCCGAATTGGGCTTGTCCGAAATCGGTTTCGGGGGTAAAGAACCGCCGCTCGCGTTGGTGGTCTTGGAGGGCAGGTTCGAGGTCCAATTACGCGGAATGAAAAGACCCGAGCCCGCAAAATACTTGTTTTATGTCGTTGACTTGAACGCCGGCGCGCCCACACTCATCGAAGCATCAGAGACCGGAATAGATTATGAGAACTTGCTCCTGTATGCGAAAACGTTTACGCCGGTTCCCGGCGACCAACCCATTGACCCGAACGCTAAATTCTTTGACCCCGGGACCATTCAAACAGAAGTTCCGGCAGTGCCGACATCCGGTCCGTCGGCGCCGGAAAAACCAAAGTAGCAACGAGACATAACGAACCAATCTTTCCTCTAACAACCGACCAAACCACAAGCCCGCGTCGTGAAACGTGTCACGCGCGGGCTTGACCTTTCTTTTTTTATCCCACCGTTGTGAACTTGCTACGGCGCGTAGGTTTCGAGGGTTACCCCATTCTCGAACGTCACGCGCTGCACTTGGGTCCAATTTGCTTCCAGCCAATCGCGCAGCGGATTCGGCGCATCCACCGCGTCATCGTACGCAAACCACACGCGCGCGTATTCCTGTCCCAAACGCGTCACTAATGTCTGCGTCGGCGCATCCCAACGCGCGGGGTCGCGGCTCAGACCGTACCATTTCAACGGAGCGCGATTGGCGTTGAAAAAATAACGCGCTTGCGCGTCGTCATTCAAAATCAAAACGTCTTGCGCGGTTGATTGTTGTTGCACCATCGCCAACAATTTTTTATAGCCGTCATTCCCGCCCAAGCGCGGGTCATTGGCATAACGCGCCACCACCAACAGCGTCAATAAAATCGCCAACACCACATTGATTCGCGTCGCCACACGGGGCAATTCTCTGCCGCGCAATACGCGCGCCAACATGTACAACGCAAAAAGAATTACGCCGAACGTCAATGCCAGCGCAATCCAATCTATGTTCACGGAATCGGCATTCGCGCGCAGCCATGCAAATTCCAAATTTGACGGTTTGAGAATCTGCCAATGCCCGATAAGCGGTGAAAGCGCGGGTTGAAAAATCGCATCCCAATCCGCGTTCGCCGAAATTTTTGTCAACGCCATGCGATGCGTCAAGGAATGAACGCTCACACCCGCGAATTCATTTACAACACTGATGCCGACGAGCAAAACAAAAACCGCGCGCAAGACATTCAGCGTCGCACGCGACACAGTCGGCGGCGGTTCCAACAATAATTCCAAGAACGGCGCGCAGAGTAAAACCAAAAAAGGCAGTGTCGGCACGAGAAAACGCGGGCCCCAATTCGTCCCGCCCCACCAGTAATACCACGCAGAAAACAAAACCAAGTAAAAAACAAAAAGTAGAAAACTAAAAATCAACTCGCGCTTGCGTGTTTTATAAAATTGCCAGACGCCAAACGGCAGCGCGGCGAGAAACGGCGCATACACAAACAAACCTTTGCCCGGACTGAACAACAAACCATACGCGCCCAAGAAAATGTTATTGCTGAAATCTTCGTCCGCGCGATAGCCCGTCGTCAGCGGATTGCCAAAGCGAATTTGATTGTAAAAAAATATCGCCAACACAAAACCAATCAGCGGCAGCACAAACCAAAACACGCCGCGCCAATCTATATAGTTTTTGGTTTTTGATTTTTGATTTTTTAGTTTTTGGTTTTTTTCTTTTTGCCCAATTTCATTTGACGGCATCCAAAACGCGTACCACAGATACAACGGCAGTAACAAGATATTCGTCGTCCGAATCGCAATTGCCAAACCCAAACAAATCCCCGCAATGACCGCTTGATGCAACCCACGTTCCGCGCGATACGCCAACAAAAAATAAAACGCCGCCAACAGAGTCGCCAGCGCGAACGATTCGCTCCAAAATTCTTTTGCATACACCCACGCCGGCGTCGCCAGACCAAACAACAGTGTCGTCGCAAGGGAAACCGCGACGGAAAACCTCAAGCGCCGCGCGGCGAGATACAAAAACGCGCCCGCGACTGCCACCGCAATGGCGCTCGACAAAACCGTCAGCGACATTAATCCAAAAAACGGCACATACAACGCGAGGACATACAGCGGCGCGGCGAGCAGCGATGTGCCGTAACCGTATTTGCTGTACACCTCGCCGTCCGGCGCGGGCGCGCTTTTCGTGCCAAAGAACGTCCACATTTGGTCCGTCGAAACATCGCCGCGTTTGACCGCGCTTTCCGTCACCGCAAACATAGACAAACCATCCGACGACGTGATGCGCCCGCTGAACGTCAACAAATAGACGCCGAATAAAAACAGCGCGAGAAAAAATGCAATCGCGGCATCGGAGGGAGAACGGTGATCAGTCATCGGTTATCGGTAATCAGTAATCGGTAATCAGTTATCAGTGGCGCGCAAGTTCGTATGTGTGCAAAAATTGCGCGGCAACGCGTTCGGGCGTAAAGCGTTCCACGACAAGCGCGCGCCCGTTGTGCGCCAAACGCGCGGCAAAAGCAGAATCACGCGCGTATTTTTCCAACGCGTCGGCGAGCGCGCCCGCATCGCGTTCGGGAAATAACAAACCGGTTTCCTTATTAATACCTTCGCCAAGCGCCCCTGTAGTAACGATTTCAATCGTTTCTGCCGAACGACTGGAAGTCGTTACTACGGTTTGACGAAGGTATTGCTTATCAATCACAATATCGGTCACGCCGCCGGAATTTGTCGCAATCACAGGCGCGCCGCACAACAACGCTTCCGCCAAAACCAACCCCATTCCCTCGCGCACCGACGGCAAAACAAACGCGTCACATTGCGCGTACAATTCCGGCAATTCTGTTTGCGCGCGCATCCCCAAAAATTCCACCTGCGCGTCGAGTTGCAGCTCGCGCGTTTTGTGTTCCAAAAATTCGCGTTGGTCGCCGTCGCCGACGATTTGCAAATGCGCGTTCACATCGCGTTCGCGTAAAATTTTTAGCGCGTCAATCAATACGTCAAGATGTTTTTGTTTCGTCAGACGCGCAACACATAGGATTTCGAATTTCGAATTTCGAATTTCGAATTTTGAATCTCCGGTCTCCAATCTCCAATCTCTCGTCACAAACAACGGATTCACCGGCATCGGAATCACCCGCACGCGTTCCGCGTCCACAACTTGCAATTCCATTAAACGTTCGCGCAAATAAACAGAGCCGCACGTCACGATGCGCGCTTGTCCGAACGCAAAACGCGCGAGCGGTTTTGCCCAACGCGTTTTTCGCAATTGTTCCACATCCGTCCCGTGCGTTGTCATCACCAACGGCGTATGCGAGAATTTCGACACGAGCGCGCCGACAAATCCGCCGGGTAACCACCAATGCGCGTGAATCACATCGGGCTGAAATTGTTTCACCGCGTTTCGCGCCGCGCGAAAATAATTCCACACAAAACGCGCGAATGCAATTTTGCCGCCGATGCCGCGCGCGACCTGTTCGTGCATCACGCCCGTGTACGCCAACGTTTCCTCCGCGTCGGGCGCGTAATGAAAACGCGCGACTTGAACATCGCCAAAACGTTCACGGTCAGACAAACCTGCGGCGTGCGGCGCGACAACCACCACTTGCGCGCGTTCTCCAAACGCCTGCGTCAAATGCAACAAAAACGCGCCGAGCGAATCCTTCGCGGCGCGGGGAAAAACGTGCGTCAACAATACAACACGCATTCGGTTACCGCGCGTGCGGCTCCTCGATTTCGCGTTCGCGCAGCGTGCATTCCATATCTTCCAAACGGTCCGCTTGCGATACGACCAATTCCGCCAAAAACCCGCCGATGAATAACAAAATGCCCGCGACAAAAATAAAACCGGCAAACGTAAATAACGGGCGCTGCTGCATGTTGCCCGGCGTGTTGATATACAACAAGGTGAGATAAATCCAAATCACGAGCGCCGACAAAATGGACAAACCGCCCAATCCGCCAAAGAACAACATCGGCTTGCGCGAAAAGGTCATTAAAAATTTCACCACCAGCACGTCGAGAAACGAAATCGGAATGCGCGCAATGCCGTAATTGCTTTTGCCTTTTTGGCGCGGATAAAAATTGACCGGCACTTCGCCGATGTTGTACCCTTTCGACGCGGCAATGTGCAAAATGAACCGATGCCAATCGGAACGCAAATGCAAATCATTCAATACCTCGCGGCGAAACGCTTTTATCCAATTCATGTCGTGTGCGCGCAGACCAAAGAGCGCGCGCGACACCGCATTGTAAATCTGCGACGCCAACACTTTGCCGTCGTTCCGTCCCTGCCGCCAACCCGCGACGACATCGTATCCTTCATTCAATTTCGCGAGCAATTTGGGAATATCCTCTTCGGGGTCCGATTCCAAATCGGAAGGCAAGAAAATGATTACATCGCCGCGCACATGACGAAAACCGGTGCGCATCGCTTCCGTCAGACCGAACGAACGGCGATGGCGATACAAATGCAGAAACGGATATTTTTCCGACGCGGCGACGGCTTCTTGCCACGTCGTATCCGTCGAACCGTCATCCACAAAAATCACTTCGCCGTCCAATGCATGGTCCCGAAACGCGCGCGCGATTTTTTCCATCAACGGCGCAATGTTGCCCGCTTCGTTGCGCGCAGGAACGAACACCGAAACGTATGGATGCGCCGAGACAAGGGGGACCGGAGACTGGAGATCGGAGACTATTTGTTCCATAGTGGAGCGAAAAAATTATAGCACAAAGCAAGACGCAGAACGCCAAATACACAATCCCCCAATCTCCAATCTCCAACCTCTAATCTCCAATCTCCAATCTCGCCGTTTGCCACCCACGTACGGAATTGATGCGAAACAGCGCGCGCGCGTCGCGCAATTCGTCCCACGGAATCACGCGTTCTTGAATTTTGCCTTGCTCCAACAAAAACGCGCGATAGGTGCCGCCGAGCAGTCCGCATTCGACAGGCGGCGTAAAAAATTCCTCGCCAAACTGCACGACGATATTCGCCGAACCCATTTCCGTAATTTCGCCGCGCTCATTCCACAACAACACTTCGTCCGCGTCACCGCGTTCCGCCAATGCCGCGTCGTACACCGCGCGCTGTGTCGTTTTATGAAACAAAAATTTGTCGCGCGCATTGACGGGCATTTGCGCCAACACCACGCGCACGGGCTCCGGCTGCGTGTCGAGCCGCGCGGCAGAGAACGCCAACGCGCCATCGCGCGCCAGCAGCAACCGCGCCTTGTGCGGCGCACGCGGCAAGTGTGACGCGCCGCGCTCCAATTCCTCCAACACGCGCGTTTCGTCAAACACAAAATCAAAATAGTCCGCCGAATCGCGCAAACGCCGCAGATGATAATCGAGCAGCCAAAAATTTTCCTGCGGCGTCCATTTCAATG
>CAZXYP010000330.1:0-6423 GCA_964644955.1 uncultured Anaerolineales bacterium | reverse complement strand
CCAGACGCGTTCGGACTTGTTCAGCGTGGCGCGCATGGCGCTCAATTTTTTGGCAACGCGTTTGAGGGCGGCTTGTTCTTTTTTTGTCATTTCGGATTCCTCCTTGAGAATTGGCAGTGGTTCACTGCATTTTGATAATTTCGATTTCGCAAACGTTGACGTAATTGTAAAACATTTCGCGCGGGTTGTATGTCATGTAGATGACACAACGGGCAATTCGAATTTCGTCAGGTTCATTGCCCGTTGTGTAAATAGACAAGCGGGTTACGGGAGCAAGTCCCAGCGGTTCAAATTTTTGCCGATAGCGCCTCCGGCGTGCTTGCCGTCCAAAGACACGGCGGGAATGTTCCAGACGTTTGGCAGCTGTGTGTTGACGTTGCGGTCAAGCTGGAACGTATCCCACGCTTGGCTGTGCGGAGCAGCCGATGAGAAAACACGGGCTTGAGGTTTTGCCGCATACGCCTCGGCAATGCCTCCGCGCACCGGTTCCGCTTCACCTTGCTCGACATCAATCGGGAACGATGTCGCCGCGAACTTGTCGAGATAAAAATCGTTCCACGCATCCGAGTGCGGTTTGATGTTGCCGTGGGGAATCTCGGGTACTGCGAGTACGGTCTTGGTCAATTCCCGTCCCGGGTCCGTCGGGGCGGCGCCAAGTCCGGAAAGGGTCAAGGTGGTGAGCAGCGCTGCGAACAGCATTCCCACTGTGAGCTGATAACGAGTTTTCATGGCGAACCTCCTATTTGCTAAACCCTGATGTTTGTTGGAACATCTCACGTAACCGTATTGTGACGTCAGTATAGCAAGAGATGGTTCGCCTGTCTGTCATGCAGGTGACACAACGCAAAAATTTGTAGGGATGTTCAATTGAACATCCCTACAAATTTTTTACGCGGGCGCTTCGGCGGTCCGCAATTCGCGCAGCGTCACCTGGTCCATGCCGGCAAAGCGCGGCAAATCCTTAAGGTTTGTGCGCGAGAGCCGTTCGTAAAATTTCAAGCGCACGATTTGGCTGAGGGTGGGATTCTCCATCAGCTGATGCAGTGTCGGCGCGGGAATCTCCAACAGTGTCGTGTCCGTGCGCGCAATGACATTTGCGGTGCGCGGCTGCCCCGACAATGCCGCAATTTCGCCAAAGAAATCGCCGGGCCCCATTGTTTCCAACCAACGTGTTTCGCCGCCCTCTTCCAAACCGGCGACCGTATCGCCTGCCATCACAATGTACGCCGCATCGCTTTTTTCGCCGACACGCACAATCGTCGTGCCTGCGGGCGCATTGTACACTTTGCCGGTGCTCGCCAACAAGCGACGGTCGGCATCACTCAATGTCCCGAGCGCGCTGAAACGCATTGCCAACGCGTTCAAGTCGCCCAGCGTTACCGCGCGCGGCGCGCTCATGCCGGGCGCAGTCGGCGCGGTGCGCAGTAATTGAATCACTTGTTTCCACTGCTGCGCCGGTTGCCCGAGACCGGGGAGAAAGAGTGCGAGAATGCCGGGCACCAAAACCAACAGCGCCGCAAAGAAAAACATTTCGCGCACGCCCACAAAATCTGCCAGCCCGACCATTGCCATGCCAATCAAGAACGCGACATCGCGCGTGACAAAAAAGGCGCTCCCCACGCGCCCGCGCATTTCGCGCGGCGTATTCCGCTGGAGAATCAATTGGCGCGAAATGGCAGACGGCGCGTTCGCAAAACCCGAAAGGGTCACAAAAAAGATGGCGAGCGGAATGGAGGTCAGCTGTGAATAAATCATTTGGCAAATGCCCATCGTTACAAAGCTGATGGTCAGCCATTGTCCGGCGGGCAGACGGTCCGCAATGCGCGCCATCAACAAACTTGCAGCGACAAAGCCGAGGGAGGTCATGCCTTCTTGCACGCCATATTGAAATTCGTCGGCGTGCAATGCTTCCGTCGCAAACGGCAAGAGCAGCGCGTTGCCCAACCCGAAACTGATGCCCATGATGGGCAATATCAAAAAGGCAGAGCGCAGAATCGGACTGTTGAACAAGAAACCAAACCCGCCGCGCATGTTGCGAAAGACTGTGGCAACGTTCGTATTCTCTTCCGTCCCCAACTTGGGTACACGCGTAAACAGAATAAACACGGCAGAAACCAGAAACGTGAGCGCGTCCAAATAGAATGCCCACTCGATGGAAATCTGCGCGAGCAAACCGGACGCCGCAAAACCGACAGCTGTCGCGCCAAACGAACTGATTGCCATGAGCGAATTGGCAGCAGCGAGCTCCTCGTCCGAGGCAATTTCTGGCAGCACAGATGCTTGCGCGGGTTCAAAAAATTGTCCCACCGAACTCGTGAGCAGCACGATAATGTACAACCACGCGATATTCGATTCGACCAAAAACGGAATGGCGACGACCAATGCCGCGCGCACCAAATCCGCCAAAACCATGATGCGTTTGCGGTCGTAGCGGTCCACAAATACGCCCGCAAACAATCCCAGGACAATACTTGGCGCGGCAGTCGCCATCAGCATCAAGCCGACCGACAATGCCGAGCCGGTGATGCGAAAGACGAGAATGGACGCCGCGAGCGAAGCCAACGCGCTGCCAATCGTCGAGACGAGCTGCGCGCTCCACAGCAGCGTGAAATTCCGATTGCGAAACACCGCGAACGGTGAGACGGGGGCAGAAGCAGAGTGTGACATGTGAAAAAATGCGCCCTGACATTTTTTGTATATCAGGGCGCAATCCTCTCGTTAAAATCCTGCGAGCGCGGCATCGCGCGTGTCATAAATTTTAAAGAGCTTGTCCAGTCCGACGAGCTTGAGCGAATCCAAAATAAAGGGCGCCGGCGCCGCAAGCCGCAGTTCACTCTTTTTGTCTTGCGTTTCAATGCGCGCTTTGAGCAGCGCGCGCATCCCCGCGCTGGACATGAATTCGGTTTCCGATAAATCAACGACGATTTTGTAATGCTTGGCATTGAGCGCGTCCTGCAGCGCAGTTTCCAGCTGCGGCGCGCTGAGCCCGTCCACGCGTCCGATGACCGTAATGACAGTGACCTGCCCTTGCTGTTCTGAATGGATGGTTAACATCAGAGGACTCCTTTTTGAGGTTGAGCGATTTTCAAGTTGCGGTGAGACCAATATACGCGAGTTCGCTGCGGCGGTCTGTCACTTGCGTGACACAGCGAACGCAAAACATTATATGAATTGTGTGATGGTTGCGCAATAGGGGGTTTGCTTGCTTTTGCTCAGAGCGCTTGACGCGCAGTACGGCGTAGGGCCGCGCGGTCGAGGACAACCAATTTACCGCGTCCGGTCAGAATCCAACCGGCGCGCCGCCATTGCCCCAAAATTTTCGCGGTGGTCTGACGCGCCACGCCAATATGCTGCGCCAATTCGTCTTGTGAAAGGGTAATGTAACCCTTGTCGTCCGCCGCGCGGTCCAGTTCGAGCAGCACGCGCGCGAGCCGCGCGGGCGCGTCGAGAAACGCAAGCGCGCGTTCGCGTTCGGTGCTGGCGCGTAAGCGTTCGGCGGTCACTTGCAAGACTTGACGCATTAATTTGGGTTGGTTCTCCAACTCGCGCAAAAATTCCGCGCGCGGCAAGCGGATCAAATCGCAATTCGTCCGCGCGACGGCAGACGCGGAACGCGGCGCATCCGTCAACAATGCCAATTCGCCAAAACATTCGCCCGCGCCGATTTCGTTAATGACCAATTCGCGCCCGTCGTCGGTGGCGAGCAGAATGGCGATTTTGCCGGAACGAATCACATACGCGGCTTCGCCGGGATCGTCCTGATAAAAGATATATTCGTGCCGCGCAAAATGCTGTGCCCGCGCCACGCGCGCCAACACGCGCAGCGCCGCGTCGTCCATCGTTTGGAACAATGGCACGCGTCGCAACAGGGTTTCAAAATCGGACGCGGAAAAGTGTGCTTCGGGCATGTGATAATTGCATCTATCCTATCACGAATATCCCATGCGCGACAAGCGCGTTCAAAAAACCTAGAGCTGCCCCCAATGGGCAGCTCTGTGTTTAAACCAACGGGCGACCGCAAGCGTTGCGTTCACTTGACACTGCGCAAAAGCAACTCGGCTTCGGCGACCGTGATTTCGCCCCGCTGTAACGCTTGCAAAATTGCGATTTGCGAATCATACGCGGGTGCGTTTGTATCAAAAGTATCCGATGTCGCATCGGTTGTCGGCTTGTCGGCGACGGCGACCGGTGTGAACGCTTCTGCTTGGTCTGCGTACATTGGCGGCGTCGGCGGGACAGGCGGCGCGGGAGCGACGGGGGCTTTGGGTGCGCGGGATGCCGGCGGCGGTTGCGCGTAGCGACTGTTGCGCCCGGTCAAGTCAATTTGAATGTCGCCGTGCAGCGATTCGAGATGAATTTCGATGGGGTTTTCGCCGGTCTCTCCAAGTGTACCCACCATGCGTCCGCCGTGCCGCGCGGCGCGCCCGGGACGACCGACGCCGACAAGCGGCACATCCGATTCAATGTCGCCGTGACGCGTTGCCGCATCTATACGCGCATTCGTGTCGGCAGGCAAGACCAGATGAATATCGCCATGACGCGTCGAAATGTCCCAGGCGTCGGCAGGCAGGATATTTTCCATGTCCACATCTCCGCGCGCGGTCTCGACACGTAATCTGGCAACGCGTCCATCTTCCAATTGGACATCGCCGTTGCCCAAATGCACCGTGACGAATTGCGCGTCCACTTGTTCGAATTGAACATCGCCGCTGCCCAATTGCACATGCATGCCGGGCGCATCGGGTTTGGTTTCCCATCCAAACCCCTTGCCAAATTCGCGCGCGAATTTTTCTGCCCAGCGCCCTGCTTGCTCTGCAAAGCGTTCGCCCCATTCTTCCCACTCGCGCCCGTACTTTTGCCATTCTTCGTCGTCGTCAATGGTGATATGTTTGCCCAGGCGAATGCGTTTGCCCGGAGGAGACATGGGTGGGATGGGCGGAATGCCGCCCGGTTCGCGCACGGGTTCCTGGTACGAGAACGCGGGAACGCGCGGTGTTTCCGCTTGCACGCAATTTTCGAGCTGCACATCGCCACTGCCGTTTTGCACATTGAACGTGCCGCGACAATTTTCAATTTGGATGTCGCCGCTGCCGAGACGCACATCCAAATGCGCGTGCACATTTTCGATGTTGATTTCGCCGCTGGCGGATGCAATTTCAATCACCCATGCTTTGCTCTTGGGCAATTCGAGCGTCCATTCGTCCGCCCCATGAATGGGTTGAATGACCAACCAGCGCCCCTGAATGACCGGCTCGCGATGTGTGTGCCGCCGTTCCGCGGTGCCTTCGAGCAGCACTTGATGGTCATCCGTGCCGATGATTTGAAATTCACCGCTGGGTGAAGTGATATGGATCGCGTCGAACGCGTCCGGATTCCATTGCCATTCCATGATGCATCTTCTCCGTTTGTTGTACGACAAATCCGAAATCCGTCGTACGGAAGCTTGCAGACCCAAAATTGCCGGTGGGATAAATGCGAGATTTATCCTATGTGCTCTTTAGTGTTTGCGGCGCGTTTGGTGTTTCTTGCAAGCGCTTGCCCTCGACAAGTGGTCGCACACGATGTTGACCCGACACGTACCGTGCGACCACTCGTCGCCATTCAATCAATTTGCCGCCAACGCTTTGACGCAGGCGACGCGTTTCGCTGTGCATGGGCGCATTGTCAAGTAAGGTACTGATTTCGGCGTCATGCACCGCTTCGCGCAGCGCTTCTTGATACCGTTCGTTCGCATACTGCTCATTCAGCCAATTCATGTTGGTGCTCCTGTTGACATGCTGTGGCATTTCTATGCTCCCAATGCCTGCAATTGTTCCAGCGCCTGTGCCGCGTCAATTTTGCCGGCGGCTAATTGGCTCAAGATGGCAGTGCGCGGGTTGTCTTGAACAACGTTCGGTTTTTCTTCGGCGCGGTCAAGGGCTTGATTGATTTCATCCAATTTGTTGCGAATGGTGGGGTAGGAAACACCCAGCACCTTTTCCATCTCGGACAAATTGCCGCGCACGCGCAGGAACGCGCGCACAAACGTCAATTGGTCGTCGGACAGGGACGAAAACAGCCCGGGTTTGAATTCGCCCTGCATTTTGAGGTGACAGCCGGAACATTGGATTTCGGTAAGGACGAGGGGACCGCCGCAAGCGGGACATTGTTCAAAAAGTTTCAGCATGGTTTTTTTTCTCCGCAAAAGTTGCTTTGCGAACAAAAACAGCTTTGATTATTCTCTGCTCGACTGGATACAATATACACCAATAAATTAAATTTGTCAATACACAAATTACTGAATTCAATAATTATATTTAATTCTCTTATTTTTATGCCGACGCCCGAAAAATGGGCAAAAAGTAACTACTCAGCCCCTCGTCTCTTCCTCCCTCTCGCAATAGGCGAGGGGAAAAAGTGATTTCCCCCTGTCAATCTTCAGCT
>CAZXYP010000329.1:0-6434 GCA_964644955.1 uncultured Anaerolineales bacterium | reverse complement strand
AACCGCGCGCGTTCTTTTTGCGCGCGCAAATTCTTTTCGTCCAAATACGCGGCGTGTTCATTTATGGCGTCAACGACCTCACGGATGCCTTCGGACGCCAAGGCGATGGTTTTCAAAACGGGCGGACGCCACGCGGACTTGTCCGCGTTCAGATTCAAATTCATTTCGAGCGCGGCAACGGCGGCATTCGCGCCATCGCGGTCGGCTTTGTTCACAACCAAAATATCCGCAATTTCGAGAATGCCTGCTTTGATGGCTTGGATGTCATCGCCGAGTCCGGGCGCTTCAATGACGAGCGTGGTGTGCGCGTGTTTGGCAATGTCCACTTCGCCCTGTCCCGCGCCGACAGTCTCGACCAAAAGGATGTCAAACTGCGCGGCGTCGAGAACCAGAAGCGCGTCGGATACTGCCGCCGCGAGTCCGCCCAACTGCCCGCGCGATGCCATACTGCGAATAAAAACGCCTGTGCCGGACAAATCTTGCATCCGCAAGCGGTCGCCCAAAATCGCGCCGCCGGAAAACGGGCTCGACGGGTCAACGGCAATGATGGCGACGCGTTTACCGCGCGCGCGCAATTCTTTTGCCAGCCCATTGACGAGCGTGGATTTGCCTGTGCCCGGCGCGCCCGTGACGCCGACAATGTGCGCGTGTCCCGTGTACGGAAAAAGCGCGTGAATGAGCTGCCGCGCGTTGTCTCCGCCGCGTTCAACGGTCGTGATGGCACGCGCGAGGGCGAGAGGAGACTGGAGACTAGAGACCAGAGATTCGGAATTCAAGATTGGAATTGGAGATTGGAGATTGGGTGATTGGGTGATTAGGCAATCGGTTCGTTGTCCATTGTTCATTGTTCATTGTGCATTGTGCATTCGTCGTCTCGTCATTTCATCCTGCACAAATTTCACCAAATCGTGCGTGTTGGTGCCGGGACCGAATACGCCGCGAAAACCCAGCGCGTTCAATTGCGGAATGTCTTCGTCGGGAATGATGCCGCCCGCGACGAGCAAAACGTCGTCTTTGCCCTTTGCTTTCAAGAGTTCGGTGACACGCGGAAACAATTCGAGATGCGCGCCGGACAAAATCGAAAGTCCGACGACATCCACATCTTCTTGCACCGCCGCTTCGGCAATCATTTCAGGCGTTTGGCGAATGCCAGTGTAAATCACTTCCATGCCTGCGTCACGCATCGCACGCGCGACCACTTTGGCGCCGCGGTCGTGTCCGTCCAGACCGGGTTTGGCGACGAGTACGCGAATGGGTTGTGCTATTGCTGCTGCTTCTGTCATGGTTTCCTCCGCAATTCAACTTTCACCAGCGATTATAGCACAGCCCGTTGCGGGAATGATCAAAAAGGTGTGCCGGGAAAATAGAAAAACCTGCAAGGCGGTTCCCCTTGCAGGTTTGTGAACGTTACGCCGCGCTTTCCTTTTCCCACTCGACCGGCAGTTCGGCGTTCGTGAGCAAGAGCGGACGCGCCTGGCGGCGAATCGTGTCGGCGTTGATGACGCATTTGCGTACATCCTGCCGCGAGGGGATTTCGTACATGACATCGAGCAGCACTTCTTCGATGATGGTGCGAAGACCGCGCGCGCCGGTTTTGAAGCGCAGCGCTTCTTGCGCGGCGGCATGTAACGCGTCGTCGGTGAAAACGAGTTCCACGCGGTCGAGCGCAAACATTTTTTGATATTGTTTAATGATGGCGTTTTTGGGCTCGGTGAGAATTTGGATGAGCATTTTTTCGTCGAGCGGGTCCACGCTGACCATGACGGGAACGCGTCCGACAAATTCGGGAATGAGTCCGAACTGCACGAGGTCGTCGGCGGTGACCT
Source organism: uncultured Anaerolineales bacterium (assembly GCA_964644955.1). GTDB lineage: Bacteria > Chloroflexota > Anaerolineae > UBA4142 > SHND01 > SHND01. The sequence continues at coordinate 4,608 of CAZXYP010000329.1, read as the reverse complement.
GTCGCATCAATTCCGGCTGGGTCAGGTCGCGCGCGGCGCGCTGTGTTTCCCCCTTAAAGCCCGCGCTGCGGCGGTCGGTTACGCGGTCGCTGACGATTTTTTCCAGACCGTCAAATGCGCCGCCCAGAATAAACAAAATGTTGTTGGTGTTGAGTTGGATGTATTCCTGATGCGGATGTTTGCGCCCTTGCTGAGGCGGCACATTCGCGACGGTGCCTTCGACAATTTTCAACAAAGCCTGCTGCACGCCTTCGCCCGAAACGTCGCGCGTGATGGACGGATTGTCGCCGCTCTTGCGCGCGATTTTGTCTATTTCATCAAGGTAAATGATGCCGCGTTCCGCGCGCGGAATGTCATTGTCCGCCGCTTGAATCAGCGAGAGTAAAATGTTTTCGACATCTTCGCCGACATAACCGGCTTCGGTAAGCGTCGTCGCGTCGGCGATGGTGAATGGCACGTCAAGCACTTTGGCGAGGGTTTGGGCGAGAAGCGTTTTGCCGCAGCCCGTCGGACCGATGAGTAAAATGTTGGCTTTGCCAAGTTCCACATCGTCCGTCGCGCCGGTGGCAATACGCTTGTAATGATTGTACACGGCGACGGATAGAACTTTTTTCGCGCGTTCCTGTCCGACGACATACTGATTGAGGCGACGATAGATTTCGCGCGGCGGCAGCGCCTTGATGGAAAGCATTTCGCCGCGCGGCGTGGCGGCTTCTTGCTGCAAAATTTCGCGGCACAGGTCCACACATTCGTCACAAATGAAAACGGAATCGGGGCCCGCAATCAAACGATTGACCTGTTCCTGACTGCGTCCACAAAACGAACAAAACTCTTCAGCGCGTCGCGTGCGACTCATCATGGCGGTAAGTGTTTGTCATGGCGAGGAGCGTGCCGTGCAAGCGCCGCAACCCTCGTCATGGCAACTGGGTATCAACAAAAAGGGACGACACGTTATCACATAACGCTGCGTCCCAATTTTTTTTAGCGATTTCCGTTGCTGCCGGTTTTATCCATGCCTTCTTTTGGCGCCGGAACCAGAACTTCGTCCACGATGCCGTAATCGGCGGCTTGCTGCGCATCCATGTAAAAGTCGCGCTCGCTGTCATTGTTGATGCGTTCCAGCGGCTGCCCGGTGTGTTTGGCAAGAATTTCGTTAAGCCGATGACGTTCGCGGGTGATACGGTTTGCCGCAATCACAATATCCGTTTCCTGTCCTTGCGCGCCGCCGAGCGGTTGGTGCATGTGAATCAACGAATTCGGCAATGCATAGCGCCGCCCCGGATGTCCTGCCGCCAAAATGACCGTGCCAAAACTCGCGGCGAGTCCGACGCAGTACGTGGAGACGGGACAGCGAATCAACTGCATCGTGTCATAGATGGCAAGCCCCGCGTAAATGACGCCGCCGGGTGAATTGACGTACAGGCGAATTTCCTTGTCAGGGTCTTCGCGTTCCAGAAACAAGAGCTGCGCGACAATGACATTGGCGATTTGGTCGTCAATCGGCGTGCCGAGAAAAATGATGCGTTCTTTTAAAAGCAACGAAAACACATCGTACGCGCGTTCGCCGCGACCGGTGTTTTCGACGACCATGGGGATGAGGTTTTGGGGAAACATTTTGACTCCGGTTGTGTAACAGATAGTAGGTAGTAGGAAAGATACATGCTACTTGCTGCCTGTTACTGGTAACCTGCAACTAGATACCTTTTTCCAATTCACGCCGCACTTGGGCGGGGTCGGTAATCAATCCGGACGGAATGGCGCTCTCGCCGCGCACCATTTCGGGCGTGAGAATCAGTCCGGAAGTGGATTCGCCTTTTGCCAATGCGACGAGACGGCTCATGATTTTGTTGACGCGCAAATTAAATGCAATGCTTTCGCGCGTGTCTTTTTGATTGTATGCTTTGCGCGCTACATTTTCTTTGGCGCCGGATTCCATCGCTTCGCGCACGCGACGCTCAATGTCGGCATTCAGTTCCTCGCGCGAGACGGTGATATTTTCCGCGCGCATCAATTCGCCCAGCACGAGCATTTGCTTGAGCGATTTCTCGGCTTGCGGGCGCAATTCTTCCTTGACCTGCGCTTCCGTCTTGCCGGAAAAGCGAATGTAATTTTCCCACGTCAAGCCAAGACGTTTTACATCTTCTCGAAAATGTTCGAGGCGATGCTCGAGTTCCTGCTCGAGCATGACGGGCGCGTACGCAATTTCGGATTGGTCCACGACCGCTTGCAAAACGTCGTTGGCAAATTTATTGTCCGTTTCGTGTTCTTTTTGGCGATGCAAAATCTCGCGGATGTTGCCCTTGAATTGTTCGAGGGTTTGGAATTGGCTGACGGCTTGGGCAAATTCGTCGCTCAATTCGGGCAGCTGTTTTTCTTTAATGTCGGTGAGGGTTACGGTGTAATGCGCGGTCTTGCCGCGCGCGCTTTCGTCTTCGTAATCGTCCGCGTAGGTATAATCAAATTCTTTGGAATCGCCAACGTTCATGCCGACAATTTCGGTGTCGAACGGCAAATGCGCTTGTTTCTCATCGCCGAGCGTGACGCGCAAATCTTTTTCTTGTACCGGCTCGCTGTCGGCAATGCCGCCGCTGACGTCAACCGTGACCACATCCCCGTTTTGCGCGGGGCGCGTGACCGGGGCGAGGGTCGCCTGCGTGTTTTGAAAACGGCTGATGATTTCATCCACTTCGGCATCCGTGACCTCAACAGGTTCGGGGTTCATGCGAATGGATTTGTAATCGCCGAGCTTTATTTCGGGGGCGACCGGAATGGTGTATTTGAAAATCGGCGGGTCCTTTTGCACCACTTCAAGGCGCCCCGCGTCAATGGGATTGATTTCCGTGTCGTTCAGGACTTGCCCGTACATGGTGCGCGACAAATCTTCGACGGCTTCTTCGACCAACAAATCTTTGCCGAATGCGCGTTCGACCATTTCGTAGGGCGCTTTGCCGGGACGAAAGCCGGGCACGGGGCGAATGCGTGAAATGTGCTGCGCTGCGCGTTTCAGCGCGCCTTGCAATTGCGCCTCGTCCACTTCCACAGTCACAATTGCCTGGCGGTCGAGCGTAAACTCTTTGGTGATGTTCATGAATGACGGATGTTCTCTTTCGATAAGGTGCTTGAAATCTGAAATCAAAAATCTGAAATCATAAATCAAGATGCCGGAGGCGGGACTTGAACCCGCACGTCCTTGCGGACACAGGATTCTAAGTCCTGGGCGTCTGCCAATTTCGCCACCCCGGCGTGCACCGCGTATTATAGTGGATTGGAACGAATTGGCAAAAAATTTTTACATTCTTGCTTTGGTTTGCGTCACAGGCGAGAGCTTACGCCGCGCGTTTTTTGAACAATTTGTCCGCTTGACAAGGTGTGATATAATTTTTTCTACATTTGGGCGGTTAGCTCAGTTGGCTAGAGCGCAGCGTTGACATCGCTGAGGTCACAGGTTCAATCCCTGTATCGCCCACTGTTAAGCTCTGATTTGAGACTTCAGAGATAGCACGAGCGCCGGACGAGTAATTTTCAGCGCATTGCAAGCGAGACAGAGCCATCGGGTGCAAGCTCTGTTCAACAGCGGGAAAATGAATACCACCGGTATGAATGGCGAGGAAATTTGCACGGGCAATGGCGCACTGTGCTCAAAGTAATGCGCCACGGCTGCACCGTTATCGCAATTCAAGAGATGTGGGCAGCGCACAATGCGCTTTGCACGCATAATTTGGGTGGAACCGCGAGTTGACCGCTCGTCCCAATCCGGGATGGGCGGTTTTTTCATTCTCCCCTCTCGTTGTGGGAGAGGGGCCGGGGGTGAGGTCTTATGCGAATTGTGATGAAATTTGGCGGCACGTCGGTGGGGAGCGCGGAACGCATTGCGGGCGTTGCCGAAATCGTGCGCGCGCAAGTAAATCGGGGAAATCAGGTCGTCGTCGTATTGAGCGCCATGAGCGGCGTGACCAATACCCTGCTCGCGGCGCTCAAAGAATCGGCGGGCGGCAACATTGCCAAACTTTTGCAAACGCGCGATGAATTGTTGAAAAAACATATTGATGTCATTAACGCGTTGGTCAGTGACGAAAACGCGCGCCAGACCTTGACCGCGACAACAACGAACGCGCTGGACCGCTTTGAAGATTTGTGCAGCAGTATTTACGTCTTGGGCGAAATCACGCCGCGCGCGACGGACGCCGTCGGCAGTTTGGGCGAACGTTTGATTGTGCCGATTGCGACGCAAGCGTTCAACGACGCGGGCATCGCGGCGCAATGGGTCGCGGCAAATGAGTTGATTGTTACAGACGACAATTTTGTCGCGGCGAGCCCATACATGGACGAAACGCGTATGCAAGCGCGCGCGAAACTACTGCCGATTTTGCAAGCGGGACAGGTCGCGGTGACAACGGGCTTTATCGGTGCGACGAAAAAGGGCATCCTCACCACACTCGGGCGCGGCGGCAGTGATTACACCGCGACGATTCTTGGCGCGGCATTGGATGCGGATGAGGTGCAAATCTGGACGGACGTGAACGGCGTCATGACCACCGACCCGCGCATTGTGCCGGAAGCCATTACGCTGCCGGAAATTTCGTACGGTGAGGCGGCGGAACTTTCGTA
>CAZXYP010000328.1:0-6436 GCA_964644955.1 uncultured Anaerolineales bacterium | reverse complement strand
AACAATTGGCGCACGGTGAACAACTCGACGCGCCGCCGCTCACGGGCTGGGAAGAATCGGTTGTGATGGCGGCGGGACTCGCGGGCAAAGACGCCGCGCGTTTTATCCACGCGGTGCGCGCGGACAATATTTTGTTGGGCGACAATCTGCCGCTGGCGGGGCTCGCGCTGGCGGAAGCATTGTTGCAGCATCCCGACCTCGAACCGCTCGCGCAAACCGTACGCGCGGAATTGTTGAAACGCCAACGCGACAAGGGCGCGCATCTCAACGCGCGCTTGCAAGCGGGGCGCGCGCTGGGCGAATTGGGGCATCCCGATTTTGTGGCGCAAGATTTTTCATTCGAGGGACGCGTCGTGCGCGCCATTCCGCCGCCGCTTGTGCCGGTTGCGGCGGGCGAATTTATTTTTGGCAGTGACCCGAAGGACAAGGACGCGACGAGCGACGAATTCACCACCGAACGGCGCGTCACGCTTCCCGCGTATGAAATCGGACGCTATCCCGTGACGAATGCCGAATATGCGTTCTTTATGCAAGCGGGCGGTTATCACGACGAACGGTGGTGGAGCGACGCGGGCAAACTCTGGAAACAGGGCAAGCCCGACGCGCATGATGGCGCGATTGAGGATTATTTGCAACAGCGAACAGCCATTCGCGATTACGGCGTGGAACGCGCGGCAAAAGAATTTAATTGGCCCGCGTCGCGAACACGCTATTGGCGCGAATTGATTGCGATGGACGACGACGCGGCGAAACGGCGCGCGGCGCAAATTTTTGAACGCCCGTTTGACCGTCCGGGGTATTGGGAAGACCCCGAAAAAAATAATCCCGCGCAGCCGGTCGTCGGCGTGAATTGGTTTGAAGCGGACGCGTACTGCAATTGGTTGTCCGCCATCACGGGGCGTACGTTTCGTTTGGCGCACGAGCAGGAATGGGAAAAAGCCGCGCGCGGGACGAACGGATATTTTTATCCGTGGGGAAATGTTTTTGACCGCGCGCGCTGCAACTCGCTCGAGAGTCACATCTTGAATACAAGCCCTGTGGGGATTTTTGGTGACGGGATCTCCCCATTTCATGGGCATGATTTTTCTGGGAATGTTTGGGAATGGACAAACGATTGGTATCAAGTATATGCCGGCGGCGATGCGAATGCGTCGGCTGATTTTGGAGAAAAATATCGCGTTGTTCGCGGCGGGTCGTGGCTCCTTGGTCGCAGGCATGTGCGTGCGGCGTATCGTCTCAGGTCTGAGCCTATGGCTTTCAACATCAATATCGGATTTCGAGTTGTCCGCGTCCCCCCCCGCCCTTGAATTTCTGGATTCTGAGTTCTGATTTCTGAATGGCTGTTTTTCTGCGGGGGGTGTGGGGGGCATAGCCCCCCACGAAATTTTTTTTGGGCGCGTATGTAGGGGCGAAGCATTTGCAGGCGCGTCCGCGAATCCCTACACAGCTGTATATGCAAATGCTTCGCCCCTACCCCACAATGAAAACATATAAACATCTCTATCCGCAAATCACCGCGTTTGGTAATTTGTACAGCGCGTTCAAGGGCGCGGCGCGCGGCAAGCGCAGCCACGGCGATGTGGCGCGGTTTGAATATGATTTGGAAGAAAATCTGACGCGCTTGCAGGCGGAATTGGAAAACAAGACGTACGCGCCGGGCAAGTATTTTTCGTTTCGCATTTACGACCCCAAGCCGCGCTTGATTTCCGCCGCGCCGTTTCGCGACCGCGTGGTGCATCATGCGTTGTGTCAAATCATCGAGCCGTTGTTTGAACGACGATTTATTTTCGACTCGTATGCGTGCCGCATCGGCAAAGGCACGCACGCGGCGGTGAATCGCGCACAGCAGTTTGCGCGGCAGTATCCGTATGTGTTGAAACTGGATTTGGAACATTTTTTCCTTCGATGGATGTCGCCATTTTGCGCGGGCAGTTGGCGCACGTGATTGCGGATAACGAAACGCTGTGGTTGATTGACCAAATCCTGAACGGCGGCGCGGGCGTGAATGCATCCGAAGCGCCGCCAAATTATTTTGCGGGCGATGACCTCTTTGCCGCGCTGCGCCCGCGCGGTTTGCCCATCGGCAATCTCACGTCGCAGTTTTGGGCAAATGTGTATCTGAATCCGCTCGACCAATTCATCAAACGCGAATTAAAATGTCGCGGCTATGTGCGCTATGTGGATGACCTTTTGTTGTTTGCGCCCGACAAGCCGACGCTGCATCAATGGCGTCAACACGCGCTTGTGTTTGCGGCGACGCTGCGGCAGCGCTTTCACGAAAACGAGGCGATGGTCTTTCCGACGCGCACGGGCATTCCCTTTCTCGGCTGGCGCGTCTATCCGACACATCGCTTGTTGCGACGGCGCAACGGGGTTGCCTTCCAACGGCGTTTAAGAACATTGTGCGCGCGGTTGGCGGCAGGCAATATTTCGTTCGCGCAGTTGGACGGGTCGGTGCAAGGATGGTTGGCGCACGCGGCGCAAGGCGATACATGGGGTTTGCGGGGTGCGGTATTTGCGCGCCAGATTATTCCGCGTGCCGCGTAGGGGCGAAGCATTTGCACGCGCAGATGTTTCAGGATTCGCGGACGCGTTGGCAAATGCTTCGCCCCTACCAATGATCACCATGAACCAATCTCCGATTTTTTCCAAAACGTATGATTTTGTCGCGTGGCTCATTCCGCTCACGGTCAAATTTCCGCGCCGACAGCGTTTTGTGTTGGCGGCGGCATTACCGCACGACGCGCTGCGTTTTCAGGAACTCTTGATTGAGGCGACGCATCAACCGACGCCGCGCGCGCGTTTATTGGACGCGGATGCGGAACTGGATAAATTACGGACGCATTTGCGGATGTGTCTGGATTTGAGTCTGGTGAGCGGCGGGCAGTACGAACATGCGGCAAAACAGTTGACCGAAATCGGTAAATTGTTGGGTGGCTGGTTAAGAACGCAGAGTGGTTGAAAGGAAAAGGGGATGCGCCGCATTTCGGCGGGTCGTTGACGCGCCATCACGCACAATGTCTATCGAGTCGCGCAATGCGTGATGGTGCGTCACAATAATGATGGGCGTAACGTCCGCTGCGCAAATCGTAATAGGAATACCCCTGACAACTGGAACAACAATATCGGTTTTCGGGTGGTTTCGCATGTCTCACTGACAGAGACCGGCAAAGCACGGCATTGGTAGATGCGTGACGGCGTCTCGAATGTGAACCAGCGCCGCGCGTTCCCGGCAAACGTCGTGCGCGTTACGCGCTTGCGCTGCGCGGACGACAAGCCAAATACAGAATCAGATTGCTCCCTTGAGTACGCTTGTCTTGATGGCAAACGAAAATTGGAGCAGACAAAAACGAGCCGCGTGAGGAACGCGGCAGTTTTTTTCGGGTAAAAGTGTGATAGAATTTTTTCACGTACAGAGGTTTGCATGAATTCTATGGCTGAACCAAAACCGCGTCTCTTGAAATGGTAGTACGACGAATTGAACGCACAGTATGCGGTGACGCCGCCATTGGCGGATGGTTTTAGCGCAAGTGGCGAGCATTACGTTCTGTTCAATCTGTTGAATCAATTTGGATTTCATCCATTTTCGCGTGAACAGGCGATGGAACTGACCGAGGAATTATTGGCGGAGGGTTGGCGCGATGAATGATTTTCCCGAATGGTTGCAACCGGGCGCACTGGTTGAATTTGCGTTTTGCGTCGGCGAAATTTTGGATGTGGCAGTTTCGTCCGAACGCGTGATGGTCTTGGTCAAATCACCCAAAGGGATTTGGCGCAATCATCCTGCCGAATGGTTGGAGTACAAAGAGGGCGCCCTCAAACCCGCGACCCAAGAACGCGCGCTGCGCGATGTGGAATTGTATCGCGAATATATTGCCAAAATGCTTAAAGACCTTGAGGCGCTTGAAACGGAATGGCAATCCAAAACTATCACATCCCCAAACGTGGAGTTGGCACATGCAGCCGGTTGAGACACAATTCCAAGTCCACGACCCCGAAATCCTCGCTCACGCGCGCGAGATTATTGATGCCGCGCGCAGCGGCAGAGAAATACAAGACGCCGTCATCGCCGCCGTAAAGCGTAATGAGGAATGGCGCGGGCAGCAGTGCATCAATTTGCTCGCGCCTGAAGCGCCGACGAGTCCCACCGTGCGCGCGTTATTGTCCAGCGAAGTCGGCACGCGCGCGGCGGAAGGACATATCGGCAAAGTCAATCGTTGGTTCGCGGGAACGAAATACATTGACGAGATTGAGGCGTTGTGCGTGGAATTGTTGAAACGTTGTTTCAACGCCAATTACGCCGACCATCGTCTCGTCGCGAGTATGATTGGAAATCTCACCGTGTACACCGCGCTCGCGCAGCCCGGCGATATTGTGATGACGATAGCGCAGCCGTTCGGCGGACATTCGAGCAATCGCATTGACGGACCCGCGGGCGTGCGCGGTTTGAAAATTGTGGACGTGCCGATGGACCCGGTGGAATTGGAAATTGATGTAGAGTTGTTTCGCAAGATGGCGCCGCTCGTGAAACCAAAAGTCGTCGCGTTGGGCGCGAGCATGACGCTGTTTCCATTTCCGCTGCAAGAAATCAAAGAGGTGATTGCGGAATGGGGCGGCAAATTATTTTTTGACGGCGCGCATCAACTCGGACTCGTCGCGGGCGGACAATTTCAAAATCCGTTGGCGGAAGGCGCGGATGTAATGACGGGTTCGGCGGGCAAAACCTTCAGCGGTCCGCAAAGCGGTATCATTGTGTGGAATGACCCGAACATTACGGAACCGATTACGACAGCAATCTTTCCGGTGCTGGTAGCGACGCATCAAGTGAATCGCGTTGCCGCGCTTGCCGTGTCGGCGGCAGAGATGCTCGAGTTTGGCAAAACGTACATGGCGCAGATTGTGGCGAACGCGCAAGCATTGGGCGCGGCGTTGCAAGCGCGCGGCATTCGCGTGTTGGGCGCGCACAAGGGATACACGCGCACGCATCAAGTCATCGCCGACGCGAAACAATTTGGTGGCGGCTTGGAAAGCGCGTGGACGCTCGCGCGCGCGAATTTAATCGTCAATAAAAATTTGATTCCGGGCGACACGCCAAAAGATTGGGACACGCCGAGCGGTTTGCGGATGGGGACGATTGAGGTGACGCGTTTGGGCATGCGCGAAAAGGAAATGGAACAGATTGCGGAATTTATTTCGCAAGTGCTTGTCGAAAAACGCGCGCCCGAAGATATTGTCGAAGATGTGATTGAGTTTCGCAACGCGTATCAAACGCTGTATTACAATTTTGACAACGGGATTCCGCCGCAATGAAAAAAAAGAGACGTTCCATTCGAACGTCTCTTTTTTTTCTATGGCTTGACATCTACCGTTACGGAACCGTGAATGCTGTTGCCGTTCGCGCTGCACGACGCGGTGAGGTCATACGTCGTCTTGACCGACGGCGTGACGATGCGGATGCCCGGATTGCTCACATCGTCGTCAAAGCCGCCCCCAAAGAAATGCACCTTGTCCACGTTCGTGATGGCGCTCCATTCGAGGGCAACGGACTCGCCGGGTTTGATGGTAAGGAATTGTGCGTCGCGGACGCTTGCCGACGACCCGTCAAACACGAAATTGCCAATGTCACCCGCACACGCGGGGAGCGCATTCGAGACGGTCACGGTTGCTTCACGGCTGATTTGATTTCCCCCCCCCGTACATTCCAATTGAAGGGTGTAAGTGGTAGTCACGGCGGGAGAAACGGGAATACTGCCGGATGGTGCAAGCGGAGCGAACGTTTCAACGATTGGCGCTGCCTCGCCCGACGCAAAGATCATAAGGTGGATCCCATTGCTTATCCCCTGCCAATGCAAACTGGCAGCTTGCCCGGATGAAATTGTCGTTGGTGATGCGGTGAATGAATCAATACCGGGAGTTCCCGTACACCATGGAATCACGGTGACGGTGATTGTCTGCTCTACCGACTTGCCGCTCGCGGTACAGGTGGCAGTAAGTTTGAATGGGTTTGTCACTAACGGATTGAAGGTGAGACTCCCAGACAAGGGAACGTCTTGGTCTATTTGCAGTCCCTTGAAATGCAGTTTGTCTGCATTAGTTGGCGCGCTCCAACTAAAGGTGACCTCTTGATTGGGTCGGGTGGAAGTGGATGAGGCGGTAAAGTTGTTGATGACCGGTGTGCCGGAACAGGCGGCGGGGGGGGGATTGCCGCTGACGTTGACCGTGACGGAATTGGTGCGCGTGCCGCCGCCGTTGCTGCACGTCGCGGTAAGGGTGTAGGTTGTTGTCGTAGTCGGCGACGCGGTAACACTGCCCGGAGCGCCGACACCTTGCTGATTGAATTGTCCGCCGTTCAAGACTGCAATGCTGGCGTTTGAAATTGCGCCCCAATTCAATGTAACCGATTGTCCGGCGGTGGCGGATGCTTTGGACGCCGTAA
>CAZXYP010000327.1:0-6437 GCA_964644955.1 uncultured Anaerolineales bacterium | reverse complement strand
AAGAGATGCCTTCGTTTCGCGCCGCGCGCGCGGACGAGACACCGATTGCGTGGGTCCCACCCCCCCCCCTCTACGAAAGCGCGGCAGAGACGCATCAACCAAAAGTATTGATGGATGCGTTACCGGGTCCGCGTGTGATTGCAGGCAATTTGCCAAAACCGGGCATGCTCGTCACGGTGCGCGATGCAGCAGGGAACAGCATCATTACGGTCAGCGGCGTCGCCAAACACTACGGCGCGGGCGGTTTTGAAGCGCCGCTCACCGACGACGGCGCGTATCATGTGAAATTCGACGGCGTGGAAATGGACGTGCAGGTGGCGAGCGAGACGGTGTTTATTTATTATCAATAAATAAACGGGCAGCACGCGCTGCCCGTTTTTTTTATGTACTGCGCGGCTTGAGCAGCGAAACAACCGTCGGCGCAATGTCATTCAGCGCGCGAATTTTTTCCGCTGCCTCGGCCCGCCGCGCGCCGAGCAAAATCGTCGGCACGGGATTGCGCGTGTGTCCCTTTGCCATCCAATCTTCGACGTTGCCGTGGTCGCTGGTGATAATGAGCAAATCGTTCTCGAAATCCATCTGCGAAACGATGCCGCGCCAACATTCGTCAAGTTCGTTCAACACCGCAATCACATCCTCGCGGTTGTTTTTGTGCCCGACCATGTCTGTCGGCGCATATTCGAACGCGGTGAAAGCAAATTGCTGCGCAAGCCGCATCATGTTTTGTCCGGCAATGTACGGCGTAATCAACGGCACGGGCGCGCCGTTCTCCACCCAATAGCGATTGTCCATTGACAAACCACTCACCGCCTCGCCGCGCGCCAAATCCTCCACGTCGCGGATTTTTATTTTTGCGGCGAGCGCGGCTTGCAACGTCGCGGTGCGTCGCGCTTTGCGCCGGGCGAGACGTTCAAAAAAGAACGGCGGGTACGCGTTGGCGAACGCGGTGCGAAAACCCAAGTTCTCCAATTGCAAAAAAATGCTGTCGCGTTTTAAAATTTCGCGCAGCGCTTCGTTTGGATACGGACCATAATGTTCGCCAATCGCGGCGGGCGCGTTGACGCCGGTAAAAATGGTCGTCTGTCCCGTTCCGCTTTGCGGCAGACCACTCACGCCCAGGGTTGCATCGGTTGGCACAAGTATCGCATTGTCGCCGTATAGAATGCCATCATTGCGCGTCGGAATTTTCCCGAACCACGCGCGCAGGATTTGCATCGGCGCATGAAAAAAGGGATTGGTTGCCGGGTCATCCGCGCCCAATCCCATGCCGTCGCAAAAAACCAACAGAATGCGCATTGCACTCTCTTTATACTTGATTGCGACATTACGTCAAACCGCGTTGACAGGCGCGCGCTCCACTTTTATACTCGGACGCGTGCAACTCTCGCGACGTTTGTCCCATTGCGCGCTTGGAACGGATTTGGTAATATCCGCGCAGTGGTCGGGGAGGGATGGGTTGCTTTTCTGAAGAATGTAAACTCGCCGCCGAGCATTACGTTTTTGCTGCTCGCGTTGAAAATGGCGTTTCTTTTGAAAAACGTTCCGTGTTACCCAACGTGGAACCGTGCGTAGATTGCCAAGTTTCGATGGTGCAAATCACCGCGCACCCATTTCACTCAACAATCGGAGGAATACGCAATTATGGATTCTATGGCTCCCCTGCGAAAAGCATTTGCTCAAGCGGCGCGTCCCATCGCCATCATTGGCGCGGTCGGTGGTTTTATCGGCGACATTATTCAACCGCTCGGCAATTTTGCGGTTTGGATTGCGGGCTTGTCGCTCATCGTCGCCGTGATTTCATTGATTTGGGTCGTTTTGTTGCGCCGCCGCCGCGGCGAAGAAATTTGGGATACGGTAGCGGTGGGGTTATTTGTCGTTGCCATCGGTTCGTTTGTCATTTTCACCGCGTGGTCGTTCATTTTCGCCGTCGGACCCGAGCGCGGCTATCTCGCGGAAAACATCGAACCGATCGGACAAATTCAGGCACAGCTGCTTGGTCTGCAAAAGGATGTGGGCGAAATCAAACAGACGACCGAGGTCACGGCAACACGCGTCGCGGAACAAGGCAATGTACAGGTTGCGCAGGCGACACGCGTCGCAGAACAAGGCGAGGTGCAGGTCGCGCAAGCCACGCGCCAAGCGGAAGGCGTTTCGATTCAAGCCGCCGCCGCGACCGCGCAAGCCAAAGGGTTCGCGGATTTGCAAACGCAATTCGCGACGCTGCAAAAGGGCAGCATCGTGGACAATCCGCAAACGCCGCAGGAATGGTACAGCAACGCGCGTTTGTACCAACTCAAAGGCGACACCGCGAACGCCATCAAAGCATACGAGGGCTATTTCCAATACGGGCTCGAATTCGTGGACCCGTATTTGGAATACAGCGACTTGATGAAAGCAACCGAAGGCATTGCGCGCGCGCGCGAAAAAATGGATGCCTACTATAACGCCAACAAAACGAGCCCGACGCTCGATTTGGCTTCCGCGCGTTTGCTCGAAAACGCGTCCGACCGTCTCGCGCGGTACACCGCGCTCGCCGCGCGCGCGCCGCAATTTGGTCCGGTGTTTTTCGAATTGGGCGCGGAATACAGTCGCGCGCTCGGCGCCTCGTCCACGGCGGATTTGTTGAAAAAACAAGGCGACGCGTACACGACGCTGTTCGATTTGGAAAAAACCGCGCAGGGCTATACGCGTTATTTCATTGACAAGGCGCTCGCGGAAAAAAATCTCGCGGACGCGCAAAAAACGTTTGACGCGCTGGCGAATGCGCGTAACGTCACGGGCAAATTGGACGCCATCGTGTATCAATACAACGACGGCATGCAATTCATCGTGCTCCTTTCCGAAAGCGGCGTGAAGAAATTATTGTTTGATATTGACAATCCGAAACCGACGCGTGAAACCGGCACGATTGCGGCGACCGGCACACCGAACGTCACCATCGGCAAAATTCCACTGCCCGTCGGCAAACATACACTCTATTTGCAATACATTGACGCAAATGACACGCCGAGCCCCGTGTTTGAAAAAGAATTCGATGTGCGGCAGGTCTTTGCCACATGGAATCAGCAGCCGGCAGATTTTGCGACCAACACGTTTTCCGGCGCATTTCTCGCGGGTGTCACCGGCGCGGCGTTCGAAGATTTCTTTACGTACCGCTGGAGCGTTGATTCGGACGCGCTCGACCAGTCGCAGTTGGGACCGGGCATGTTTTCCATTCAAGTCAAAGGTTTGCAAGCGGGCGACCACGTTCTATATCTGCAAGCGACCTCACAAGACGGCAGTAAAAAGTATGACGTGGAAAAAATCCCGTTTGTGGTGAAATGAGATATGATAGACGGCAAGGAGCAAGTGAAATGACGACACCGACCGCACAAAACGTTCTCGTCTTTGATAACGACCGAGTCCCGCTGCGCTATGACAAGTATGGCGCAGTGCGAGTCATCGGCTCGCGCGTTACACTGGATACGATTGTAGGTTACTATGAGCAGGGTGAGTCGCCCGAAGAAATCGCGGATGGCTTTTCAACCTTGCAGCTCGCCGATGTCTATGCGATTGTCGGTTACTATCTGAAACACAAAACCGCAGTTCGCGCATACCTGCGCGAGCGCGAAAAGCGAGCGAATGCGCTGCGCAAAAAAATGCAAGCGCGTTCCAATCCGCGTGATTTGAAAAAGCGCTTGACGGCGCGTCGGAAAACGATAGCGACACGCGCATGATACGCTTTTTGGCGGACGAGAATTTCAACGGCAAAATCATACGCGGCTTGCGCGCACGCAATCCGTTACTGGATATTCTGCGCTGGCAAGACATCGGACGGGAAGGCGAGGATGACCCGGAAATTTTGGAATGGGCGGCAGCACAAGGGCGCGTTCTCTTAACCCATGACGCCGACACCATGCCCGGATTTGTGTACGAACGCGTGACGTCCGGCTTGTCAATGCCCGGCATTATTGTCGTCAACACGGATTCTTCATTTCGTACTGTCATCGAGGATTTACTTTTGATTGGCGAATCCTCTTTGGATGGCGAATTTGAAAATCAAGTCATCTATGTGCCGTTATAAACATCGTCATTCCGGGCTCAGGAGTGAAATGAAATGAACCTCATTGTCGAAATCAAAAGCGAAGACGGAACACCGATTTCCGTGCTGGTCGCCGCGCCGAAAAATTTCAAGACCGGCTCGCGCGGCTATCATGGGCAGGGCAAAATCGAAATAGACGGCAAGCGGTATCAAACGCAGGTGCAGTTGGTCGAAATCGGCAGCAAGAATACTCCGGCGGAAGAGAAACCGGCGGAGGAAAAAGCGGATGAAGACGCGTAAACATTTGCGCGCGGTGTTGCGCGCGGGTTTGTATCCGGCGTGTGCGACAATCCTCGCGAGCATTATTATCGCGTGCACCACAACGCCGCCGCCGCCCACACCTTTTGCCGGCGCACCGACCGTACTTGTCGCTTTCACACCCAACGCGCCCGATTTACAATTTCCGACGTTACTGCCAACAGTTACACCGGCGTCCGGGAAGCCCACGCCCATCGTCATTGTCGTCACCGCAACGCCACTTGTTTCACCCACCGCGACAACAACGATTGCGCGCGCAACGACGCCAACGCGCGCAATCACGACGCCTGCCGCGCCTGCCGAAACCGCAACACCGCTGCCGGAGGGAATTCCGCACGTGTTCGTCACCGCGCTGCGCGTGGAACCCGCCACGCCCAAAGCGAGTGAAGGCGGAACCTTTTTTGTCACGTTCGACAATCAGAGCGGCAGAGATGACGGGTACAATTGGGCAGTGGAGATTTGGGATACCGAAAATTCCAAGCGCCCGTTCGGTTTGACGACGCCGCAAAATTCACCGATGCCGCAAGGCGTTACGAATCTCACTTCGACCGGTTGGACCGTCAAAGGTTTGGGCGAATGTCACGCGTATCGCGCGCGCGTCGTTGCGCGTGATGACGAAGACAATCGCGCCACGTTCATTCAACCCGACGGCAGTATCTTGTGGTTAGACTTTACTGTTTGTCCGTAACAAGCACAGCGTAGAGCGAATCCGGCAGTTCGCCCGCGTACATAAAGGAGAAAAAACATGGAAATCGAAAATCTACGCAAGCAGGAACCCGGCGGCAACGACCCCTTTCAAGGCAATCGTTGGTTTCGCATTGCCATTATTGTGCTTGGCGCGCTCGCCGTAATCGGCGTGCTCATTTTCTTGCTCATCATTCTTGGTTTTTGCGCGCCCAATCGTCAAACGAGCGCGAATCCGACCACCAGACCGCCCGCCACCGCCGTCGTCATTGTCGAAACGCAAGCGCCGCCGACTGCCGCGCCTGCCACCGCGACGCTGGTGCTTGCGCCCACCGCATCCGAAGCGACAGCTGCCGCCAACGCGCAGCCGACCAATGCGCCGCCTGCCGCGACCGAAACCGCCGCGCAACCCACTGCCGCGCAGCCCACACGCGGCGCCATTGCCACACAAGCGGCGGAGACCGAACGTCCGGGCGCGCTCGGCAGGTTGTATATCGGCGCAATGCGGTATGAACCGCCGAATCCGGTACGCAACGAACCGGTCAATTTTTACGTGACCATGTTGAACCGCACAGGCAAGGAACAAAATTATCCGTTGTGCGTGGAAATTTATCTTCCCGACAAGGCGAAACCGCTCGGCACGACCGACTGCAACAACGTGACCATTCCGATGGGCGCATCCGAAGTACCTGTTGGTTTTTGGATTGGCACGGGCATCAAGCAATGTATTCAACTGCGCGCGCGCGCCGTCATGAAAGAACAGGGCGGCGAGGAACGTATCCCGTTGACCAACCTACGGGGCGAACAATTGTGGACGGATTTTGGTGTTTGTCCGTAGAGAGAATCACAAATGAAAAAACAACACACCGCTTTGATTGCGCGCCTTGAAGCGAGCGCAGGGGAAGTCGCAGCCGCAATCACGCACGTCACACCCGCGCAAATACAGCGCGTGCCGCGTCCGGGCGAATGGTCGCTGCATCAAGCCATCGCGCATTTGCGCGATACCGAAGTGCAAGTTTTTGCGTACCGCGCGGCGCGCATTCTGCAAGAAAACGCGCCGCCCGTTGTCGCGAGTTTCAATCAAGAAGAGTGGATGCGCGACCACTATACGCCCGACGAACCGCTTCAAAAAATCCTCGCGGAATTTCGCGCAGCGCGCCGCAAACTCGTCAAGCTGCTGCGCGGCACAACCGACAAGGATTGGACGCGCTATGCGATTCATCCCGAATACGGAAGAATTTCGATCGAATACATCGCCTTGCACGCGTACAATCACACGCTTGAACATTTGCAGCAATTGCTCGACGCCCAAGAAGAAAATCTCTTGAACGCCGCGAACGGGCGATCGTGAATCGCGTATCGCAAACAACCCGCGTCTCTTTGCCATGTCCAAAGCCGAAACGTATCGCGCCGC
>CAZXYP010000326.1:0-6440 GCA_964644955.1 uncultured Anaerolineales bacterium | reverse complement strand
CGAAAATCTGAAATCGAAAATTCGTCACTGCCGCGCCCGCCGCACCACCAAATCCGCCAACAGCGCCATCATAATAAACTGCATCCCCATCAAAACGAGCAGCACATTCGAACTGTGCACCACCAAATTACCCGTAGCGAACCACCACAACTGCCGCGCGATCCCGACCAACAAAATCACCGCGCCGATGGGAAACAAAATTTTCATCGGGTTGAAATACATCACCGTCCGCAAGACCAGCATCAAGTAATTGTACGTGTCCTGCACCGGACGAAATTTGCTCTTGCCCAAACGCGGATAGTAATCAATCGGAATCCATTTCACATCCAAATCGTCCGACAAGTGCGCGAGCGTAATCGTCGAGACCCACGATTGTCCGTGCGGGAGAATGTGCACATATTTTTGCGCGTTGGTTTTGCGAAACGCGCGCAAGCCGCTGTTTAAATCGGGAATTTTCGTGTCGGTCAAAAACGACGCGAGGGAACGAATGAACCATTTCGCGGGGACGCGCAAAATTTTCAACGTGCCTGCTTCTTTGGTGCGCGCGCCAATGACCATATCGTATTCGTTCATCTCTTCCAACAAACGCGGAATGTCCTGAACGGGATACGTGCCGTCCGCGTCGGTCATGACGCAAATCTCGCCGCGCGCGTGGCGCACGCCCGTATTGGTCGAGGCGCCGCTGCCGCGATTGCGCGCGTGCGATACCAAAATCGTGCGCGGGAATTTTCGCACCTCATCCGCCGTGCCGTCGGTCGAACCGTCGTTGACCACAATCACTTCGTATTGATACGGCGCAGCGTCCATCGTTTCATACAAGCGCGTCAGCGTCGCGCCGATGCCCTCTTGTTCGTTATACGCGGGAATGATAATGCTGATGAGTTGGTCTTGTACGCGTGAGCGTTGTTCGATGATTTCGGTTTGTTTAAGCACGAGAGGATTATAAAGTAAAAAGGCAAAAGCAGAAATTCAATTGCGCGGCGTAATCTCCAGCCGTTCCAATTCCGCGCCCAAAACGCGTCCCTGCCCGTCCGGCGTCGCCTCGACCGCAAGCTCCAACAAATAACTTTCGCCGCTGCGTTTGAGCGCGTGCGCGTCCACTGCAATTTCATAATCCGCAAATTCCGATGTCAAGCGCACCGCCTCGATTTTTTTCGCGTCGCTCTTGAAAAGCAGCTGCGCTCCGTCACGCGGGGCACGCGCGCGCAGTCGTACCCGAAAATTGTCCGCGCCCGCGTCGGGAAAACGCACCATGCCGGAAACAAACTTCGTCTCTGCCGCTTTTTGCGCGTTCGGCTCGATGGCGCCAATCCAACGCGTGCGCGCTTCGGGCGCGCGTTCCAGAAAACCGTTCATCAAGTACGGAAAATCATCGCCGCCAAAATCCAACACAAACGGCGTCGCATCGGGAGCGAAACTCGGCACGGCGCGATACAAGGTGTAATTCAAATTCACGCGCCACGCGCTGCGCGGCATGAAATCGTACGCAAACGCCCACTGCGGCACATCGAGCGCCGCGTCGCCGACACGTTCCAACGCGTAATTCGTAATTTGCAGGCGTCCGCCGTTGGTGCCGTACGCCAAAATTACTTCGCGCCCTTGCGCGCGCCACGCGTCCACCAACGCCGCAATTTTGTCACCCGGCGGATTGTTAAACACCGAAACAAACGCATCGCGTCCAAAAATAAATTTCAACGGCGTCGCCAACGCGGCAGGTTCATCGCGTCCCGCCGAAAAAATAATCACCGCGTTCGGCGGCAGAGATTGCGCGAGCATTTCGATTTGCGCGTACGCGCCGCCCAATTCGCGCACGCCGACAATCGAATTTTCAAACGGTTCAATTTTTAACGCGCCCAGCGTGATGGTTTGCGAAACGAACGGCACGCGCAGCGCAATGCCGTTCGCGCGGCTCGCGTCCACCAGCCCCATCGCGTACGTGTTGTACAGCATCCACAGCCCAAACGCCCCCACCGCAGCGCCGCGCGCAATTTTCTGTCGCGCCGCGTCATGCGCCATCGCATCCTGCCACAACCAATCCAACGCGCGCGCTGCCAACACCATAAACAACGGAATCACCAACGGAATATAGTGCCGCATGGTGTAAATGTAATGCGGGTTGGAATACAGCTCTTCCAAATAAAATACCGTGAACAAACCCGCCGTGCCAAAAAAGAAAAGATTGCGCGCATTCAAATCGCGCAAAATCACAACCGCCGCGCCGAGGGCAGCCAAGCCGATGCCGATGGGCGAAAGATACCAGCCGAGTTTGATGAGATTGGCGGAACTCGCCAGCGGCGTCGCGCCGCCAACATACGCGTACCAAGATTCGGGGCGCGGCAAAACAAAATACGCCAGCAGCATCATCCCGCCAACGCCAAGCGCGCCGAGCCAGCGCGCCCCATTCGCATAACGCGTCCACGCCAAACGCGCGCGTGCGCCAAAACGCGCGCGCACGTTTTGAATCACGCGGTCCAGCACAATCAACAACACAATTCCCGCCAACGCCGCGCCCGCCAACAGCAGCAGATATTCACCGCGCGAAAACAATGCTTCGGCAGGCGGCAATCCGCCGGGCAGCAATTTGTCTATATTTTTCATGCGCAGCGCGTGCGAGTATTGGTAGTACAAATAGTTTGGGGCGAAAACAAACATGTGCAGAATTGCCTGCGCCAATACCACGCCGAACGCGCCAAAAAACGCCCAATGCTCGCGCCGCGCCGTGCGCGAAAACCAGCGTATCAAGAAATAAAATCCCAACGGCACAAACAACAAAATCGCGTCCGCGCGCGTAAAAAAAATTTCACCCAAGGCAATGCCCGCCAACAACGGCATTCCCAACGAACCATCGCGCGCGGTTTCAAAACGCATCAACGCCCAAATGCCCGTCAACGCCAAAAACTGCGTCATGGCTTCGGCGACGGGATAGCGCGCAAACCAAAACTGCGGCACACACACAATCAACAAGAAAAACGCGAGCCGCGCAAAATTCCGCGCGTGTCTGTCCGTGTCATTTCGAACCGAGTGAGAAATCTCACCCATCCTCTCTTTGTCATTTCGAGCAGAGCGAGAAATCTCTTGCGCCAAAAAATAAAACGCCACACTCCCCAACAACGCAATCAACGGCGTCGCGTACAAACCCAATTCAACGCCGACCAGCGAATCCCACAGCGCCAACCACACGGGATAAAATTGCAAAAACTGCGGCAGCACCAATCCTTGCGCGGCATCGGCAACAAAAAAGCCCGGCAGGCGCACCGCTTTGTACAACATGAACGGATTGATGAGCTGCCAGTAAAACGATTTGGCGGAATCGAACGGCAGCTGCGCCACTTGCGCATCGTGAATTGCTATCGCCCCCGTGCGCGCGATATTCGCGCCCGTGTTGATGTACGTCCCCGCGTCACTGTTGCCAATCACATATTCCGCCGGACGCGCAAACAAAAACACCGCGAGCATGACCAACGCCGCAAACACCCAATCGGGTTTCGCGACGCGCAAACTCCACGCGCTCCATCGTTTACGCGCCAACAGCCACAACAGCGCGCACAACAGCGCGTCGAGCGCGGCAACATTCCACACCGAGAATGCGCCCACTTCCGCCAGCGTCAAGCCGAGCCACGTTGTGAGGCACACACTCGTCGCGAGGGGAATGAACCAGCGCGCGCCGATTGAAAATTGTTCGGCGTTGCGAATCAGCGTGCGGGCAAACAAATAACCGGGGAGAAAAAACAACAGCGGGAGGAACAACGCGAGTAACAACAGATTCATATCGCCTTGCGGCACACCTCAAGCGGAAAGACTCATCTGTCCCCGCGTACCCTCCGCTCAATGCGGGGCATCGAGCGGCGCGTCCGCAAAGTGCGGCTGCGGCGCAGGCACGGGCAGCACTGCCTGATACAATGCCAACGTTTGCGCCAGCACCACGCGCCAATCAAAACGCTCGCGCGCAATCTGATACGAAAGATCGCCCATCGCGCGCAAACGATTTTGGTCGCGCAGCGCGAGCAAAATCTTGTCCGCCAATTGCTGCGCGTCGCCGGGCGGAACGAGATAACCGTTTTGCCCGCGCACGATTTTATCGGGAATGCCGCCGACCATCGTGCCGACCAACGGACGCGCGTGACACATGGCTTCCAATGTGACCAGCGACGAACCTTCAAACAACGTCGGATGCACAAACAAGGTTGCCAGCTCGTACAGGTTGTGCAGCGTAATATCGTCCACGTTGCCAACCAAACGCACGTGGTCGCGGAATTGATACTTGCGGATTTTTTCTTGCAGCGCCGCGCGTTCGGGTCCGTCGCCGACCAACAACCACAACCATTTCGACGGCAAGAAAGCGCGAATGCGCGCCAGCGCTTCGAGCATCACGTCAAACCCTTTGTTTTGTTCAAGTCGTCCGACGCTCAACAACAACGGCAGGCGCTGTGTCAACTGCAACCGCTGCACCAGAACGCGCTGCACATCAATGCTCACCCAATTGCGCGCGGCGTCCACATCAATCCCGTTGGGAATCAAGACCACGCGTTCGGGCGACACATTCAGAAAACGCGGAATGTCGTTCACCGTCAACGTGTCCGCCGCAATCAACGCGTGCGCGTATTTTGCCGCAAAGCGCGCGGCGGCATGCAGGGGCGCGTACGCAGCGCGCTTTGCCGTCGTCGTCTTGAATTCTTCCATCCCCTGCGGATTGATAATCATTGGCGCGCGCGCAACTTGTTTTGCCAATAACTGCGCGTACCCGTAACCGCCCGCGCCCTGCACATGCACCAAATCCACCGGCAATCCTGCGACCACCCGCGCAGCAGCTTGCGACCAACGCGGATAATTCAACACGCGGTCGGCGATGCCGCGCACGGGCACGCGCGGCGCGTGCGCGATTTTCAAATCAATGCCGGGTTCATGCCACTGCGCGTCGCGCGTCGGGGGCATCGTGACGATGGTGACGCGCACCTGCACGCGCGTCAGATGGCGCGCCAATTCCAGCACATGCCGTTCCATACCGCCATAGCCGTGCAGCCCAAAAACCGCGCGCGAAATAAATGCGACGTGCATGTTTAATTGCGAATTGAAGATTGCGAATTGCGAATTGCGCTTTCGTACACCGCTTCCACTCTGGCAGTGACGACGCGAGCATCAAATTTTTCTTGCGCCGCGCGTTTTGCGTTTTCACTGAAACGGGCGCGCAGGGCGGCATCACTCACCAAGCGTCGCAATGCGCCCGCAAATTCGTCAACCGAATTCACGAGCAAGCCGTTCACAGTATTGCTTATAATATCACGAGTTCCGCCCGTATCACAAGCGATTACGGGCACGCCCAACGCCTGCGCCTCCAAAAGCGTGCGCGCGAGGGGTTCTGCCCAGCGCGAAGGAAACAACAGAACCTGCGCGCGCGCGAGCAGCGCCAAGGTTTCCGCGTTTGAAAGCCAACCGCGCAATTCAATTTGTTTACAACGCGCCAATGCATCCTTCAATTCACCGTCGCCCGCGACCACCAAGGGCAAATCTACTCCGCTCTGTTTCAAAATTTCCGGCAGCCAATCCGCGCCTTTGAACGGATTGAGTTTGCCAATAAAAATCAAGTAAGGTTTTTCATCCGCCGTCCGCCGTCCGTCGTCCGCCATCGCACCCGTTTCATCCACATCAATCAAGTTCGGCACAACAAACAATTTTTCTTGTGGCACAATGCCGCGCAGCGTGTGCGCCACATATTCGCTCACCGCAATCACGGCGTCGGAATTTTGCAGGGTGCGTTGCCGCCGCAGCAATTCCCGTTCGACCAACGGCACGGCGGGCAGCATAAATTTCGCGGGCGCGCCATATTTTTGTTTCAGACAGCGCGTCAATTCGCCGCCGCGACAAATCGGACAAATCGCTTCGTCGCGCCACAATGTCCCATACACGCACACATGCCAATACTCGCGCACCGTGCTGACAACCGGCGCGCGCGTATTTTTTTTCGCTGCCGCAGCCGCCGCGATGGAAAGCAGATGCTGCGCGTGAATCACATCAAACGCGCGCGCACATTCCGTCAGGTACGCGCCAAGATTTTTTTCCAACGCGCGTGTGCGCTGCCACGCGCGCAGCCCCGGCACATTGCTTGCGCGATAGCCGACCTCGACCACGTCAATGCCCTCGTACACGCGCGTTTGAATTCCGTCACCGCCCGCTTTGGGCAGCGCGACGCGAACCGTATGTCCGCGTCGGGCGAGCGCACGCGCGAGGTAAAAGGTGCTCCATCCGCTGCCGCCGCTTTTCGGCGGAAAGACATCGGTGGCGAGGAGAATTTTCACTGCGAAGAATCGGTGGACACAGGCGCGGGATGCAGCATTTCGGACGGCTCGTATTCGTGCGCGTCCGCGCTGTGCCGTTTCCGGAACCATACGAACCCTCCGGGCAAGCTCGTCACGACCACAATCACATGAAACAGCAGCGACATT
>CAZXYP010000325.1:0-6476 GCA_964644955.1 uncultured Anaerolineales bacterium | reverse complement strand
CCAGAATGGTTCTTGAGCAAACCCGAACAACAAAAATTAAAAACCTTTTACATGGACAAGCGCCGTGAGGAATGGCTGCTCGGGCGTTGGACCGCCAAACGGTTGGTGCAAGCCGTGATGCTCGAACGCGACAATCACATCCTTGCACTCGACGCGATTGAAATTGCCAACGACGCGGAGGGCGCGCCGTACGCCGCGCTGCAAGTTGAACGCTTGACGCTGAATCTTTCACTGAGTCACTCGCACGAACACGCCTTGTGCGCGCTTGCCCCGTTCGCGGTCGGCGCAGATTTGGAATGGATTGAACCGCGCGCCGAGAATTTTATCGGCGATTATTTCACGGCAAATGAAATTGCGCGCGTCCACGCGTCGCCGCCGGCGCAGCGCGCCATCGTCACCAACGCGCTGTGGTCGGCAAAAGAAGCCGCATTGAAAGCATTGCGCAAAGGTTTGAGCGTGGACACGCGCGCGGTAGAAATCACTTTGCCGGCATTCGAACTCGCGCCGGAACATTGGACGCCGTTTGAAATCAACTTGCGCAGAAGCGAATCCTTGTGGTCGCCCAATGAGGCGCAGCCACAAGACACCGCCCCTGCATTGCGCGGGTGGTGGCAAATTTTGGAAAATTTTGTCTTGACAATTGCAGCCGGCGGGGATGATTTGCCCGAGATGGAACCGCTGTTTCCCGAATCCATCCTCGTCGCGCATCGCGCAGCATTGGCGGCAGAACACGGAGCAACGCATGAGCAAGGACATGGAATTTTACATCGGCGAATTGCGAAAACGACGCGACACCACCCGCGGTACGACCAAGGACATTGACGCGCAGCATGCGAAAAAACGCTTGACCGCGCGGGAACGCATCGAATTGCTGTTCGACCCCGGCACGTTCACCGAGATTGACACGCTCGTTTTGCCGCGCACCGATGTGTACATGGGGGGCAAAAGTTCGCGGCTCGGCGATGGCGTTGTTACCGGCTTTGGACTGATTAACGGGCGACAGGCGGCCGCCGCCGCGCAAGACGCGTCGGTATTGGGCGGCTCACTCGGCGAAATGCACGCCAACAAAATCGTCAAAGTGATGCGGATGGCGCTCGAATACGGCTGTCCGTTTATTGCGTTGAATGATTCCGGCGGCGCGCGCATTCAAGAAGGCGTGGACTCGCTCGGCGGCTACGCGCGCATTTTTGACGCGAACTGCGAAGCGTCGGGCGTGATTCCGCAATTGTCTGTCATTATGGGACCGTGCGCGGGCGGCGCAGTGTATTCGCCCGGGCTGACGGATTTTATTTTCATGACCGAACACAGCTACATGTTCATCACCGGGCCCGATGTGGTCAAAGCGGTCATGCACGAAGATATTTCGCAAGAAGAATTAGGCGGCGGTTTGGTGCATGCGCAAGAAAGCGGCGTCGCGCATTTTCTCGCGCGCGATGACCGCGCCTGTCTCGCGCAGGTGCGGCAATTGCTTTCGTACCTGCCGGGCAACAATCGCGACGACCCGCCGTACGTCAAACCATTGGACGACCCCGAACGCCGCTGCCCCGAATTGGAACAGCTCGTGCCGACCGACCCGCACAAACCGTACGACGTGCGTCAAGTCATTACGAGCATTGTGGACGACGGAAAATTTTTTGAAGTGCATGAATTGTGGGCGCAAAACATGGTCGTCGGTTTCGCGCGTTTGAACGGTTTCGTCATCGGCATTGTGGCGAATCAACCGCTGGTGCTGGCGGGCTGCATTGACATTAAAGCGTCGCTCAAAGCCACGCACTTTATTCGCATCTGTGACGCGTACAACATTCCGATTGTTACACTGCAAGACGTTCCCGGTTTTTTACCGGGCAAAGACCAGGAACACAGCGCCATTATTCGCAACGGCGCGCGTTTGATTTACGCGTACAGCGAAGCGGTTGTGCCGAAACTAATGGTGATTTTGCGGAAATCGTACGGCGGCGCGTATTGTGTCATGAGCAGCAAAGGACTGCGCGGCGATTTATTGTATGCGTGGCCCAATGCCGAAATCGCCGTGATGGGCGCGGAAGGCGCGGTCAATATCTTGTTCCGCAACGATGTCAAGAACGCGCCCGACCCGAACGCGAAACGGAAGGAATTGGTGGACGATTACGAAACGCGTTTCAACAATCCCTACGTCGCCGCCGCGCGCGCATTGATTGACGACGTGATTGAGCCGCGCGATACGCGCCGCGTGTTGATTCGTTCGCTCGATTTCACCTTATCCAAACGCGAGCGCCATGTGCCGCGCAAGCATGGCATAAGCCCAATGTAAAGACTGGAGACTAGAGATTGGAAACTGAAACCAATCTCCAGTCCCTAATCTCTAATCTCTTTATTTCGATGTTCAAAAAAATTCTCATCTCCAATCGCGGCGAAATCGCCGTCCGCATAGCGCGCACGTGCCGCGAATTGGATATTGCAACCGTCGCCGTGTACGAAGCCGCAGACGAAACGTCACTGCATATTCGGCTCGCGGATGAATGCGTGTTGTTGAACGCGCCGCGCGGGTTCAACGACCAGGATGCGATTTTGCAAATCGCGCGCGACAAGGGCGTGGAGGCGATTCATCCCGGTTACGGTTTTCTCGCGGAAAATATTGAATTCATCGAACGGTGTAACGAGGCACACATTGCCTTTATCGGACCGCCGGTGGAGGTGGTCTATCACGCGTTGGCAAAAGTGGATACGCTCGCGTGGATGCGCCAAGAAGGACTGCCCACGGTCGAGTCGTCCGGCGTATGCAGGAATGAAAACGATTTGCCGGGGCTGGGTGCGGAAGCGGAAATGCTCGGCTATCCGGTGATTGTGAAATCGTGTCGCGGCGGACGCGGGCGCGGCGAGCGCATCATTCAATCTGCCGCGCAGTTGGAGGAAACGGTGCGCCGCGCGCAGGCGGAAGCGCAAGCCGTGTACGGCGACACGCACGTGTTTATCGAAAAGGCAATTTCGCCCGCGCATCAAATCGGCGTGCAAATCATCGGAGATGATTTTGGGAATCTTGTCCATCTCGGCGAACGCGAAGGTTCGATGCTGCAAGGGAATCAGAAAATTATCGAAGAATCGCCCGCGCCGTGTTTGAACGACGCGCAGCGCGCGAAAATATGGGACACGGCGCTGACCATTGCGCGGCTGCTCAAGGTGCGCGGGATCGTGACGATTGAATTTTTGGTGGATGCGCGCGGCGAATTTTATTTCACCGAAATCAAACCGCGCATCGTCACCGACCATCCGCTGACCGAAATGCGTACGCGCTTCGATTTGGTGCGCGAACAAATTCGTCTGGCGGCGGGCGAGGCGTTGGGCTGCACGCAAGACGAGGTGCGGCTCGACGGCTGTGCCATGTCATGCCGCGTCACGGCGCAAGACCCACAGCAGCAGTTCATGCCCAGTCCCGGACGCGTACGCGTGCGCTTTCCCAACGGTCCCGAAACGCGCGTGGATACATACGTGTATTCCGGTTGTCTCGTGCCCGGAACGTACGACCCGTTGATTGCCAAGCTCACGGTATGGGGCAATACGCGCGCGGCATGTCATGCGCGGCTGCGCCGCGCGCTGCACGGACTCTCATTCAGCGGCATCACAACCAACACGTCATGGTTGGAACAATTGGCACAGCACCCTGCCTTTGTGCGCGGCGACTATACCACCGAAACCACACTGCCAGCACAAACCGGGACCGACGAACGGACTCTGCGCGATTTCGCCATCGCCGCCGCGCTCTCGTATGCGCGCGCGCAAGATGTATCACACCCGACGACACCGCCGCGTGTGACGGGACAATGGCATCGCGCGGCGCGCGAGCTGCCGGAGTAACGCATGAGCAAATTTCAAGTCCTTTTGGATGGACACACGTTCGAAATCGAAATGAATATGTCGCCTGCAGCGGACGCGGATGCGCCGGTCCGGGTGAACGGCGAAATCGTGCACGTGCGCGTGCCGGCACATCAAGATTTTACTGCCCTGCCCGAATGGATTGTGATTGGGGACCGTCCGTACGAGGTTGTTTTTGATACCACGCTCAAACATCTTTACGCGCGCGGCAAGGCGTACGCGCTGCAAATCCGTGACCTGGAAACGGGAACCGCGCGTCCCGTGAGCGGTGATGGACGCGTCAAAGCCCCCATTCCCGGCATCGTGACGCAAATTTTGGTCAACCCCGACGACGCGGTGACCGTTGGACAACTGTTGTTGATTCTAGAAGCCATGAAGATGGAAAATCAAATTCGCGCGCCGCGCAGCGGAATCCTCACCTCGCTCAATGTGAATGCGGGGGAAGGCGTTGTCTTGGGACAACTGTTGGCGGAAATCACGTAACACAAAAAAAGGACGCCGCGGCGTCCTTTTTTTATTGTCCACGAAAACGCAGCCAAAAATAAACGCCCACGACCACCGCTTGCACAATGAGGATCATGAAAAACGGCAGCATGAAGCTGCCTTTGGATGTTTTGTGATGTTCGCCAATCAAATACATTCCGGTAATGGCGCCCAATGTGCCGCCCGCCAACGCGAGCAGCAACAACACGCGTTCCGGCACGCGAAATCGGTCGGACCCGGCAATGCTTTTATCATAACGATACGCGATAAAGGTTACGACCGTAATGGAAATCAGCCACGCCAGCACCACATCCCAATTGAGAATCCACACAATCGCAGCGGCGCCGGCAATCGCCAGTCCGAAAAAAATCAACCCGTAAAACAAAAACGGATGCCCGCGCACGGATAAAGAATTTTTGCTCATGCGCGCTATTTTAGCATTGGCGCGGCGCGCACGTCAAAGCCGCCGGGCGTGCGGGGTGTGCGTTACGATTTTGGACTGCTATTCGACGTAGGTCAAATTTGCGATGCGTCGCCGCGAATTCTATTCGCCCGAAAGCCTCACCCAAAACCTTGCCGCACATCCGGGCGTGCGTCTTGTCGTATCCGACTGTCCCAACTATAATTCTCCAAGCCCTGTACACGGAATCTGTTCATGAAATCATTTTTTGTCGCATATATCATTCTTGGCGTGTTGGTCGCCTTGGCGGCATGCGCCGCGCCGACGCCGACGCGCGCGCCGGCAACGCCAACGCTGGATGCCGGACGCCTTGTGCCGCGCGCAACTGCGGTGAATGTCCAAGACCGCTTGCCCGCCGTACAAACGCGCCAAGCCGAACTCGACAAGGCGCTCCAAAACAATCCGCCGATTTTGCCGCTCAATGATTTGGACGGCGAACGCGCGCTGGCGCAGCAAATCGCGCTGCGCGACCCGCGCGTAACACAATGGTCGCGCACGCAGGACGGTAAACCACTGCGCGCGGAAGTTTTTGGCGTGGTGCCGCTGCGTGACAGCGATTTGACGCAAGCCACTGCCGCGTGCGCGATTTCAAAATGTTATCGCGTCGAATTGTACAACTATGCGTTGAATCGGATGGTCGCCGCCATTGTAGATGTTTCCACACAACGCGTGCTGGCGGTGAATCAATACGAAAACACCCAGCCCGACCCGCCGCAGCGCCTCGTAGATTTGGCGATTGAGATTGCGCGTCATTCGCCGCAGGTTCAGCAAGCGTTAGGGTTCACGCCCGCGCAGACAGACGCCATGATGGCAAATACCAAAACCGCGCTCAAGGCGACGCAATGCGAACGCTCGCAGCATTTTTGTCTCGCGCCAACCTTCAAACAAGGCGACCGCGCGTTGTGGGCGATTGTGGATTTGACCGACAATCTGGTTGTCGGCACGCGCTGGACGTACCTTGGACAGCTGAATGGTCCCGCCGTCACCGAACGCTCGCTGCAAAATGATGTCGTCGCCGCGCAGTTTTGCGATAAACAAAATTCGCTCGTGCAGGGCGCATGGACGATGGATTATATTCTCACGAGTTCGGACGGACTGCGCATCTCGAATGTGCGTTATCAAGACCAAGCCGTGCTAAACAGCGCCAAAGTCGTGGATTGGCACGTGAGTTATTCGTACGGCGAAGGGTTCGGCTACAGCGATGCGATTGGGTGTCCGGTGTTTTCGCAAGCCGCCGTCGTCGCGTTCGGCGGACCGCAGGTCCAAGACCTGGTGGTGGACGGCAAGCGCGTCGGCTTTGTATTGATTCAAGATTTTTTCAGCGAGTTCTGGCCCCTGCCGTGCAATTATTATTACCAACAACGGTACGAGTTTTATGACGACGGCAGTTTTCGCGTCGCCGCCGGAAATTTGGGACGCGGCTGCGGCACGGAAGGGACGTACCGCCCCGTAACGCGCATCGAGTGGGCGCAGCCGTATTCGTTCGCGCAGTGGAGCAACGGCGATTGGCAAGTGTGGCAAACGGAGCAGTGGGCGCTTGCGACGGACATTACGCCGAACGAGGACGGCATGTCGTTTCGCATTATGGACAACAACGGACAGGGCTATTACATGCAGACCGGCACGCGTGTGCCAACGGCGACGGAGCGCGGCGACAATGCGTTTGTGTTTGTGACCGCGGACC
>CAZXYP010000324.1:0-6479 GCA_964644955.1 uncultured Anaerolineales bacterium | reverse complement strand
GAGGGCATGGCGTTGTTTCTGGAAAAATTTCGCTTCGCGTTTTGTGCGGACGGGTTCGACGCGCATCGCCACCGGACGCGCGGTAATGATAAAGCCGGTGTGCGCAATCATGCGGTCATCGGGGCGCAAGCGTTCCGCGTTGAGTTTGTATTTGCGGTGCAATAATTCGCTGACTTCGATTTCGACCCAATTGCTCATACGTTCCATTTCCGCGAGCATATCGCTGACCTGATTCGTGGTCGGCACAAGCGAACCGAAAAAACCGCCGGGACGAATCGCCGCGTGCGCCTGCGCGAGAAAGAGCCACGGCTCGCGCACGTCGAGAAATAACGCGTCCGCGTTGCGTTCGTCGAAACCCGCGCGAATGTCGCGTGCGCGAAATTCCACATACGGCGTCAATTTCGCGCGCGCGATATTTTTACGCGCGTTTTCCTGATGTTCCGCGCGTTCTTCATACGAATACACTTTGCCGTGCGGCTGCACCATTTGCGCAAGCGCGAGCGTCATCGCGCCGCTGCCCGTGCCGGCTTCCAAAACCGTCATGCCGGGATGGATGTTCATTTTCAACAGCAGATAACCGATTTCTTTGGGATACACGATTTGCGTCGCGCGGCTCACATTCATCACGAGGTCGAGCGTCGAAGGTTCAAGCAACACAAAATGTTCGCCCAACTGCGTCGGCACGTGGGAACCGAATTCATATTCCAACAACGTTTCGTGTTTGATAAAGCCGAGATGCGAATCAATGCGGACGTTTGGAGTGACGCGCGTGACGATGCGTTTGCCTTCGGGGTCGAGCAAGAGAATCATGTCGCCGAACTGCGGTTTGTTCATGTTTGAGATTATACAATAGTTGTGGTACCATTTTTAGCCAATGGACAAACTCTTGTTGGAGCAAGTTGAAATCTATCAACACCTTGCGCGGCTTTCCGCAGATGATGAAGGCATCGAGCAATTGGCGCGCGCGCTGGCGCAGTATTCGCGCAAAGCGGTCTTGATTCAAGACAAACGTTTGCAGTATCTTGCCCAAGTTGCGACCGGCGATTTGCCCAATTGGACGGATATTTTGGACGCGCTGCAATTGTCGTCGTATTTGCCGCCGGAACTGCACGACCGCAAACAAGCGCACGTGGTGACAGAACCAATTTTGCAAACGTTCGAGACGTGCGCGCGTTTGGTCATGCCGATTGTGACGCGCAAGGTTGCGCGCGGCTATGTGTCGCTCATTGCGCGCGCACCGCAGTTTGACGCGCGCGACCGTGTGGTGGCAACACAAGGCGCGCTCGTCGCCGCGATAGAGATGGCCAAGGTAAAAGCGGTCAGTGTGGCGGAACAACGACTGCGCGGTGATTTGATTCAGGCGGTGCTGGCGCAAGCGATTAGTCAAGCGGACGCGTTGGGCTGGGCGGAACGCGCGGGGTTTCGCAAAACGGGACCGTTCGTCGCCTTGACGATGCAGTGGGTCGGACGCGATACACCGTCGCTGCGTCGTCTGGAGACCATCGTGAGCGGACAAATCAAACGGCAGCGCCAGCGCGTCTTGACCACCTCGCGCGAAAATGAAATTGTCGCGTGGTGCGCGCTGTCGCCCGAACGCGGCATTGCGGAAGCGGAACATTTCGCGCAAACGATTTTGAATCTGGCGCGCGCGGAATTTCCCAAAGCGCATTTGGCAATCGGTATCGGGCGTCCGGTGGAAAATCTTTTGCAGCTGCGCGGGTCGTATCGCGATGCCGCCCAAGCCATGACCCTGGAACATCGCCTGCGCCACAACAAACCGCAAGCGTATGCGAATCTCGGCGTCTATCGTTTGCTCCTGCCGCTTTCGGAAACGAATGAACTGCGAGCGTTTGCAGACCAAATTTTGGGACAGTTGATTGTGGACGAACGCGCGGGAAAAACGCATTTGCTCGAAACGTTGCGCGTGTATTTTGAGTGTAACGGCAATGTCGCACAAACGGCGAAACAACTCTTTATTCATCGCAACACACTGTTGTATCGGCTCGACCGCGTGCGCGAGGTGGGCAAAGTGGATTTGGATGACGCGGAAACGCGCTTGCAGCTGCAATTGGCGTTGCGCGCATATGAATTAACGCGCAGCGGAATTGGCTGAGTTGTTCATGCGATAGAGGTCAAGATTTGCCTCTCAAAAATCGCCCGTCAAAAAAGCCATGAGCTATTCGAAATTGAAAGAATCACGCGCGAGCGCAGTAGTGAAATCTTTACCGCATGGCGCAAGGAACAAGCGAAACGGCGACATCAAATTGGTTAGAATCACGATTGACCCGGATTTTACGCCGATAGTGCCTGTTTTGATTCCTTCGGTTGCAGAGGTGCGCGCTTTTGCACAGGGGCTTCACCAACGGAAAAAAGATTGGCGGGGGATGGCCTTTGGATGGGAAGCAGGATATCACGCGTCGCAGCGTGAAAAGCCACTGCATTCCAAAATGAAATTTACGCCTGCTGAATTTTGGATTGGAGATGCAACCGTGTGGGGTTTTTCAATGATGTGGGAGGATGGTGATGACCTGCCTCCAAGCGAAGCGGTTTCTGATTGGAACATTGTCAAGAAACTGCCGCGCCAAACGAAAAAGATGTGAGTGCCGCGGCGAGAGTGTCCGCGTTGGGAACCATCGTGCAGAACACCATGTGCGAACAAGGGGAATCACACACACAACGCATGATGCGAGCGCCGATGGGATTCCCATTGCGCGGTCATTGCTCCGAATTAGACTTTTTAGACGCACCGATTGAATGGGGTATCGAAAACAAAGAGAAACAAAAAATTGACTGCGTTGTCAGAAATGGTCATGCGTTTATTGGCGAATCGTTTGCGGTCGCGAGCTGCGCGGCAAGCCGCGCGCAATAATTTCCAATGAACGGAAAATGATATTGTTCGCCGCGCGCGGCTTGGACGAGTGAAATTCCCCAAACGAAAAGGGTCAGCGCCGCGAGCAGGATTCCGCCCAGCGGCACAACTGCGCGCAGGACGGGTACACTCGCCGTCGCAGGCAAAGTGATAATCACCGCCGCGAGGGCTGCGCTTGCCGCGCCAAAGACGAAACAAGATTGCAGCGCGTAAAAGTTGACAAACGCATTTGAGCGAGAAACCAGCAGGGTGAGCAGACTGCCGAGCCAACCGAACGCGACGCAGAAACACGCGAGCGCGCGTGTAGGATTCGGAATTTTCGCCGCCGGTGATGCTCTGCTTGTCGCGAACGGCATGTGTGCTGCGCCGGATTTTTCCGCGCCGTTCCCCGCCGCGATTTCCGTAGTGGCAGCTATCGGGTCTCCGGCTGCCTCGTCCAGCAACCCCAATTCTTCCGTTGTCTTGCCATACAATTGACACAGCCGCTCCCGGAAAAAGGGAGACGGTGAGGAAATGCCGCGCTCCCACCGGCTGATGGTGCCGGGGTCGCTTTCGATTTGTTCGGCGACGCGCGCTTGGGACCAGCCGCGCCGCTCGCGTTCTTGTTTCAAGAGTTGATTTGCCAAGACTGCTCCTCTCTCCTCAATTTCACCACTATTTTTGCCCCATGCCGACTATTTGCCTAGTCGTTGCCGTCTGCTTGCCCTTGTGAATGACCGCTTGGATTTGTATTCTCGAATCAAATCAGATTCGAGGAGTCAAATTCACAATGAAACGGATAATGCTTGTTTGCTTGATGCTGAGTGCAGTGGCTTTGACGCTTGGCTGTTCCGGCGGAAACGCCGACGCGACGTCATCGGAAAACGTCCGCACAGCTTTCAATACGCTGCCCGACGGTGACCCGACGCGCGGCGCACAAGTTTTCGCCAACGCGGGCTGCCGCGTCTGCCACATGGATAAACCCGTCGGTCCTCGGTTTTCCCAAGAGCAGTTGGCGAACTTTGCCGCAGCGCGGCGCGAAGGGTATTCGGCAGAACTGTATCTATATGAATCCATCGTGCAGCCGCGCGCGTACATTGTACAAGGATACACGGGTGATATTATGCCGCAAAATTATTCGAAAAACTTGTCTGCTCAAGACCTTGCGGATTTGGTGGCGTATCTGATGACGTTCCGGTAACGTCAAATTACAGAAACAAATACGCTTTGTGGGGCAAATGGTTAGCAAGTGGACAGCGCGTGCGAGTGAATGCCGATCGGCAAAACGACCCAAGTGGGGAGCAAGTTAGAGTACTTTTACTGCTCCCTACTCGATTGGGTCCCAAAATGTTTTGCTGCGAGTTTTTGAATCGTGTTGAATCCGCGTAACGTCGCCTGCGCGCGAATCGTTTTTTCCAACAGCGCGTTGGAAAATTTCGATTCGCTTTGTTTGGTCTGACACAGCCAATACACCTCGCGCGCGTGGATGTGGAATTTGTCCTGCGCGCTTTGCAGTGACATGAGTTTTTCGATTTGCGCGGCGTTCAACGGCTGCGCGAGAAACGCGACGTTGAACGCGCCTGCCGCGTCCCGTTCTTTTTTGGAAAACGCTTCGTATTGTGTCAGCGCGCGGATTTCGTATTCATCGCGCACGAACGCTGCGACGGCGTAACCGAGTTTTTGTTCGAGATGAGCGGTGATGGTTTGCCCCAAAATATCGGCGCGTTTGGCTGGCGTTTCAAAAATCACATTGCCGCTCGCAATGAACGTCTCGACGTTTTGGAATTTCAATTCTTGAAACAGCGCGCGCAGGGTGTCCATCTTGACGGTGTGTCCGCCGACATTGATGGCGCGTAAAAAGGCGACATATTTTGACATGCGGGGGATTATAGCGAGGATTGCGCGCGCAAACAAAAAAAATTCGAGGTTTGCGCCTCGAATTTTTTTTGTTTCATGGCTGCGCTTCGTACGCGCCCAAATCGCATTTCTTTTTATTGTCGGCGTCGCCGTCGGCGGGACGCGGTTTGTTGCGCTGGTCGCGCGTAAGCGGATTGGCACTCGCGTCGAGACATTTGTTGGCGGGAATCACATCAATCGCCGCGCTGCCCATTTGCAGGGACATGGTTTGGGTCGGGCCGCCGTTGCTCGCCAACGCGTTGAGCTGCGACGAGATGCCGAGAATGTTTTTGGCGTTCGCGTTGAGCGTGCAGCCCGTTGTTCCAAAGATGAGATTGTAGCTTGTCGTGTTGATGCTGCCCTCGCAGTCATCGCTGACCACACCCGCGCGATTGAGGTCGAGCAAGGAATGGTACAGATTGACTGTGCCGCCGGAATTGTAAATGCCGCCCGTGTTGGAACCCTGCCACGTTTCATTGTCCGCTACAGTCGTAAAAGAGAGCTTCACGGTTCCCATGCTGACATAGATTGCGCCGCCGTCCGTGGCGGTAGAATTTTTCGCGATGGTGCTGTTTTGGATTTCTACCGTGCCGCCCTCCGCATAAACGCCGCCACCGAGTTTGCCGTAATTATTGTCAATGGTGCTTTCGCGAATGACAGCCGCGCCGTTTGTAAAAATCCCCCCCCCCTGTCCGATACCGCCGCCGCTGCCGGTGCTGTTTTGCGTAATCGTGCTTTTGATGATGGTGAGTTTAAAAATACTCGCAATGCCGCCGCCGCCAAACGCATCGCGATTCATTGGACCAATCGTGCTGCTCTTGACCGTAATTGCGCCAAAGCCCGCTATCGCGCCGCCGTTATAGCTCGCGACGTTGCCGGTGAGTACGCTTTTGATGACGGTTACGCTCGCGCCATTATTGACGAAAATGCTGCCGCCGGAATTGGAGACCAAACCGCCGCGCAGGGTCAAGTTTTTGAGAGTAGTCTTGCCGCTAATGACATGAATCCAACGGTCGAGCGCGGTAGCGTTCAACTCGGTGTTGGTTTTGCCCGCGCCGATGATGGTCAAATTGCTTTTAATGTCCAAGTCGCCGGTCGCCGCGTTATCTTCGCCCGGACCCGGAATGTTCATAAAATACATGCCGGCGGGAACGTTAATGACATTCGTGCCGCCGAGCGCGTTGGTTTCCATCACCGCCGCGCGCAGGGTGCATTTTTTTGACGGCGTGCTTGTACATTTTCCATTGCCGGGATTCGCGTCGGCTTCATCGAGCGTGCTGTTGACGTTGAATGTCACGTTCTGCGGCGCGGCGCGGAGAGTATTGGGAACGAGCGCACTGCCGAGTACGAGCGCGGCGATGCCAATGGTGATAAATTTCTTTGTATTGTTCATCGTTCAAATGCTCCGGTATCACATTTCTTTTTCCCGTCGCCGTTGCCGTCACGCGGGCGCGGTTGGTTCCGTTGATCAACTGTGAGCTGCGCCAAGTTTGCGCCAATGCAGTTGCGCGCAGGGACAACATCCACGGCAGGACTGTCGAACGGTAGTGAAATGGTTTGCGTAGGTCCGCCGTTGCTGCCGAGAAAGCCGCTGTACGCGGGCGCGTTGTATTGGTCGTTTGTGGGCGTGCCGTTGATGGTACAGTTGTCCCGGTTGCTCAAAAAATTATAGTCGAACGAATTGAGATCCCATTCGCTATCGCTGTCGATGAAAAAGGGCGGGGTGTTGATAACG
>CAZXYP010000323.1:0-6486 GCA_964644955.1 uncultured Anaerolineales bacterium | reverse complement strand
GCATTTGGAAACGGGAGTGCTCCAGAACCAGATTTTGTCAAAATCGTCAAAGCCGTTGACTTTGCAGCCCTCGTCGGTCAAGAGTTCGTTGCCTTTGCAGGCGGCGGGCACGGCAGGCACGGAACCGAACCATGCGGCAAGGTCGCCTTGCACTTTGGGACTGATAGACCATTCCAACCATTTGTAGGCGCAGTTGGGATGTTTGGAATCCACATGCATCATCGTCGTATCTGCCCAACCGGTGGCGCCCTCTACGGGAATGACGCTGTCAATCGGCGCTGGTTTTGCTTTGAGCAAATTCACCTGAAAGGGCCACGAACCCGAAGCAACGACGCCTTCATTCACGAAATCGTCCATTTGCACAAACGCGTCGTGCCAGTACCGACCCACAATTTGACGCTGCGCGCGCAAAAGGTCGAGCGCGGCATTGAATTGGTCGCGATTCAATTCGTACGGATTCTTGATGCCGAGCTCGGGTTTGTTTTTCATCAAGTACAGCGCCGCGTCGGCGACGTAAATCGGACCGTCATACGCTTGCACGCGCCCCTTATTCGATTTGCCGTCGGGCAGCGTTTGTTCTTCAAAGACGACATTCCACGATTTTGGCGCTTCCTTGAACGTTTCGGTGTTGTACATTAAAACATTCGGACCCCATTGATACGGTACGCCATAATGTTTGCCGTCCACCGTGTGCCACGGCGCGTTTTGCAGGCGTTCGTCCACTGTTTTCCACGACGGAATCAAATCGGGATTGATTTGCTGTACGCGTCCACCCGCAATCAAACGATTGCTCGCATCGCCTGACGCGGTGACTAAATCGAAACCGCCTTCGTTCATTAACGCAACCATTTCGTCAGAGGTAGCGGCCGTTTTGACATTGACCTTGCAGCCCGTGTCTTTTTCAAATTGGGTGACCCAATCGTATGCCTTGTCGGTTTCGCCGCGTTCAATGTACCCAGGCCACGCGACGATTGAAACCTCGCCTTCGCCCGGACCGATTTCGGTTTTCATTGCGCCGGCGGGCACGGGAGTAGGCGCTTCGACGACAACGGTTTGCTGCGCCACAACCGTTTCTTTGACCGTACTCACAACGG
Source organism: uncultured Anaerolineales bacterium (assembly GCA_964644955.1). Taxonomy (GTDB): domain Bacteria; phylum Chloroflexota; class Anaerolineae; order UBA4142; family SHND01; genus SHND01. Next base: position 5,392 of record CAZXYP010000323.1, on the reverse strand, counting down.
TTTGCACAACGGGCGCGCCGGTTTCTTTCACCGTGACGACGACCGTTTGGACGACGGGCGGCGCGGGGGTCGCCGGAGCGGCACATGCAATGGCAAAAATGCCAAGCAGCGCCATCGCTGCCAAAACTACTACAGTGTATTTCATTTCTCGCTCTCCTCCTTCAGAGATGAAAATGGACGGAACGCTTTGCCTCGCGCGTTCCGCCAGGTTGGTTCAAACGCCAATCAAGTCAGCCACCCATTCAATTCCAAGTTCCTGCAATTTCGCGCGCGTCGGAATGGCAGTCTTGACATCCCAGCCGCTCATTTGATAGTACGTGTCTTGCGCGCGCTCGATTTCGGCTTGATCTATCTTTACGCCGTCCGTCGCGCCGCCGCGCAATTCCTTGTATAATTTTTTCGGCAGTACGTCCGCTTCGCGGTTGATGCCTTCGCGCACATTGAAGGCGCGCAGCATGTTCAACCGCCGTTCGCCCGCTTGCATATATTCATACAATGAGTAATTCCATCCCGTTGCGGCGCGAATCAAATCCACCACATGACTCGGACCGTACAACGTCCACGCCGGACCGAACACAAATTGGCACAAGCCAAATGTGTCCAATCCCGAATAGAATTGCTGTGTCTTGAGCGCGAACCGAACTTTTTCGGTGTTCAAAGAACGCTGCGGCTGTGGCTCGTACAAACCGATTTGCTGCAAGCGTTCCATATACAAATCACTGGTGTTGCCTTCTTCGTACATCGGGTCGTGTTCGGACGATTGGTGGTCGGCGCCGAACGGATTGACCGCGTAAATCAACGCGAGCGAACGTTTGGCTTGCGGCATGTGCGCGGGCAGTTCTTGCTTTTTCGTCGTCACGACCAAATCTTCTGCGCCCTTGCCGATTTTTTGCGCGGCGCGCGCGGAACCTTCTGCCAGCATTTCGCCCAACGGGGTCGCGCGATTCAACGTGTCTTGCAACACTTGAATCATCGCCTCAGCATTGCCGTACCGCAATTCAATGCCGCCCGTGTCGGCGCTCGTCAAGATTTCTTGTTCGTAGCAATTCATTGCAAATGCGATCGTCGCGCCCGCGCTAATCGTGTCCACGCCGTAGGCGTTGCACAATTGCGACGCATACGAAATCGCCGCCAAATCATCTACCCCGCAGTACGAGCCGAACGTCGAAAGTGTTTCGTATTCCGCGCCGCCAAACTGCGGCTCGATTTTGTTGCCTTTCCATTCGCCTTCGGCAACGCGTTTACAGCGCACCGAACAGGCGTAACACGATTCGCGCCCGAAGGTATTTTGCTGTCCCGTGGATGCGCCCTTGAGCAGTGTATCGTACAGCGTCTCGCCGGAAATTTTTTCCCAGCCGTGAAAATCGCCGCTGTCGTAATTGTAGGTCGGGAAGGAGCCAATGGTGTTTTGATACGAGACAACATTCGCGGTGCCGTATTTGGCAAGCGACGCCATGTCGGGATTATCGGGCTGCAGAATGGGACCGAGTTTGGTGAGGGCGATGATGGATTTGGGGTCCACCCATTGTATCGCTTTCGCGCCTTTGGTGCCGCGCACGACGACGGCTTTTAGATTTTTGGAACCCATGACCGCGCCGAGTCCGGTGCGTCCGTTGGCGCGCGAGGCCATATTGATAATGGCGGCATAGCGCACCAACTTTTCGCCCGCCGGTCCGCATTGGGCAACCTCGATATTCTTGTCGTCCAATTCCGCTTTCAGAATTTCTTCGACCTCGTGCGTGGTCTTGCCCCACAAGTGGCGCGCATCGCGCAATTCCACCACGCCGTCGCGGATGTACACATACATCGGATACGGCGCGCGCCCGCGAAAAATAATGGCGTCGTATCCGGCAAATTTCATTTCGGCAGGAAAATAACCGCCGCACTGTGAATCGCCAATCGCGTCGGTGAGCGGCGATTTCGCGTTCGCCATCATGCGCGATTGTCCCGAAACGGGCGCGCCGGTCAACACGCTCAACGAAAACGTCAGAATATTTTCAGGGCTGAACGCGTCCACATGCGCGGGCATGTCGCGCAAAATATGATACATGCCAATGGCGCTGCCGCCGCCGTACATGCGATAAAACGCCTCTCCGGGCTCTTCGGCGTCCCAAACGCGTTTGGATAAATTGACGTGCAAAAGTTTGCCATTGTAACCGTAAGGCATGAATCAACTCCTGGGATGGGTTAAAACCAACTGTGAAAAAAGCGCGGTTTCGCGCCCGGCGCGAGCGTTCCCAAATTATTTCGTCCGGTGTGCGCCGCCATTTCGTTCACGCCGATGGCAGACGCGAAAATCAAAAAGCCGTTGAACACGGCGACGACCCATTTCAAAACATTGGTGTCGGTGGCGATAAAGGCGGTCAGGAGCGCCAAAATCATCGCAATACTGAATGCGACCCATTTTTCATAGGGCTTGAAATTGGGTCCGATGAGATATGTAAAAACGTTGGGAACGAGCAGCGACGCGGCGGCTGCCCCTTGCAGGGAGAGCAAGCTGGTAAGCGTAAACAAGGCGTTGAGGTTGGAGGTTGTGTCGGGCATCGTCGTTGATGCGCACAACGGGAGGAATGGAGAATTCCTCCCGTTGTGTTTGCAGGCAAGAGTCGGGTTTGGGTTTAGCGGCGTCCGAGGATACGCAGCAAAAAGATAAAGAGGTTGATGAAGTCGAGATACAGCGTGAGCGCGCCCATAATCGAAGCGCGTTGTCCCTGTTCGGAATTTGGCTCGACCTGCGTCGCCATTTGTTTGAGCCGTTGTGTGTCGCGTGCAATCAGAATGACAAAGATGATAACGCCCAGAATGGAAATAATCCAATACAGCGTTTCACTTTGCAAAAAGAGATTGACGAGCGACATGAGAATCACACCGACCAGCCCGATAATGGCAAGCGTGCCAATTGCCGTCAAATCCACTTTGGTGCTCATACCGATAATGGTCAAGATGCCAAACATGCCGGCAGTGACCACAAACGTGCTGGCGATGGACGAGGGGGTATAGATGAGCAAAAGGGACGAAAACGTTACGCCGGTTAACGCCGCGTAGCCGAAAAAGATAAGCGTCGCGATGACGGGCGAAAGTTTATGGACCGCAACCGACAGCGCAATCACCAACACGATTTGACCGATGAACAAACCCCAGATGACAAGCGGGGTGCCGTAGATGAACTGGAGCATTGTCGGCGATGTGGCGACGACAAAGGCGACGACAGCCGTTGTGAGCAACCCCAGCGTCATCCACAAAAACGTGCGCGTGAGAAAACTGCGCTCGACCTTTGCTTGTTCTTCGAGCGACATGTTACGTGTCATCGGGGCATTGATTGGTTGATTCATTTTATTTCCTCCTGAATGTTTACGATTCTACAATATCCTTGCGCGATTTTCAACTTGTTCCTTGCTTTGGGCTGTGCGTCACGGTCTCAAAGACCAAGGTCGAAACGGTCTATCGTGTTGGATGGAAGAATGTTTATTATACAAGGTCGAATTTGCGATGTGTTGCGCGCAAACTATGTTTGCGATGAATTGCGATTCGCCCGATAGCATCGCCGAAAAATTTGACGCATACCCCTTGCTTTGAATTCCAAGCGCGCCGCGTAATGTTCCACTGTAGGGAACGGGTCATGAAAATCGTTCCGCAGGATATACGAATCAACTTTGGATACGGTTGCCGGAGATTCAAGCGGGTTTTGGTGTTCAAATGCCGACAGCGGCAAGCTCGTCCAGCACAGTTTGAATTGCGGCAGAAAGGCGCGGATGGTCCACATCCAAATCCACCAACGCGAGATTTAACCGTTCGCCCAACGATTGATAATGCGGAGTGTGGTCGGCTTCGGGTTGTTCCACAAGCGGTTGGATTTGGGTTTTCAAGTCTTGAATGACCGGCTGCGATTTCTCGGTCGGCTGCGTTTGATTCAATTCTTGATTGAGATTGTCGAGACTCTGATTCAGATTCGGGGATGCCATAGTTGAAATGATGTTTGCGCTGCGGCAATCGCGATTGCCAAAAGCGCGAACCTATCCGAGTAATGCTTCCAATTGCTCTACGTAACTCGCCAACACCCGGAATGCGGCTTCTACAGGTTCCGGCTGTGTCATGTCCACGCCCGCGTCGCGCAAGGCATCCAGCGGATATTTGCTGCTGCCCGCGCTCAAAAAAGCGAGATAGTCCGGGACGGCGTTAGGCGCGCCGCTCAAGACCCGTTTGGATAATGCGTTCGCGGCGGAGATGCCGGTGGCGTATTGAAACACATAATAGTCCACAAACAAATGCCCGAACGTCGCCCACGTCACGCCGTCGCGCGCGCGGTCTATTTCCAAATCGCTGCCGTAACCTTCGGCAAACAAATCGGCGCACAATTCGTTCAACGCGTCAGCAGTCAATGCTTCGCCGTGCTCGGCGCGTTCGTGCGCGACCAATTCAAAACGCGCTAACGTCGGCATGATGAAAAAATAGCGATGAAAATTTTGCATCGCTTCTTCGAGCAAGTTGATGCGGAAGGTGCGGTCGGTGATTTCGCCCAGCATGTGTGCGCGCACAAGTGCTTGATGAAAATTCGACGCGACTTCGGCGACAAACATCCCATAGCCCGAATAAATCATCGGTTGATGCCGCCACGTCAGGTACGAGTGCATGGAGTGTCCTAACTCGTGCGCGAGCGTCGAAAGCGCGCCCATGTTGTTATCATAGCTCATGACGATAAAGGGATGCGTGCCGGGCGTGCCGGAGGAAAACGCGCCTTCGCGTTTGCCGCGATTGGGCATCACATCCACCCAACGTTCTTGGAGACAACCGCGCCGCACCACGTCCACGTATTCCTGACCCATCGGCGCGAGCCCCGCGCAAATCCACTCGACGGCTTCTTCAAACGGAATGGAACGCGCTGCGGGAGTGAGCGGCGCCCAAATGTCGTACGTATGCAGGGACGCGACGCCCAATACTTTTTTCCGCAGACGCCAATAGCGATGCCAGGTGGGCAAATGTTTTTTGAACGTGCCGATGAGATTATGAAACACTTGCGGCGGAATGTTTTGCTCGTCGAGCGCCATCGCAAGCGTGTTTTCAAAATTGCGCGCGCGTGCCAAAAAGACGTTTTGCTTGATGGAGGTCTCGAGCTGCGACGCCAGCGTGTTGCGAAAATTCAGGTACTCATCGCGATAATGTTCCCAACCGCTCTTGCGCGCGGCGCGGTCGGTCGAATCCATCAATGTATAAATAGTGCCTTGCGAAACTTCATGCTCGAGATTGTCCACGCCGACGGCGGGCTTGAAGCGCATGTCCGCGCTGCTGAGCATGGTATGCCCCGCATACGCGCCCGCGAACGGGTCTGCCAACATGCCAAGCAAACGTTCGACCTCGGCGGAACGCACGTGTTTTTGTCGGCGAAACAGGTTAT
>CAZXYP010000322.1:0-6543 GCA_964644955.1 uncultured Anaerolineales bacterium | reverse complement strand
CCAAGAGGTTATTCACAGAGCTGTATAGAACAACGGTCATCTCAGGGGTAATGCCCGACCTGGAAAGCTGCTGCTCAAATACGTTGCGGTCAATTACATCACCCTGCGCTTCTTGATAATCGGCTTCATAATCCCAAGCCACCGCGCCGGGAATATGCCCTGCCGCATAAGCGCGCCAACCGTAGGCATCTTGCGATCCCCAAATTACTTCCACGATTCGGACATTCGGGTCATCAAGGTGGTTAGCCAGCCATTGTGTGCTCACGAGAGCATAGGGGTGAGCATAATCGGGCATAGCATTCTTCCTTTCATGAATCGGATGACGACTTTGGAATATGCAGCGATAGGCAGCCTAACGGTTTGCGTTGGCGGCGGTGGGGCGAGCGTGGATTCTGTTTGGGAGCAGGAAAAACGCAAAGCCGGAAAAATGCTCGCAAATGCGGCAGAATCCCACCAGTCGGCTGCACGCTTTGTTAGACCGCTTTTGTTGACAGAGAACCCTTGTTGAAACTAACCCAAACAATAGTCTGCAAGATATCTTGGCGGTTTGCCGAAAGTTGTAGATTTCGCGTCCTGAGGTTAAAACCATCATGGCAAAGGAATCTTCGCCAACAGAGTTCGCACACGCATTTCTGCGGCATCCCTTGCCGGCAGTTTTTAGATTGCGGATTTTACACACAACGCGGTATACCGCCAGACGGAGTTGACGGAAATAATTAATACTACAGGTCTTTGGTCTTGGAGACCCAAGTTTTTACCGCTTTTTTGAACAAGTCTCTTTTAGCAACAAAGTCGTCAATACCTGTAAAGGAAATTGTAGCGCGAATATTGGAATTCCATTCAAGTAACCCGGTGCTGTCATCGTAGAGTCGCGGCGCTTTTTTATCTTCTTTGGGCTTGGCGCCGGTATGAAGGATAAGAGCTACACTATTTTTCTTGTGAAGCATAATCGTCATGCGGTCTTTTCCATTATCGCAAAACGAAGGGGCGTTCCACTTGATGATTTCAGTCAGATGAGGACATGCTTCATTAATCGCTACAAGCAAAGCCTTGACAAGCGGTCTACGCTCATCATCAAATTCGGATAAAAACTCTTGATGAGTTTTTGCCATGCGGAATGCTTACTCCTTTTGCACAAGTGGGCTAACTATGGAATATACGGCATCCCTGCCGTATATTCCCCTTTTCGAGCGTCTTGTACGTCATCGTGACACTCAATTGCTTTTCGGCGTCAAACGCGCGCCGCGATACGATTCCATCATCGCACCACCGCACCACCGCACCATCGCACTACCCACTCATTTTTTTTTCTTGGGTTTCTCGTCCAAATAAATGGCACGCGGTTTGCCGTTGCCTTCGTCGGGACCGACGACGCCCGCTTCTTCGAGTTGGTCCATCAGACGCGCGGCGCGCGGGTAACCGATGCCGAGTTTACGTTGGAGCAGTGAAATGGACGCCTGATTCGTCGTGCGAATCACCTCAATCGCTTCTTCCGTCAGCGCGTCGCCGGTTTTTTCTTCCGGTTCACCCGCCTTGTGTTTTGGATGGTCCCACGGCGCTTTGGGCGTGTAATCAAAGTCCGCCTGCAGATTGCGCCAGTGATTCACCAAACGCGCGAGCTCTTCGTCCGAAACAAAACAGCCCTGCATACGTTGCAGTTTCGCGGAATCGGGCGCCATGTAGAGCATGTCGCCGCGGCCCAACAATTTTTCCGCGCCCGGCGAATCCAACACCACGCGCGAGTCCACCGAACTCGTCACCGCGAACGAAATGCGCGCGGGGAAATTCGCCTTGATGAGACCCGTCACCACATCCACCGACGGACGCTGTGTAGCGAGAATCAAATGAATGCCCGTCGCGCGCGCGAGCTGCGCCAAACGCGTAATCAATTTTTCCGTGTCATCGGGTGCGGCAAGCATCAAGTCCGCCAATTCGTCAATGATAATGACGACGTACGGCAGTTTGTCGCCGTTCTCTTTCTCCATCTTTTGATTGTATGCTTCAATGTTGCGCGCTTTGGCTTTCGAGAATGCTTCGAGCCGCAGATCCATCAACTGCGTCGCCCAACGCAGCGCCGGCACCACCTGATTCACATCCGTAATCACTTCGCCGAGCAAATGCGGAATGCCATTGTAATTCACCAACTCGACGCGTTTCGGGTCCACCATCACCAATCGCAGTTCATCGGGCGAGTGCGCAAACAACAAACACGCAATGATGGCATTGATGGCGACGGATTTACCCGAACCCGTCGCGCCCGCAATGAGCAGATGCGGCATCTTGCCCAAATCATCCGCTTTCGCCACGCCCGAAACATCGCGTCCCAACGCGAACGGCAGAATCGCTTTTTGCATCACTTTTTTGTATTCCGCCGATTCCAACACGCCGCGCAAACTCACCATCGCAATCGTTTCATTTGGCACTTCGATGCCCACATAGCTCCGTCCCGGCACCGGCGCTTCGATACGAATCGGCGACGCGGCGAGCGCAAGCGCCAAATCATTGGACAGCGCGAGAATGCGATTGACCGGCACCTTGCGGCGTTGGAGCGTGCCGTCCAGCCCTTTGCGTTCAATGAATCCGGGTTCGACCGCGAACTGCGTAATCGTCGGACCCGCGTTCGTTTCCACCACTTTCGCGGGAATACCAAAATGCGAAAGCGTTTCTTCGATGATGCGCGCTTTTTGGACCGCGGTCGCCTGCGCGTAAGCGGCTTCCGAAGAAATTTCCAACAAGTCAAACGACGGATTGTGTCCGATGCGCTCGAGGGCTTTGGCGTGCGGCACCGCGAGCAGCGGGTCAGCGGTTGGCGACGGCGACGGTGTTTTTGCTTTTTCAGTTTTGCGCCCTAAATTCAAAAACGACAAACGCGGCGCGGCGGGTTTCTTGTCAACAAGCGGTTCGTCCTCTGCGATTTCGAGTTCCGGTTCCACTACCGGCGGCGCTTGACGCGGCAGAGGCAATTGCACCAGCGAATGTCCGGGGGGCGCGGTTTGCGGCTGTGTCGGCGGCGCGTAACGCGCGGGCGGCGCGGTCGCGGTGGAGGGCGTCGGACGCAAATTCTCCAGCGTGCGCGTCACGAATGCGCCCAAGCCCGTCAAATCAAACGCATAGCGCAGCATCACCAAAATCAAGACAATCAACACAAGTGACGCCAGCACCGCCGCCCAATTCGGGTCCAGCACAATCCCAAACGCGCGCGTCAACAGCGAAGCCACCGCCAAACCGAGATAACCGCCCGCCTGTCCGTTTTCGGCGAGTCGCACCGCGTCGCGGTCATCCGTCGCCATCGCCAGCGAAAGCAGACCACAGCCCGCCATAAAAATCACTTCAAACGCGGCGATGCGTCCCCACGGCATTTCAAATTCGCCAAACACATTTTCCTGACGGCGAAATAAACCGATACCGGCATAAATGACGAGCAGCGCCAGCGCGTACGCGCCGTATCCGGCGAACCGCGTCAACAGCGTCGCCCACATTGCCGAAACGGAACCAGCGAAACCAAACAGACTGAGCAGCGTCAACGCGCCGACCGCAATCAGCACAATCGCCGCAATTTCGCGTTTACGATGCGCGCTGAGATTGAGTCGAAAACGAGAGTGGTCATTTTTGGACGACGGTGGCGGCGCGCTTTTTCGCGGCGGCGGCGCGTCGGAGGGAGGGGGGGAACGTCGGGGCATTATTCGTGTACGAGACTATTCCAATAACTGTCATCCACTTCGAGCGGACCGGCAAGCGGCGCGGGGGACGGCGCGGGATTTTGGCGCAGGGTCAAACCCATGCGTTGACGCACGGGGTCAATATTCATGACACGCACGCACACCGTATCGCCTTCGCGCACCACATTGTTCGGATGCAAAAAATTTCCTTCCGCCAATTCGGACGTATGAATCAATCCTTCGATGCCTTCGGGCAAACGCGCAAACGCGCCAAACGAAACAATGTTGGTAATGACGGCATCCACCGTATCGCCCGGTTTATAATGCTGTGCCGCGAGCGCCCACGGGTCCGGCATTAACCGTTTGAGCGACAAACCGACGCGGCGCTGTTCGCGTTGGACATCAATCACATACACTTGCACTTGCGCGCCGGCGGTGCACACATCACGCGGGTGTCCCACGCGCTGCCATGACATTTCCGAAACGTGTATCAAACCTTCCACGCCGCCCAAATCCACAAACGCGCCAAAGTCAGTCACATTGCGAATGGTGCCGGTCAATTGTTGTCCCGGTTGAATGGAATTGAGCAGTTGCTCACTGCGCGAAATTGCGGGACGCGCGACGCGTTCCGAAAGAATCAAGCGATTGTGCGCGCGGTCCAATTCAATCACCTTGAGCCGCAGCGTTTTGCCCACGTATTGCGCCAATTCCTGCGCGCGTTCTTGCTCGGTCGAACGACGCGGAAAATTGCTCAATTGCGAAGATGGCACAAAACCGCGCACGTCTCCCAAATCCACCAACAACCCGCCGCGATTATACCCGACAACCTTCGATTCCAGTACAAGCCCCTGCGTATAACTTGACAGCGCCAGTTCCCAACCCGAAGGCGCGACGGCTTGGGGCGGGGCTTCCGGTTCCGGCATTTCGAAGGAAACAAGCGATTCCGTTACCGTCGCAACATGCGGAAGCGGCGGCAGCGCCGGCGGCGCCTCTTGCAATGGTTCTTGATTCATGACAAACCTCAAATCCAACCCAACGAATCCTTTTTGTCCGACCTGCGCGTTTATTAAAAATTTATGAGGATTATAACCGCACCCTTTTTCGTTTGTCAAGCGAATTTCGCTTTGGTCATTTCTCCACAATCGGTTACAATGAATCGAACTTGCGCGCTCCGCAAGTCAACCGGTATGTGCTTTTATTTTCGTTTTCAAATCCTCGCCGCCACATTGCTTGTATTGACGATTGCGGCGTGCGGCGGCGAATCGCGACCGCAATCTCCCGCGCACCCCGCCGCCGAAACTCTCGCCCCAATCGCACGCGCGGACGCTGCCGCAACCATCCCCTCGACTTTTGTCAAACCGCAGCTGTCTTTTGCGATTACGGACGCGCTCGCCAGAACGCGCGACGTGCGCAATGTCCGTTACGAAATTACATCTCAAGTTTCCTTGACTCAAGATTCAAAAACCATCCAACAACCCGGCTTGAACGCGCAAGGCGCGGAAAGCGGTGAGAACCGACAGCTCACGCTGTCGGGCATCATGAATGCGACGGGGCAAGCGACCAAGTTTGAGTTTATCACGCTGGACGGCGTTACGTTTATCAAAGGGCTTAACGGCATCCCCGGCGTAAATCCCGCGCAGTGGTATCGCTTTCCGCAGGAATTGGGCAACGTGACGCACGATGCGCCCGGCGTCAAAAGTCTGCTCGCGCAGCTCGAAACCCAAGATATCCAAAACGCAGAGTTTCAAAACGCGGGCAGTGAAACCATTGATGGACAGTCGTGCGAGATTTGGTACGCACGCGACCCCAAACTCGCGGTGGGGCTGCTCGGCATTGCGGGCAGCGCCCAAGCCAACAATCAATTGCAGGCGCTCGACGTGGGAGAATTTCGCGTGTGGACATGCGCCGACGGTTTTCTGCACCGTCTGACCGGCTTGGTGCAAGGACACGACCCGTCCAACCCAAACAACCGGGCGACGGTGCAACTGACGGTGCATTTGTATGACCACAATGCGGACATTGCCATCACGGCGCCGCCCGATGCCAGAGATTTTCAGGTGCCCATCACGGAAGAAAGCCAAGCCCCGACCCCTAAACCATAAGCGCGCGTCGGGGGCGCGTCAAGGAGTTTTCATGAAATCATTTTCCAGCTCGTTCGTCATCCTCATTCTGCTGACCATTTTCGCTGCCGCGTGCGCGGCGCCGGCGCCAACGCCGACACCCGTGCCGCCAACCGCAACGCCGCAACCGCCAACCGCCGTCCCACCCACCGTTACCGCGCCGTCCGACGATCCGGCGCAGCAAGGCACGCTCGCGCAAGCGCTGGTCAAAGCCAAAGATGCCACCATTTATCGCGTGAAACTTGCCATTACCGGCAAAGGCAATTTCATGGCAGCCGGCGCGCCCACCCCAACTGCCGCCGACCCGAACGAGACCATGACCCTCGTGACGATGCAAGGCGAGGTCAACCGGCAGGACGCGCATTTTGTGGTACAAGGTTTATTAACGGCGTTTCTCGGCATTGACCCGACGACACCTTTCGAGGTCATCAGTCATAACAACACCGCGTATGTCAAGGGTCCTGTGCCCTTGATTGGGGCGACCGAAGCGCAGTGGTATCAAGCTCCGCCGCAAGCCGCGTCCATCGCGCAGCCGCCGCTTTCGTCAGCGCAATTTCTCAATTCATTTGGGGAAGCGGGCATCAATCCTGCCGATTTCAAACTGTCCGGCACGGAAAGTTTGGACGGGAAACAATGCGAGGTCTATGCGGGCGACAAGACGGCGGTGGTGAACGCGTTCAACAAACTCGGCGGCGCGACCGGGGCAACCCAAGAAGATTTGGATTCGATTGATGTGGCGGAATTCAAGTTTTGGGTGTGCGACG
>CAZXYP010000321.1:5924-6569 GCA_964644955.1 uncultured Anaerolineales bacterium | reverse complement strand
CAAACGGCAAGGCAAAGGCAAACCATTGGAGCGCCTGTTGAGTTCCACCAGTTGAAACACCGACAATTGGGTAGTGTGGAATAACGACCCAGTAGCCCGCGCCCAACAACACGGCGAAAAAGAGCGACGATAAGAGGCTCGCCCAGAATAAATTGCCCAACGCAACCTTGTTCCCGACACGAAACGCCGGGCTGGCATAATGCATCAACGCGACGTCAATGCCGAACAATGCGACCATGGACAAAACCTGCATGGATACAAAACCGATGGTATAGACGCCCAATACGTCCGCACCCGCCAATCGCGCGACGAGAATAACAAAAACGAGTCGCCCGAGAAACGAAATAATGGTACTGACGTACAGCGCACCTGCCCCGCGTAGCACGGCCGCAAAAAATGGCGTTTCGTGGCGCGTTGCACCTGTCGGAGAGACTCCGGCCATTGTTTCAGTTGCCATGCTGTCCCGGTTCTTGAAAATTCATGGATTCAAATTGCAAACACATGCAGCATTTTCTCGACACCACGCGCGCAGCGGATTCAACATATCAGGATACTTGGACACCAATTCCATTTCGGCACTTTTCGCCTCTACGCACCGACCCACGCTGGCATACGCGCGCATTCGATTGAAACGCGTCCACGCAT
>CAZXYP010000321.1:0-5914 GCA_964644955.1 uncultured Anaerolineales bacterium | reverse complement strand
CGCGCCGCGCAACGGTCCTGTCAAAACAGGCAGCACCGTGTCGGGCGGAATTCGCCGCAGCATTTTTTTTACCATAGTAAAGACAATGAGCTCAAGGAAGTGACTTGCAACCACACGCCGCATTAGCGCGACACCACGCGCGCAGCGGATTCAACATATCAGGATACGCGGACAACAATTCCGTTCTGGCAATTTCTGCATCTGCACAGCGCCCTACACCGGCATACGCGCGCATTCGATTGAAACGCGTCCACGCATTATCCGATTTTGAAAACGCATACTCTAACAATTCGACTGCCTGTTCGCTCTTGCCGCGATCCACCAGCAAACTCCCCAGCGCATACGCAATCAACCAATTCTTGTCACGCGCCCACGCGAACCGCAGTTCCGTTTCCGCCCGCTCCCAATCACCGCGCCTCGTCCACAAGCCGTAACCGATACGATAATGCGCCATCGCATTTTCGGGGTCCAATTCGATTTGGTGTTCAAACACAGGAAACGCCGCATTCCACGACAACTGCCCGCCCACCGCGCGGTCAAACTGCATTTCCGCCAGATCGTCCCAACCCTCCTTCGAATTCGGCGCAAGCTGCAAACCGATTTCATACAAAGCCACAGCGCGCGATACATCACGCGCTTGATATGCGCTCTTGGCGCGCTGAATGAAATAGGATTCCGCGCCCGCATCGCGCCACACGTCCAACGCGCGTGCCTTATCCCCCGCGCGCCATGCCGCACAGCCGAGCCAAAACAAATCCACCGCCGTCGGCTCGTTCACGCGCGCAAATTCCTGATGTGCGCGCACATCGTCGCGTACTGCATACGCGTACAACCCGCCGATAACGGGAAAATTCAATGCCGGCGATGACGGCGCATGATTCGCCAGATGCAACACCGGGCATATCTGCGCTTCGTCGCCCGTCGTCACATCCTGCGCCACCGTGAGCCACGCCACATTCCTTGTTAACGCGCGCACCAACGGTTCGCGCAAAACAAACAGAACCAATGCGAGCGCGCACAGCGCCGCCATGCTTGCGAAAAATTTCTCGCGCGTGTTTCTGCTTTCAGCGTTCATAGTCGCGCGTCGCAGCCGATACTTGCGTCCAAGGCGCGCGAACCGGCTCTTGAAACGCCGCCGGCAGCCGCAATCCCGCACGCGCGGCGCGCAGGACGACGACACAACCTTTGAGCCGTTCGCGCCATGACCTGTCGGATTCCACAACCAATTCCTGAAACATGCCGGCGGCAGTCCGCTTGAACGCATACAACCAAAACGGATGCCCGCGATAATACATTTTCCGAATCCACAAACTGTTGCGAATGCTATAGTAACGCTTGACGCTCGTCATTCTGCCGAACGGCACCAGCAGTCCCGGCAGCCGCAGAAAAATTGTATTGGATGACGGGTGCGTCACGATGCTGTGAACGCAAATCGGAATACGATACCCCGCGCGCATAATCCGCAGCGCATATTCCACCTCGTCGCCGCGCGTAAAAAATTGAGTTTCGACCACACCCACGCGGCGAACCACCGCTTTTGAAATCAGAGTGCCCTGATACAGCTGCCCCCCGACCGTGTCAATCAAACCGTCCGCATCGGCGCGCGTACGAATCTCGGCATTCGTTTCCACCAGCACGCCATACAAATAATCATCCGGGTCTTGGCGCCATTGAATCGCGCCGGCAGAAGGACGCGATGCGTCGCCTTCTCGAACCGACAAGGCATTGACAATTTGAAATTCCGGACGGCGTTCCAAAACCGCCAGCAGCTGCGCCAACGCGTCGGGCGTCGCAACCACATCGTCATCAAACAACCACATCCAATCAAAATCGTGCGCCAACGCCCGTTTCAAACCGTGATGCATCCCGCCCGCCGAGCCTTCATTGCCGACAAACATGCTCTGCACATCGTGCTGTGTTTCTAGCCATACGCGAACGTCGGGCTGTGTGCTGGAATCCACCACCAAAATCGCGTCGAGTTTGCGCGTTTGCGCGCGCAGTGATTGGATGCACCGCTGCACCATGCCCAAACGATTGAACGAAATAACAATCGCGACGATGTTCAAGCTATGCGCCCCGCTTTAATGCTTCCAAATCTTGCAGCCACAACGCCGCGCTCGCATCGCTGGGCATGCGCCAATCGCCGCGCGGCGACAAGGCGACCGAGCCCACTTTGGGACCGTCCGGCATTGCGGAGCGTTTGAACTGCTGTGAGAAAAAACGTTTGTAAAAAACGCCGAGCCATTTCAACAACGTCGCGTCGTCGTATTCGGGCGCGCCGCTGCGCGCGCCAAACGCCTCCTGCGCGAGGAAAAAAATTTTGCGCGGCGCGAATTGATGACGCACCATGTAATACAGAAAAAAATCGTGCAGGACGTACGGACCAATCGTCGCTTCCGTTTCCTGCTGTGACTTGCCGTCATCGTCCAACGGCAAAAGTTCCGGCGTAATCGGCGTCGCCACAATGTCATGCAAGACACGCGTGACCTCTCCGGAAAATTCCGCGTCGGCAACCCATTCCACCAAATAGCGCACCAACGTTTTCGGCACGCCCGCGTTCACATGATACATGGACATGTGGTCGCCGTTGAATGTCGCCCAACCGAGCGCGAGTTCCGACAAATCGCCCGTCCCGACGACAATGCCGTTCACCTGATTCGCCACATCCATCAAAATCTGCGTGCGCTCGCGCGCCTGCGCGTTTTCGTACACCACATCGTGCGTGGTTTCGGAATGTTCAATATCGCGGAAATGCTGCCGCACCGCGTCCGCAATCGGAATCGTGCGAAACGTGATACCCAACTGCGCGGCAAGCTGCTCCGCATTCGATTTCGTGCGCGCGGTCGTGCCAAAACCCGGCATCGAAATGGCGACAATGCCCTGTCGCGGCAAACCCAGCGTATCGAACGCCTTGAGCGTCACCAGCAGCGCAAGCGTGGAATCCAGACCGCCCGAAATACCAATGACCGCGTGCTGCGCGCCGATATGTTTCAAACGTTTCGCCAGCCCGGTGGATTGTAATGCAAAAATTTCGCGGCAGTGTTCCGCGCGCTTTTCCAAATCCTGCGGCACGAACGGCGTGCGCGCCAACGGACGCCGCAGCACATACGGTTCCGTCGCACGGGGGGGGGGCAATTCAAATTCCACCGTGCGATACGCGCGCGTCGGCGTCTGTGTGGCGAAACTCGTGTTCTTGGTGCGCTCATTCACCAAACGCTCGACGTCAATGTCTGCCACTGCCATTTGCGTATCAAAGCGAAAACGTTCCGCCATTGCCAACAGCGTGCCGTTTTCGGCAATCAAACTGTGCCCGCCAAACACCACATCGGTCGAAGATTCGTTCGGTCCCGCGCCCGCGTACAAATACGCGGCGAGACAGCGCCCTGCCTGATGCGTCACCAAATCGGTGCGATACAATGACTTGCCCAACGTTTCATCGCTCGCGGACGGATTCAGCAAAACCGTCGCGCCGCCCAATGCCTTGTCGCTGCTCGGCGCGTTGATTGCCCACAAGTCTTCGCACACTTCGATACCGACCGTCAAGCCCGACACATTCGTCGCGCGAAACAAAACATCCGCGCCAAACGGCACGCGCGCGCCGTTGATGTCCACCGCGTCGAATTGCGCGTACCGCGACGAAGTGAACCAACGCGCTTCGTAATATTCTTGCGTGTTGGGCAAATACGTTTTCGGCACAATGCCGACGACCGCGCCGTTGTTCAGAAACGCGGCGCAGTTGTAAATCTTGCCGTCTTGCAGTAATGGCAAACCCACCACTGCCGCAATTCTCAACTCTCCCGTCGCGCGCGCCAGCGTGTCTAATGCCGCGCGCGCGCGTTCAAGCAGCAGCGATTGATAAAACAAATCGCCGCACGAATACCCGGTCACGCTCAATTCGGGAAACAACGCGAGCGACGCGCCCGCATCCGCCGCGCGACGCAGCGTCGCAATGATTTCGGCGACATTGAAATCCACATCTGCCACGCGCAAAACGGGACTCACCACCGCCGCGCGCACAAAACCGAATTCAAACGGTTGAAACACATTCTGCTCCGTAAATCAAAAATGACGCGCGTATTTTCCGGCACACGCCGGCGCCCGTCATTGTGTTTGCGCTCTCATGGTAACGGTAAAGCGGTAAAAACCAATCCGCGCTTGCAAGCGGCTGCCGCGTTCAATCACGCGCTGCTTTTTTTCGCACCAGATGCGCGTCCAATTCCAACGGAATCAAACGCTCGACGCGTTTGCGTTCCAAACGATGTTCTTCCAAATACCGCAGGAACACGCGCACGCGTTCATTCGGCGTCAAGGTCCGGTCAAACACCGCATCCACGCCCTGAAACGATTCGGACAAGATTTCCACCGCATCGCCGTGGCGCAGCGGCACACCCCGCTTATCCCACTGCTGCTGCTTTGCCAGCTGCTCGCGAATACGGGCGACATCGGCATCGGGAACCACCGCGGGTTCACCGCCAAACATGACAATACTGCGCAAGCCCGGCGTGTACGCAAGGCGTCCGATGCCCAACGCTTCCAAATCATAATGGATAAACACATAGCCCGGGAAAAACGGTTTGTCCACCGGGCGGTCGCGGCGCGGCTGCACCACCGGAATGGTCGGCAGATACGCCTCGTACCCCAGATGCGTCAAGTGCGACGCCAGCTGTCGCTCGGCATGAACTTTGGTATAAAGCAAATACCACTGCATCATTTTGGCAACTCAACAGCGCATTCCACGCGCATTTCATTTCGCGCGCGGCAAACCATGCGGCGAATTCGGCAAAACATTATAACATACCGCAAGCCGCACAAATCATTTGACCCACACCGGGTCGGTATCGTTGGAGGTACTCTGGCTGATGTTTTGCAAATTTGAACCGTCCGCGTTCATGAGCCAGATTTGAAAATTGGAGGTACCGTCATTCGCCTTGAATGCGATTTGAGCGCCGTCAGGGGACCAGGTGGGGCGCTGTTTGTAAATGAACGCGTTGCCGCCGCGCGTTAGTTGCGTAACGGTTTCACTGCCCAAATCGTACACGTAAATTTCATCATTGCCGCTCTCGCGGCTCACGTACGCAATTCTGCCGCCGTCGGGCGACCAAACGGGGTCATAGGCGAGCCCGCGCGGCAGATGCGTAATCAATCGCTGCGCCCCGCTGCGTTCGTCTTGAATCCAGATTTGCAAAATGTCGCGGTCATCCGGGGCAACGATCGCGCGATACTGTCGGTCGGGGGAAAACGGTTCGCGCGCAAACGCGAGCTGGTAGTATTCATCGCCGGTCAAGGCTTGCGTAATCGTTCCGTCGGGACGCATCACCGCAATCTCTTGCCCTTTGAAACGGTCGGTCACGATCAGCAGCATCCCGCGCAAAAAATCGGGCAGCGGCTTGGTCAACAATTCGCGCGTGGTCGGCGTATTGGTCGGCGGCGCGGTCGGCGTCAAGCGCGCATACAGCGTGCTGACCGGAATCACTTGCGGCGTACGCGTCGGCAGCGGCGTGAACGTCGCCGTAACCTCGATCCAATTCTCGGGCGTGGGCGTGTACGTGCCGGTCGTGATGGCAACTGCCGTCGCTTGCTGCGCAATTGCCACGCGCGTTTCGACATTCTCTGCCGTGGGTACCCGGGTAATCCAAATGATGGGTGTTGCCGTGGCAACACTGCGCGGAAAGCGCGTCGGCGTGCCGTTATCGCGCGCGAAATCGGTTTCACGTAACGCAATCGCCGCCGCCGTGATGACATTTTCCGCCGTCGGCGTATTGGTCACAATGACGAAACTGCCCGGGCGCGCGACCACGCGCAAAATCGGATGCGCGCCGTTTTGCAAATCCAACCCTCCCGCATCCCACGTGAACAAACTGTTGGGCGCATTGTTTGGACCAACCAGCCGCACCACTACATAATCATCCTGTAC
>CAZXYP010000320.1:0-6584 GCA_964644955.1 uncultured Anaerolineales bacterium | reverse complement strand
CGAACGCCCCATATTCTCCACGATGCTCATTTCGCCCAGCACATCGCCCGCGCCGGAAATGTCAATCAAGACATCGCTGCCGTCCAACTGTTCAATGTGCAGCTTAATGGTGCCGCGCACGATAATGTACGCGCCATCGCCCGGCTGCTGCGCGCCAAACAAAATCGTTCCGGCGAAAAATGTTTTGGCGCTCCATTGTTCGGCGACGCGTTCCAATTCCGCGCGCGACAATGCAGAAAAGAGTTCACTCGCTGCTAACGCAGTCACTTTGGCGATGCGCGAAACTGTGTGCGGCATGTTTGAATTATAGAGTCGCTGCGCGAGCATGGTCAATCCCCTTGTGGTATCGCCGCGTGCGGGCTCATGGCGCGCGGCAAAGTTTCTGCTGTGGTTTCGTCGTCCGGGTGCAGTTCCACACACAGTCCTTGCTGCGCGGCGCTCACGCGCGGCGCACCCGTTTCGGTTTGTGGCACATTGCGAGCAATGGTATCATCATTGTGCTGCGGGTCGTGATGAAACAATATCAAATGTTGCACGCCCGCCGCGCGCGCGACATCCAATGCCATCGCCGGCGTGGAATGTCCCCAGCCCTGTTTCGACATGCCCGTGCTGCCGAGATATTCTTGCGTGGTATATTGCGCGTCGTGTATCAAAACATCGGCGTCAAGCGCAAAGGAAATCAAGCGGCGGTCGGCATACGCGTAACCTTCAATATCGGTTGCATACACGACCGAGCGCCCGCGCCAATTCACGCGATAAACCATGACGCCGCCCGGATGCGCCAACGAATGGTACGCGCGAATTTCCAGCGGCGCGCACGCGGGATCGGGATTCCATTTCAACGCGGCGTTGGGCGCGAGGCGGCGCGTCGTTTTTTGCGCGGCGGTCTCGTTCCAATGCACCGGAAAAGTTGGTGGCGCCATGATGTGAGCCAATTGATTTTCCAATGCCGCATCCGAAGGCGCGGGCGCCATGACCTGTATTCGCGTTGACGCTTGATACAGGGGCGCGAAAAAGGGCAGCCCCTGCGTGTGGTCGTGATGCCAATGGGAGAGCAACAGCAAAATTTCCTGCGGCGTGCAGCGAACAAGTTCCTTACCCAACGCAATCATGCCGGTGCCGGCATCCAAAATCAAAACCTGTTCGCCCGCGCGAATTTCTACACACGGCGTGTCGCCGCCAAAGGCGGAGGTTTCAGATGAGGTGACGGGATAACTGCCGCGCACGCCCCAAAATGTAATGGTCATGGAATCATTCATCGCTGTGTCCTTTCGTGTGCTTGTATTGTCGCAGACGCGTCACATGCGCGCAATGAAATAGTTCACACCGCGAAAAATTTTTTTTGGAAACGACAATCATGTCTTTACGCGGAGTTATTCAACACTACAAATCCTATCTGCCCATCACCGCGCAGACGCCCGCGCTAACATTGGGCGAAGGCGATACGCCGCTCGTGCGCGCGGACGCATTGTCACGCGAATTGGAATGCGATGTGTATTTGAAACTCGAGGGCTGTAATCCGACCGGTTCGTTCAAGGACCGCGGCATGGTCGTGGCGATGGCAAAAGCAGCGGAGAGCGGCGCGCGCGCCGTGATTTGCGCGTCTACCGGCAACACGTCCGCGAGCGCGGCGGCATACGCAACGCGCGCGGGCTTGCGGTGTGTGGTCCTGATTCCGTCGGGACAAATCGCGCGCGGCAAACTCGCGCAAGCGTTCGTGTACGGCGCGCGCATTCTTGCCATTGACGGCAACTTTGACCGCGCACTCGAACTCACGCGCGAACTGGGTGAGACGCACAATCTCGCGATTGTCAATTCCGTCAATCCGTTTCGTTTGGAAGGACAAAAAACGGCGGCGTTTGAAATTGTGGACGACCTCGCGCGCGCGCCCGACCTTCTCGCTTTACCCGTCGGCAACGCGGGCAACATTACCGCGTATTGGAAAGGATTCACCGAATACGCGCCAAGCAAAAACAGCGCGCTGCCAAAAATGTGGGGCTTTCAAGCCGCGGGCGCGGCGCCATTGGTGCGCGGCGTTCCCGTCTCGGACCCGCATACGATTGCGACCGCGATTAAAATCGGCAACCCCGCGAGTTGGCGCGGTGCGATGCGCGCGCGCGATGAATCGGGCGGATTGATTGACGCGGTGACGGACGAGGAAATTGGCGATGCGTACCGATTTCTCGCCGCGCGCGAGGGCGTTTTTTGCGAACCCGCGTCGGCGGCGAGTGTGGCGGGTTTGTTCAAAAAACAGCGTGAAGGGAATTTGACGCGCGGGCAGACGATTGTGTGCGTGCTAACGGGGAATGGGTTAAAAGACCCGGAATTCGCGCTCGCGTCGGGATTTCAAATTGACACACTGCCGGCGGAAAGCGACGCGTTATTGCGCGCGCTCGATATTTGAAAAGGGGGCTGAATGAATCTCTGGCATGATATTCCCGCGCGACCGGCGGACCCGGCGGTGGTGCATGTGGTGGTCGAAATTCCAAAGGGTTCGCGCAACAAGTACGAGTTTGACAAACAGTTGGGGACGATTCGGATTGATCGCGTCTTGTACTCTTCGATGGTGTATCCGGGCGATTACGGATTCATTCCGCAAACGCTGTATGACGACGGCGACCCGTTTGATATTTTTGTCATGACGAACGAACCGACGTTTCCGGGCTGCGTCATAACGGCGCGCCCTATCGGACTGTTTCGCATGAAAGACCGCGGCGAACCCGATGACAAGATTCTCGCCGTGCCGGTCAATGACCCGTTCTTTCGCGATTATCACGACATTGGCGATATTCCGCAGCACTTTCTCGCGGAATGCGCGCACTTTTTCGCAGTGTACAAAGACCTTGAAGGCGCGCACGTGAAAACGCTCGGCTGGGAACGCGCGGCGGCGGCGCGCGAACGCATCGAGTACGGCATTGTGGCGTATCGAAAAATATTCGCTCCGACCGGGAAAAAAACGGCGAAAGCGCGACGCAAATAAAGTTTAGGCGCGCGCGGCGGGATCTTGCGCGGAAATAATTGTGATGGCGGGTACGAGTCGCTGCGCGGCAAGAAAGCGGAGATTGCCCAAAAAATACGCGTTGCGCGCGAGGGCGGCATCAGAGGTCCATTCGTTCTGAAAATTCAAACAGCCGCGCTTTCCCGCATTGAGCGATTGAAAAAATTCGTGTGCCGCGCGCACAAACAAGACGCGGCGGTTCAAACTGATTTTGACGCTGAACATGTAACCGGCGTTTTCCAATTCGTCCCGGATGGCTTCGTCAAAACGCATCGCCAAAATATGCGCGACCTCGTGTTGAAAACCGCGCAGCTCGGCAGGTGAAAATTTCAGACGCGCGGTTTTGGAATTGGAACTCGAAATAAATTCCATTCGTTCGGGCAGCAGCGACGCCTTGCCGTAACGTTGTTCACGCGCCAGCGCGGAATAATTGGTGAGCGTCGTGTTTTTTTCGACCTGATATGCATAATAATCGGTCTGGTAGCGCACACGCCAATTCTTGGAAAGATTGACCAACAACGCTTCAATGTCGTTCCACAAATCTTTGCCGATAAAATATGCGCCGAGAATGGCCACAAAGGATTGCAGCGACGAAACTTCGGACGGATTGATGACCAGAAAAATCAAAATGATGAGGACGCCGAGAAAAATGCCAAAGAGACTGCCCGCCGGACGCGGCACGCGGGTATAAAGCGAACGGCGGCGCGTGGAAATATCTTCGGCGTATTCTTCGAACGGATTGAAACGATACGCGTCCGACGTAATCTGGCGGCTGAACGGATACAGGACGAGATGCACTTCGACGGAATCGTACGCGCGCAACAGCGGGATGTTGGCGAGTTCCACGTCGTAAATGTTGGGCAGTTCGGAATTCTGACGCAGACGAATGAGTTGGTCGAGCGCGCGATTGTCCATCGCCGCGATTCTATGTGCGAGCGCGCGCAACGTCAAGTTGTAGGCGCGGCTTGAGTAAACGGCTGACACAGTACATCACAATTTCGGACACAGATGACACGGATGACACAGATTTTGATTTGTTTGCTCTGTGAAAATCTGTGAAATCTGTGTCCCAAACCCAAACCTGTGATGTACTGTGACAAAGACATCACAGAGGACACGACAAACGAATGCGATACAAAATAGATGTGCCCGCGACGACGGCGAATCTCGGACCGGGCTTTGATTGTTTGGGATTGGCATTGGATTGGTGGAATACGCTTGTGGTCGAGCGCGCAGACGCGTGGAAAATTCAGGTGCGCGGGTTGACCGAAAACATCCCCGCCGACAAAACCAACATGACCATCGAACACATGCAATTGTTTTACAAACGCATCGGTAAACCGCTGCCGCCCGTGCATATCACGATGACGAATCGCATTCCCGTCGGGCGCGGATTGGGTTCGAGCGCGGCGGCATTGGTCGGCGGCTTGCTGGCGGGGAATGTGTTGGCGGGCGAACCGCTGTCGCGTTTTGAATTGCTCGAATTGGCGAACGAATGGGAAGGACATCCCGACAACGTGAGCGCGGCGATTTTCGGCGGCTTTACCGTTTCCGCGTTTGAAGGCGCGAACGTTTCCAGCGTCAGTGTGGAACCGCCGCGCGCGTGGCGCGCCGTATTGTTTATTCACGACCACGCGCTTTCGACGAAATTTGCGCGCAAAATTTTGCCGAAAAAAATTCCGCGCGCGGACGCGGTACACAATATCGGACGCGCGGCGTTATTGACCTTCGCGTTCCTCACCGAAAATTCCGATTTGTTGGCGGTTGGCACGCAAGACCGTTTGCATCAGCCGTACCGCGAACATTTGGTCGCGGGAATGCCCGAACTGCTCGCGGCGGCGCGGCAGGCGGGCGCGGGCGGCGCGGCATTGAGCGGCGCGGGTCCGAGTCTGCTCGCCCTCGCGCCTTCGCCAAAAATTGCGGCGCGCGTGCGCGATGCCATGTGCGAGACCGCGCGGAAGCTCAACGTGAACGGCGAAACGCATGTCCTCAAATTGAGCGCGGACGGCGCGCGCATCACGCCGTTATGATGGAACACGCGCGCCGTATCGCACGTCATTGTGACGGGAGCAAAACGAATGCCAAAATTTTTTGCGCTGATTTTTTTATGGACTGTCACATTGCTGCTGAACGGCTGTTTGGGCGTGACGCAAACCTTCGAGCCGCCGACAACCTTGCCAGCCAACGTTCCTACCGCGCTGCCGTCACCGCTGCCAACTCTCGCGCCGTCGCCCGTGCCGACGATTACGCGCGCGGCGATCCCCACAAATCAACCGTCTGTCAAGGACCCGACGTTGGAAAAATTAATTGAGGATGCCAAACAAGATTTGACACAGCGCGCGAATGTGCCTGCTGACGCGATTACGGTGGTCAACGCGCAACCTGTGGAATGGCGCGACTCTTCGCTCGGCTGTCCCATCGAAGGCATGATGTATGCGCAGGTGATTACGCCGGGCTATTTGATTGTGTTGGAAGCGAACGGGCAAGAATACGAATATCACGCCAGCAGAACGCACGTGATGTATTGTGACAAGTAAAGAACGGCGACTGCGGTCGCCGTTCTTTTTTTTTACGCGAAAAGAGGCGGCACTTGCGCGTGCCAATCCGTGACGCGTTGGTATTGATGCGCGACCTGAAGAATGCGCGCTTCGTCCCACGCGCGTCCGACGATTTGCAAGCCGATGGGCAAACCGGCGCGCGTAAAGCCGCATGGGACTGAAATTGCAGGAACGCCCGTTACATCAAATGGCGCGGTGAACGCGGTCAAATGCGCCGCCAGCGAAACCGCGTCGCCGCCGATGCGCGGCGCGACAATGCGCGTGGTGGGCGTGATGAAAAAATCCACGTCGTCGAAAAACAAATCGAGCGCGCGCGTTAATTCCGCTTGGCGGCGGCGCGCACGCGCGTATTCGTCGGCGCGAATGGATTGAAAACTTTTGAGCCGCGTGTACACATCCGCGCCGTAATCGGCTTGGCGCGTTTCCAACCAATCGCGATGATACGTCGCGGCTTCCACGCGTAAGGTTACGCGATTCGTTTCAAACATTTCCGGCGCGTCCGGCAATTCCTTTTCCACGCGCACCGCGCCCAACTCCTCCAATACGCGTTCGGCTTCGCGCACGGCGCGTAAAATTTCGTCATCCACACTTTGTTCAAAATAACCGCGCGGCGCGGCAAAACGCAAACCGCGCACCGATTCCTCCAGTCGCGCCGAGAAATCGGGGACGCGGACGTTCGCCGAAACCGGGTCGCCCGCGTCATAGCCCGCAATCGCTTGCAGAATCAACGCGCAATCCTCTGCCGTCTGCGCGAGCGGTCCCGCGTGGTCATTGCTCCAACTCAACGGAATCACACCGCGCAAACTCACGCGTCCGTATGTGGGCTTGATACCGGTGACGCCGCACAGCGCGGAGGGAATCCGAATCGAGCCGCCGGTGTCGGAACCCAACGCGCCGAATGTGAAACGCGCGGCAACGGCGGCTGCCCCCCCCCCCGTCGAACCGCCCGGCACGCAATCCAAATGCCACGGATGATGCACCGCGCCGAAATGCGGATTGTCGTTCGTCACGCCGAACGCAAATTCGTG
>CAZXYP010000319.1:0-6618 GCA_964644955.1 uncultured Anaerolineales bacterium | reverse complement strand
TACGCGCTGCTGCTTGCGTTCGCGGTCGGCGTGAATCTCGTGTTGGGCGCTGCCGTCGAGTCCGTACAAGTCGTCCCGTTGTATCTCGATTCCATCGGCACGATTCTGGTTGGCGCGCTGATGGGTCCGCTCGCGGGCGCGGCGGTGGGCGCATTTTCAAATCTGCTGGCGGGTACACTGCAAAACAATCCTGCGCTGTACCCGTTCGCCATCACATCGGCGTTTGTCGGCTGGGCGGCGGGGTACGCGGTGGCGCGCGGCGCGTTCGAGCATTTTCGCACCGTCGTGTTCGCGGGGCTGTTGGTCGGTGTGGGCGCGGCGTTGGTTTCCGCGCCGATTGCGGCGTTTGTGTTTGGAAACGTCACGGGCACGGGCGCAGATTTTTTGGCGGCGCTGCTCACTGCCACCGGCGCGAATGTTTTGCAAGCGGCGACGATTCAGGGTTTGCTCAGCGACCCGCTCGACAAGACGATTTCTTTTATCGCGGCGTGGCTGCTGTGGCGCGTTCTGAAAAACTATTTTCCCGCCCCCTCCAAGCGCGGCGCGCAGGCGTTGGATGAGTTGCGCGGGTACACGGCGGCGGTGGCGGTCAGTTTGGTAGCGCTGCTGCTCAGTTTTGTTTTTTTGCCCGCGTTCGAGCGCGGCATCTTTTCCGTTTTTTATATCGCCGTCGTCATTAGCGCGTGGCGCGGCGGATTCGGTCCCGCCGTTTTGAGCATGGGCATTGGCGCCGCCGCGCACATTCTTTTTTTGGAATCGCCCTATTACAACTCACCCGTGACCGCGCAAGATTGGCTGCGCGTCGCGATTTTTATTTTGGTGTCGCTCGCCATCGCCTTGATTGCGAATCAATTGGAAAAAAACAAACGCGACCTCGCGCGCGCATTGGACGCGGAACGCGCGAGTCAAGCGCGCATTCGCGCGCTTACCGACAGCGTGGACGAAGCGCTGGTTTTGATTTCGCCCGAACGCCGCGTGCTCGACATCAATCGCCGTTTTGTGGAATTGTTCGAGACGCCCGCCGAAAACATTGTGGGGCAAACCACAGAGACGTTGGAAAGACTGTTGGAACAGATTTTTGGCGTACCGAAATTTTTGGATGAGTCGGCTCCGACGCAAGACAACGCGCGGCGATTCGTCGCACAGCAATGGCCCCGCGAACGCGAATTGGAATTTCATGTCACGCCCGTGCGCTCCGCTGCAGGCGGCGATGACGCGGGCATGTTGGGCGACCTCTATGTGTTTCGTGATGTGACGCACGCGCGACAAGTGGACCGCATGAAAACGGAATTTGTGTCGCTCGTATCGCACGAACTCCGCACGCCGTTGACGAGCATCAAGGGATATACCGAAATGGTGCTTGATGGCGACGCGGGCGAAATCAACGACGAGGTGCAGGATTATCTCGGCGTTGTTTTCAAAAACGCGGAACGGCTCGTCGCGCTCGTGAATGATTTGCTCGACATTTCGCGCATGGAATCGGGACGCATTCAAATCAAATCCGAACCCGTTGACCTGAACGAAATTGCGCAACTCGTCGTCGCGACGATGCAGCAAAAAATTCAAGAAAAAGAGCAGACGCTCGCGGTGAATGTGGACGCGTCTGCGACGCAAGTGATGGGCGACAGGGACAAATTAATTCAAGTGCTCACCAATTACGTGAGCAACGCGCACAAGTACACGCAAGCAGGCGGCGCCATCCGCATCGAAATCACAAAACAAAATGAATTCGCGCACGTCGCGGTGATTGATAATGGTTACGGCATTTCGCAAGCAGACCAAGAAAAATTGTTTACGCGTTTTTATCGCGTGGACAATTCCATGACACGCGAAATCGGCGGCACGGGTTTGGGGCTTGCGATTGTGAAACAGCTCATCGAGCTGCAAGGCGGTGCGGTTGGCGTCACGAGCGAATTGGGCAAAGGTTCGACGTTTTATTTTACGATTCCGTTAGCGATGCAAACGACGGAACCGGTTTCGCCCCAAGTCGTTGAGAGGGAACCGCACGTTCGCGCGGGCGCGACGATTTTGGTGATTGAAGATGATGCCGATGTCGCGCGTTTGCTCCAACATCATTTACAAAAAGCGGGATATGTTGTGCGCGTCGCACATTCGGCGGAAGAGGCGCAGGCGGACATTCAAGAAAATTTGCCCGACCTCATCACGCTGGATATTGATTTGCCGGACCTGCGCGGCGACGAACTCGCGCTCGCGTTGAAATCGGACCCGCTCACGCGCGATATTCCAACGCTCGCGCTAACGATTTTTGCCGACGACCCCGCGCGCGTGCAATTCGCCGCGTACAGTTTGCCCAAACCTGTCGCGCAGGACGAATTGCTCGATACGGTTTCCAAAATGCTGCATACGGCGCCGCACGGTCCCGTGTTGATTATTGACGATGATGCCGACGTGCGTCGTCTCTTGCAAACCGCGCTCGAAAAAAATGGTTTGCGCGCGGAAACGGCGGCGGACGGCACAAGCGGTCTGGCGCGGGCGAACGCGCGGCATCCCGCGTTGATTTTGCTCGACATGCGATTGCCCGACATGGACGGGTTCGCCGTGTTGCGCGCGCTTCAAGAGTCGCCCGAGACGGCGGACATTCCCGTGATTGCCATGACCGGCAGTCCCGATTTGAAAACGGCGGCGCGGGCGCGCGTCCTCGCATTGGGCGCGTCCGATTTTGTGACCAAACCGTTCGACATGGAAAAACTCGTACAAGAAATTCGCATCTTTACGCAATAAATTCAAGATTCAATCACGGAGGTTGAACATGTCTGTCAAGGTACTGGCAGTGGACGATGAAGACGATGTGCGGCGGCTGATTCAGGTCAAACTCAAAAAAGCGGGATTCGACGTCATTACTGCCGCCAACGGCGAAGAGGGCGTTGCCCTGTGCAAACAAGAAAAGCCCGATGTCGTCATCATGGATTGGATGATGCCCAAAATGGACGGACCGACGGCGACGGCAAAAATCAAAGCGGAATGTAAACCCGCGCCGATTGTGTTGATGCTCACCGCCAAAGGCGCCGAGAGCGACGTGATTCAGGGGCTCGGCGGCGGCGCGGACGATTACATTGTCAAACCGTTCGCGCCGCGCGAATTGATTGCGCGCGTCAATGTCGCGCTCGTCAAAGCCGGCAAGTCGCCGGTGATTGCCGAGTCTTGATGCGATAAAAATTTTTTCAGGACAAACATTCATGGCACAACCGAATTTGCGCGCGGACGAAGCGCAGGAACTACGCGAATACTTGGAGGCGGAAAAAGAGCTGCAAGTCGCGCGCGCGCTGGAAGCGGCAGAATTTATTCGCGAGGTGGAGGATGAAAGCGAACGCGCAGAAACCTACACCGGCGAAACGCAAGACGCGCCCGTTGACATTCTTCGCGACCGCGCCGCGCGCCGCGCGTATTGGCAAGCGCAGGCGTTGGTCGAAATCGAACAAGAGGCGTTTGCGCGCGCGTCCGCACAGGGCGACACCGCGCATCAACGCGCCGCGTATTATCGCCTCGCCGTGTATCACGGACGCACGCTTTCGATTTTGCGTACCGCATTGGCGGATGCCAAAGAAGCGTTGGCGCAGGCGGCGATGCGGAATCTTGCCACGCTGCATCGCGCGATGCAGCAAATGCATTATCAAGTGCCGCAAGCCGTTCCCGTCGCGCGCGTTTCCGACCGCAGCGGGCGCGACCAATACGCGCGCGATTTGGTCATGCGCGCGTTACAGGAGGCAAGCGAACCGCCGGATGCAAACGCGATTGCGGCGCGCGTGTTTGCGTCGGAAGCCATCCAAATCGCGCCCGGCACGGTACGGCGGCATTTGCAAGATTTGGCAGAAGCGGGTTACGTCGAACCTGCCGCGTCCGCTGCCGGCGCGTACACGCGCACCTCACGCGCATACACCGAATTGGACACGCATGTGCCCGCGCTGCGCGCGTTGTTGGGACAAGCGTTGTACACACAGTTTGACCAAGCCGGTTTCGCGCGTTTGGATGATGTGCTGGCGCGGCAGACCGCGTTCCGTGATGTGTTTGCGCGGTTCACACAGTTGAGCGAGACGAGCGCGGCGTTGTTTATTGATTTGGTCGAAACGATTTTGGAAGGACGCGCGCCGCAAGCGGCGCAGTGGAAATTCACCGACCTCATCGGCTCGCCGTACCCGCGTCCGTATCAATACGAATCGTACGCGGTGTTTCGCGGGTACGGGTATCAGGGGCAGTTGGTCGAAGCGCCGACGGGCAGCGGCAAGACCATGATTGGCATGATGTGTCTGCAAGATTGGCTCGGCAAATTGCGCGCGGGGCAATCCATTCTCATTCTCGTGCCGACAAGCAATTATTTGCAGCAGTGGGCGGGCGAATTGTGTTACAAGCCCATCGGCTTGCGGCTTTCGCCCGAAATGGTTTTTGCAGGCACGCCGAATCAACTGGAACGTTTTCAAAAACGCACGGGCGCGCATCCGCCGATTTTGCTCATGACCTACACCGCGCTGTCGCAATCCGGTTCGGGCATCGGCAAGGGCGGCTTTGATATTGATTCCATCGAAATGTTTTTGCAAGGCGCGAACGTGCAGTATGTGGTACTCGACGAAGTGCACAAGGTCGCCGAACATTTGGAAAGCGTTTCGTCGGATGTGATTCGTTTGATGCTCGAATGGTTGAACGACACGAGTTTGCAAGGACTCATCGGTTTCACGGGAACGGCGGAAGCGTATCGCGCGCGGTTTGCCAAATTGGGGCTGAAACTCGTGTACAGCATTCCGATGGACGAATTGATTGCGGCGGGCTTTGTCGCGCCGTTTGCAGAACTTGGCACACCGTTTTCGTACTCGGCGCGCGAACGCCGCATCCGCGAACTCTTGGACGAATACAAAGAACGGACCGCGCAGTTCATGAATCTCGTCGGCGCGGAAAAGTTGCGCGCGTGGTTTGCCGAAATTCCGATGGAGGAACGCTTGCCCGTCGGCAATGAATTGTTGAACATGTATCACGGGCGCAGTGATTGGGAGACGCAGCTCGCAAAACGTTTTCGCGAATGGGAAACGGGCGGGCATATTCTGTTGACCGAAGCGAAACTCGTGACGCTCGTGCAAATTGTGCGCGCGTGGAGTGACCGCGAGCTGGTGATGCACGCAGGCGCGGACGCGGACGCGTTTGAAAAATTGCTCGCCGAGTTGAATGCCGTGCGCGCACAGCTGGTCGAATTGATTTATTTGCCGACGACGCTCAAGCGTTTGCAAGTCGCGGGCTTTGCGGAAACGCTCGATGTTGCCGCGCTGCGCGCGCACTATGCCAACGCGACGAATCAGAGCGAACGCGTCGAAGCGGCAAAAGATGGTATCGCCACCACCATCGTCGGTTTGTATGAAGGGTTGAGCGAATGGTCGCGGCGCGTCGGTGAAGGGCGTGTCGAAACCATCAAGACCATCATTGAAGCGGAACGCGCGACGCGCGACATTAGCGGCACGATTATTTTTGATACGGCGCGCCGCATTCCGTGGAAGCAGGGTGTCGCTGCGCCGGGCTATGACGGCGTGGGCGGCTTGTACGCGCAATTGTTGGGCGATGAACGATTCACGCCGTATGCGGTCTTGTCCAACGAGCAGTATTTACCGTACGACGAACACGACCCGCTGCCGCCGCGCATTGCCAATTTCATCGAGACGGAAATGATGCAGGGCGAAATCGGCGGCGCGATGTTTGATTTGGTGTGTCAGGGTTTGGAATTGGCGGATGAAACGCGCGCGAGGTTGCGTTTGCGCTGGCGCACGGCGCTTGAAGATTACATCCCGCGTTTGGAAAATGTGCACTCGGCGCGTCCGGGCGATTTCAGCCGCCGCGTCTTGCGTCCGATGCGTAAACGCGTGCGCGATTTGGATTTGGGGTACGCGGGCGAACGTTTGTTGTCGCGGCTCGATTTACGCAACATCCATTTCGCGGATTTGGTCAACACCTTTTTCGATTACGCCATCATTGCGCGTTATTTTCGTCAGGCGCAAGTGGCGGAATTGGAACAGGTCAGCGGCGCGCGCCAAAAATTCTTTGTCATTCCGATGGCGGCGGGCAATCGCAAATTGTTAATGTACGATTTGACGTCGCGTTTGGTGGACGCGGAATCACTGCCTATCAATCTGATTGTGGTGTCGGGTTGGGCGCGCACGGGTTGGAATGTCATTTCGCCCAATCTGTTGATTGATGCGACGGCGACGCGCGATGTGACCGCGTGGCAGCAATTGCGCGGGCGCGCGATTCGCGCGCGGCGCACATGGACGAACGATTGTTATCGTTTGATTATGCTGTTGGTCGGCAGTCGCATGCACAGTCCGTTGGAGCAAAATGAGATGCCCGATGAAGTTTCGGATGTGTTGGCGGAAATTGCCGCGCCGCCCGCGACGACGTTGGACGAACGCTTGTGGAAATTGTTGAACGAGGTTGCGTCGCCTGAACTGCGCGAACGGATTGCGGCAAAAGGGATTGTGGAATTGAGCGACGCGGAACGCACGACGCTTGCGATTGCGCTGATGCGCCGCTACAACAAGGTCACGCACATTTACGAATTGGTCAAAGCATACGGCACGACGTCGCAAGTGGAATTTCATCGTCCCGAAAAAATTTGGCGGCGGC
>CAZXYP010000318.1:2528-6624 GCA_964644955.1 uncultured Anaerolineales bacterium | reverse complement strand
AAAAGTATTTGCTTGCAACTCAGATGGAAATAACTTTACCGCTCGCGCCTCCATTCGAAGCAGAACCTTTTCGTTTTCTTGACGAAATTATTTCACATAAAAATTGAGCGTTTATCTTTTACCAATGAGGTACCTGCAATGACCACCAACGGACATCACGACGGACGCGACGACCAACGCGTTGTCATTACCGGCATGGGCGCGATTTCACCGCTCGGCTTTACCGTGGATACGCTCTGGCAAAATCTGCTCGCAGGCAAATCAGCCGCGCGCAAAATCAATCAATTCGACGCATCCGGTTTCGCGGTGCAAATCTGTTCCGATATTCCGGATGAATCTGCGCCGGTGGACGAATACGCGCATGTCCTTGACAAAAAAGAAGCGCGCCGTCTCGACCCTTTTGAACTCTATGCCGTCATGGCAACTGATCAAGCATTGAAACAAGCGGGTTTAAAAATTACCGACGAGAACCGCGACGAAATCGGCGTGTTGATTGGCACCGGGCTTGGCGGTTTGATTATTATTGACAACGGATACAAGGCGCTGAATGAAAAAGGGCCGATGCGCGTCAATCCCTTTACGGGCGCGTTAATGATTCCGAACATGGCGGGGGGGCAAGTCGCCATTACATTCGGCGCGCGCGGTCCGAATTTTTGTGTCGTGTCGGCATGTGCTACCGGCTCAAATGCCATCGGCGAAGCGTACGAAATCATTCGGCGCGGCGACGCGCTGGCAATGATTACGGGCGCGGCAGAAACGCGCATTACGCCGTTTGCGCTTGCGGCGTTCCATCGCACCCAAGCCATGTCCACACGCAATGATGACCCGACGCGCGCATCGCGTCCGTTCGACGCGCAGCGCGACGGTTTTGTGTACGGCAACGGCGCGGGCATTTTGATTTTTGAGCGGCTCGATTTTGCCAAGCAGCGCGGCGCGACCATTCTTGCCGAAGTTCTCGGCTATGGCGCGACCGACGACGCCTATCACATCAGCGCGCCCGTTCCTGACGGCAACGGCGCGCGGCGCGCGATTCGCAAAGCATTGGACAAGGCGCACATCAAACCGGAACAAATTGATTACATCAACGCGCACGGCACGTCCACGGTGTTGAACGACGCGGCGGAAACAGCAGCCATCAAAGCCGTGTTTGGCGAATATGCCTATGCCGTGCCAATCAGTTCCAGCAAATCCATGCTCGGACATCTGATGGGCGCGGCGGGCGCGGTGGAAGCGGTCATTACCGTCAAAACGCTGTTGGAAAACGAAATTCATCCGACCATCAATTACGAATATCCGGACCCGGACTGCGACCTCGATTATGTGCCGAACACACCCCGCAAAAAAGAGGTCAACATCGTTATGTCCAATTCCTTCGGTTTTGGCGGTCACAATGCGTGTGTGATTTTTGAAAAGTGGCAAGACTAGAGTAATGAGGACTGAGGGCTGAAGACTGTGTGAGCCAGAGGTATCTGCCCAGTCCTCAGTCCTCATGCCTCAGTCTTTTATGAATGTAACAGACCTTGAAACCTCCCTCGGTTTTGTTTTTCAAGACAAATCCCTCTTGCAGCGTGCGCTGACGCATCGCTCCTATCTGAACGAAAATCCCGACCTCCTCTGGTTGGACAATGAACGCTTGGAATTTCTGGGCGACGCGATTTTGGGTTTTGTAACCGCCGAACATCTCTATCATCGCTTTCCCGAAATGAAGGAAGGCGACCTCACCAGTTTACGCGCCGCGCTCGTGCGCGGCGAAACGCTCGCGGAATTTGCGACGGAATTGAATGTCGGTCCGTATCTGTACATTTCGCGCGGCGAAGAAGCGGGACGCGGGCGCGCGCGCCCCGCGCTGCTGGCGGCGACGTTTGAAGCCATTCTCGGCGCGATATTTTTGGATCAGGGATTGGACGCGGCGCGCGCGCTGATCGTGCGGATGATTGATACCAAGACCCAGAAAATTCTCCAGGAACGCCTCGACCGCAATTCCAAAAGTCTCCTGCAAGAACTCAGTCAGGGACGCTTAAAACTGACACCGGTGTATCGGTTGGTCGAAATGCACGGTCCCGACCACGCGCGCGAATTTACCGTCGAAGCCGTGTTGGGCGATCGCGTGTACGGCGTCGGACGCGGACGCAATAAACAAACCGCAGAGCAGGAAGCCGCGCGCGCGGCGATTGAATTATTGGAACAAGAAATGTCCACCGCCGCGTTCATTGAAGCACAAGCCGCGCTGGATGCGCTCACGGACAAAGCGTCTCCATCCGAAACTATCCAAAGCGATACACCGACCTCCATTTCTTTGTAACCATCGAACCCAAGCGCGCCGCGCGTCTCGCACAATCCAAAGCAAAGGACCCGACGAAACGCGCCTGACGACAGACAATACGCACCATGCGAATTCTCCTTACCGGCGCAAGCGGTTATCTCGGCGGCGCCCTGTTGCGCACACTCGAAGCATTGCGTCCCGAATGGGATGTACACTGCACCTTTTTTTCCATAGCGCCATCCGACGACATGCCCAATGCCCATCACCTGGATTTGCGCGCGGAATCCTCCGTCGCGCGCGTGATGGATACGGTACAGCCCAAAATTATTTTTCACACCGCCGCGCTCAATCAAGGCGCCGCCCAAGAAATGTACGCCACGAACGCGCGCGGCAGTGAATACATTGCGCGCAGTGCGGCGCAATGCAACGCGCGCCTCGTGCACCTTTCCAGCGACGTGATTTTTGACGGCACGCGCGGCAACTATACCGAAGACGACATGCCGAATCCCATCACGCCGTACGCGGTCTCGAAAGCGGACGCGGAAAAAAATGTTTTGGCAAGCGGCGCGAATGCCGTGTTGGTGCGCACGTCATTGATTTACGGATTCAAGCCGCTCGACCCGCGCACACGCGCCGTGCTGCGCGGCGAAATGCCGCGTTTGTTTACGGACGAAATGCGCTGTCCGATTTGGGTCTTTGATTTAGCGCAAGCGTTGGTGGAATTGGCAGAAATGGAGTATCGCGGCATTTTGCATGTCGCAGGCGCGCAAGCGTTGAGTCGCTACGAATTCGGCGTCAAAATCATGCGCGCGTTGGATGGGGACCCGACGCAGCTGATTCCGCTGTCATCGGCAGAGAGCGGTCTGATACGTCCGCGCGATTGCACGCTTGATATTTCGCGCGCGCAAAAGATCTTGCATACAAAATTGTCGAGCGTGGATGAGGTGCTGGCAATGAAATAAAAAAGCGCCGCGGCTGCGGCGTTTTTTTTTGCGCAGTGCGATTGCGCTAGGCGATGGTCAACGTCAAGAGCGTAATCTCGGGCGGACAATTGATGCGAATGGCGGGCGGTAAAACGCCGACCCCGCGCGTCGTGTACACTTGCGTAAAGTTGCCCGCGCGCGCCAAGCCCATCGGATATTTTTCCGCGAATTTGGGCAGAATCAACGGTCCCAAAAACGGCAAGCGCACCTGTCCGCCGTGCGAGTGTCCCGACAACTGCAAATCCACTTCGGCTTGGGCGGACACGTCCGCAAAATCCGGCTCGTGCATCAAAACCACTTTACACGCGTTGTGCGGTACGCCAGATAACGCGCGGCGCAGGTCGGTCAAGTTTTGCCACAAATCATCCAAGCCCGCAAGATACAGAGTCGAACGTCCGCGCGTCAACGGCACCGCTTGATTCCGCAAAAGCTGCACCCCGTTCTCGCGCAGCGAGCGCAGTGTCAAATTCAAATAGCCGACCCAATAATCGTGATTGCCCATGACGGCAAACACACCATACGGCGCTTGCAGCTGCCCCAACAATTCCGCGCACGGCTGGATATATTTCCACGACGAATTGACAAAATCGCCGGTTACCACAATCACATCGGGCTTGAGCGCATTGGTCATTTGGACCGCCCGCACGAGATGTTCGTAACTGACATACGGACCGTAATGCAAATCGCTCAGTTGTGCGATGGTCAACCCGTCGAACGCGCCGGGCAAACGCGGCAGTGTCACGTTCACGCGTTCGATTTCGAGTTGATTTGGCTCAACCTCAAACCCGTACACGCTGCTTACTGCCGCCGCGCCCGCCGCTGCGCCCAACACACCGGTCATTTGCAAAAA
>CAZXYP010000318.1:0-2518 GCA_964644955.1 uncultured Anaerolineales bacterium | reverse complement strand
CCGCGTCACGCGCCCCCGTTTCAAAATTTGGTCTTGCATTGCCATTCGATTATAACACTCGCCACTCTACCTATCATAACGTTTTGCGCGGAATGCGAGTTCCAATCTCACTCGCGGAGCCAAACCCAAGGTTTTGACGTTTGGTTCAGCAAAAAGAAACTCCATGCCCCTGCATCCGGATTTGCTTGAAATCTCAACACAAGACACCGATTTTGAAAGTGCGCGTCACAGCGGAATTTCAAGCGTTGTATAGATAAATAAGCGGCGAGGAATGCTCCCAGCCATTTTTTCCAGCGCAGATTCCGGTTTGCTTGGTGCGTTCTCACCCCAAGAATTCCAAAATTTGCGAAACTTTGGAATTCTGAAACCCACACATCATCCCGGAATTCGCTTTAGAGCGGTCGGCTTTTGGGAGCGCCCCCTGCGCGCGGATAGAGGTCAGGCGTCGGCGCGATTTTGTCAATGACAACCAAACGCCGCACGTCGTCCAAATCCGCGAGTTTCACCGGCATGATTGCGCGCAGACGACCCCCAAGCGTTTCAATGGCGCGCTGTGCGTGCGCAGTTTCCTCTTCCGCGCCGACGGCTTTGTAGGCAATGACACAACCGCCCACGCGCGCGAACGGCAGTGTATATTCGACCAGCGTACGCATTTCGGCGAGCGCGCGCGCCGCAACGTAATCATATTGGGCGCGCTGATTTCGGTCATGCGCGAATTCTTCGGCGCGTCCGTGCACGGCAGTCACATTTTCCAACGGCAGCGCGCGCGCCACTTCATCGAGAAAGCGCACTTTTTTCCCTGTCGCTTCCAACAGCGTCACACGCAATTCGGGAAATGCAATCGCCAACGCGATGCCGGGCAACCCCGCGCCCGCGCCGACATCAATCATGGTTTTACCGTTCGTTTGTCCTGCAAGAAAAAATGGCGCGGCGGAAAGCGAATCGAGAAAATGTTTGACCTGCACCGCCGTATATTCGGTCAGCGTTGTCAAGTTAAAGCGCGCATTCCACTCGACGAGCAAGTGATAATACGCCTCGAATTGCGCTTGTTGTATCGGCGTCAACTCGAGACCGAACGCGCGCGCGTGTTGATAAAGCAGTGACATGCGAGAATTATAACGCACTTGTTGATTCCGTTTGAAAAGCGCGTACAATGCCCAACATGTTGCAGTGGAATTTTTGCCCGCGCTGCGGACACGAGTTCGAGTGGCGCGAAAAAGACGATGGACGTTTGCGTCCGACGTGCCCGCGCTGTCGTTATACCCATTACGCCAATCCCGGTCTGGCGGTCGGCGTCTTGTTGACGGATGACCAAAATCGCGTGTGCTTGATTTTGCGCGGCGAAGAACCGCGCAAGGGGTTTTGGGGCTTGCCCGCGGGTTTCATGGAAGGCGATGAAAGCGCGGAAGAAGGCGCCATCCGCGAATGTCTGGAGGAAACCGGCTTGCATGTCGCGTTGGATGGATTGTTTCAATCTTTTTCGTATCGTCACGCCGACCGTAAAACGTCGGGGGTACTACTCGTCTATCGCGCATACATTATCGGCGGCGCGCCGCAAGCCGGCACCGATACCATAGACGTGAAATTTTTCGCAGCGGATGACATTCCCTTTGACCAACTCGCCTTTCACGCGCATATAGAAACGCTGGAAAAATGGCGCGCCGAAATCAATCAAGGAGCATAAGCGAAGATGGCAAAACGAAACTTTATCCAAAGCATTGTCACCCAGACGCACGACCTACAACTCGTGCGTTTTTTGTATTGTGATTTGGGGGGCATTATTCGCGGCAAAGCCACGCATGTCGAACAGCTGGCAGCGCGCATGGCGAGCGGTATCGGCTTGGTCAAGGGCATGATTTCAATGACCTCGCTCGATTTTCTCGCGCCCCACGCGACGTTCGGACCTGTTGGTGAGGTGCGCTTGATTCCCGATGCAAGTACGTTCACGCGTTTACCGTATGCGCCGCGCAGCGCGCAAATGATTTGCGACATGTTGGAATTGAACGGCAGCGCGTGGGCGCTCGACCCGCGTTCGTTTTTGAAACGGATGATTGCGCGCGCGGCAGAACACGGCATGCACATTGACGCCGCGTTTGAAAATGAATTTTATCTCTTGCGAAAAACGGAAACAGGAATGCAGCGCGGCGTCGAGCCGCTCGATTCGAGTTTGTGCTTTAGCGGAATCGGTATGGACTCGGCGGAACGCGTGATGCAAGACATTATCGCCGCGCTCACCGCGCAAAATTTAATCGTCGAACAATACATGCCCGAACTCGGACCCGGGCAGCAGGAACTTTCGATTCGACACGCGAACGCCTTACGCGCGGCGGACAATCAAATTACGTATCGCCAAACAATTCGTGCCATCGCCGCGCAGCATGACCTCATTGCTTCGTTCGCGCCCAAACCATTCGCCGACCAAGCGGGGAACGGCGCGCACATTCATTGGAGCGCGTGGAACAAGTCGCACACAAAAAATCTATTTGCCGACACGCGCGACGCGAACGGCTTGAGTAAA
>CAZXYP010000317.1:0-6654 GCA_964644955.1 uncultured Anaerolineales bacterium | reverse complement strand
TCGGCGCACCCGATTTGGCGGCGCTGCGCGATACACCGCATCTCATGAAAGCTTAACCACTGCGCAAATAATCTGCGCCGCGCTGCGGCGCAAATTTTTTCACATGTCAACATGACAAACGAATATCTCGCCGCGCTCGAACTCGAACTCCAGACGGTCGCGCGCACAAACGATTCACGCTATGCGGAATTCTTTAACATGTTCCGCTATCACCTCGGCTGGACCGACGCGCAGGGCAATCCCGCGCGCGCCGCCACCGGCAAGCGTATTCGTCCCCTGCTCTGTTTATGGAGTTGTGAAGCGGGGGGGGGGGATTGGCGCGCCGCGCTGCCCGCGGCGGCAGCCATCGAATTGATTCACAATTTTTCGCTCATTCACGACGACATCGAGGACGGCAGCGACGAACGACGCGGGCGCACAACCGTGTGGAAAATCTGGGGCTTGGCGCAAGGCATTAACGCGGGCGACGCAATGTTTGTGCTGGCGCATCTCGCGCTCGACCGTCTCACCACGCCTGCGCTGTCTCTCGAACGATACTTTGAAATTCATCGCGTTTTTGACCGCGCAACCTTGCAGCTCACTCAAGGACAGTATCTCGACATTGGCTTTGAACGCGCGGATTTGGTGACGATGCAGCATTATTTGGAAATGGTGCGCGGCAAAACCGCCGCGCTGCTCGCAGCCGCGTGTGAAATCGGCGCGCGCATCGCAACCGCAGAGCATGAAAAGATTCGCGCGTTCGCCGCGTACGGCGAAAATCTCGGCATTGCGTTTCAAATCGCCGACGATGTACTGGGTTTGTGGGGCGACCCCGCGCAGACCGGTAAATCCGCGCACACGGATTTGTTGAGCCGCAAAAAATCGTTTCCGGTGCTTGCGGCAATGGAAGGCACATGCGGAGACGAATTGCGCGCATTGTATGCCAAACCCGCTTGGAGTGAGGCAGAAATTGCGCGCGTCCAAGAAATTTTGCGCGCGGCAAATGCGCGCGCGCTGGCAATACAACAAGCCGAAACCTACGCGCAGCGCGCGCGCGACGCGTTGCACGTGACGCGTTTGGAAAATCCAGCCATCACGCGGTTGCGCGCCCTCGTCACAGACGTCGTCCATCGCGAAAAATAAAAAGAGCCGAAGGATTTCCCAAACCCTTCGACTCTCTATTTCTCATCCAACAAAAAGCGCCACAACAATTGGTTCGAGACGAGCATCCCCTGTTCCGTCAGGCGCATGCGTTCCTCGTTCACCTCGAGCATTTTCCAATCTTGCAACAACGCAATCGGTTCGCGAAATATATCGCGCGCATCCTCGCCAAAGCGTTCGGAAAAACGCGTCCACACAATCCCTTCCGCCAAACGCAATCCCAAAAACATGGTTTCGGAAATTTCCGCCGCGCGCGAACGTTTTTCCCGCGCGGCAACTGGCAAATCGCCGCGTGCCAATCGTTTTATATATTCCAACGGCGCCCGGACATTTTCATAACGTTCGTGCTGCCACGACGAATGTGCGCCCGCGCCAAATCCGAGATACGGGTCATTGAGCCAATACGCTTTGTTGTGTTGTGATTCGAAACCGGGTTTTGCCCAATTGGAGATTTCATAATGAACAAACCCTGCGCGGGCAAGCATTTCAACGGCGACCTCGTACATTTGCGCGGCGAGTTCGTCGTCGGGCAAGGGCACGCGTCCCAAGTCCATTTGCTTTTTCAGCACGGTGCGCTCTTCGATTTGCAAACCATACAGCGAAAGATGTTCTGATTCAAATGCGAGCGCGCGTTCCAATGTGATGCGCCAATCGTCGGGAGATTGATTCGGCAAACCGTAAATCAAATCGAGATTCAGATTTTCAAAGCCCACGCGTCGCGCCCAGGCGAACGCGTCGTAGATGTCGGCGACCGTGTGCGCGCGATTGAATTGCTTGAGTCGTGCATCGTCAAACGTTTGCACGCCGAGCGAGACGCGATTGAATCCCATCTCGCGCAGCGCGCGCATTTTTTCCAAATCAACGGTGCCGGGATTCGCCTCGAGCGTCCATTCCGCGTTTGCGTCAAATTCAAACTGCGCGCGCGCCGCATTGACAATGATTGCGATTTGTTTTGCGGATAAAATTGAGGGCGTGCCGCCGCCGAACGCGAGACTCGTCGCCAGGCGCGGCGTTTCGATCATTTGCGCGGTGATTTCAATTTCGCGCGCAACCGCGTTCGCATACGCGTCGAATTCGTTTTCGCGACGCGCATACACATTGAAATCGCAGTACGTGCAGATGGAACGGCAGTACGGGATGTAAACAAAAAGTGCGGGGGATGTTGACATTGCGCGATCAGGATGGTTCATCGTGCAGCGTTCGGTTTTGTTTGGACTTGCTTGATCGGAACGAAATTTTTCGCAGGAACAAATCGAGCGCGAACGCCGGAATCAACCGTGCGCGCGCTGTCTGCCATTGCCGAACGAGTTCCGCGCTTTGCGCTTTGGTCAGACGATGCGCGCCAAAAGTGACGCGTTCGTATTGTTCGACAATGTTTGACAGGACGGGCGGAATCGGGCGCCACACACGCGTCAGGGTTTGGGAATCTTGCCGAATTTCAAAATGCGCTTGCAATCGCGCGCAGATTTGGCGCGGCGTCAAGCCATTTGTCATAGGCACACCGCACTGCCGCGCGTACCAAAACATGCGCCGATATAGAATTTGCGCAACCGCGTTTTCTTGTACGCGCTCTAGATACAGCGAATCGGCAA
Source organism: uncultured Anaerolineales bacterium (assembly GCA_964644955.1). Lineage (GTDB taxonomy): Bacteria > Chloroflexota > Anaerolineae > UBA4142 > SHND01 > SHND01. The sequence continues at coordinate 3,922 of CAZXYP010000317.1, read as the reverse complement.
AGGCAACCAAGCTAACACACACGCTCAGGGCGACCAACACGATGGGCAGCCAGAGCCAATGCGACGCGGCAGTTGCTTGAGCGGTCGTCCATAACGAATACGCGCCATGCGGAGGTGGGAGCGGCGCGGACGGCAATACCGCAAGCGGCGTCTCATAGCCCGGCACAGCGCGCCCGCTCGTCGGTTCAAAATCAACCCAGCCGTATTCGGGAAAATAGATTTGCGTCCACGAATGCGCGTTCGCTTCGATTACGCGGTACGTCTGCGTTCCCGCGTCGTATTCGCCTGCCGCATAGCCCACTGCAATCCGCGCGGGCAGCCCCGCCGCGCGCGCCAGAACCGCCATCGCCGTGGCGTAATAATCACAATACCCGCGCCGCAAGTCAAACAAAAAATAATCCGTCACATCGCGTCCCGTCGGCGGAGTCGGCACGTCGAGCGAATAGGGAATCATTCGCAGATAATTTTCCAACGCGCGGGCGCGGTCATAGGGTGTTACCGCAGTCGCCGTCAAGTCGCGCGCCAACGCAATCACGCGCGGCGGTGTCTCGGACGGCAGGCGCAAGTACTGCGAACCAATCCACGGCGAATAGACTTGCCCTGCGGCGCGGAGCGCGTTCGCATCCGCATCCGTCACATACGCAGCCACTTGATACGCATTGGCATTGACCTGCGCGCCAAATATATCATCGGGCTGCCGCCATGCCACTTGAAACGGCTGGTCCATGCTTTGTACAATGCCCGCCGCATAGACCAAGCCCGAACCATTTTCAACGCGCACGCTCTGTCGCGTCAAACGATGCGCGGGCGGCGGAGTTTCCAGAACGCGCTCATCGGGCTGATATGTTTGCGTGCGAAAGCCGCTGCTGAACCAACCGCGCCCCGTGTACTCGTCATATGTCGTACCGAGCCAATAGCGCGCGGGAAACGCTTCCGTCAGGTCATTGCTCTGAATCGTCAATGCCGGTCGGTTCAACAGGTCAGGACTCGCGCCGAGCAAATGACTGCGCGGCAAACCGGGCGAACTCGTCCGATTCAACGCGGACGGAGGTTGCGGGGGCGGCGCGGGTTCAATGCCAAACGAAGTCGAAATGATTTGCGCTGAAGCGGGAGTGTTTTGATTCCACTCGCGCACCCAACGCGCAAGCGCGTCCGGCGAAATCACTGGCACACCAATCGCAACCGTAATGAGAATCATGATGACCGGGACCGTAACGAATGTCGTGTCCATCCACAATTCATCCGCGTACGGAATCGCGGATTGGTCCCACTGTTTTTGCCGCGCGAAATACGGCACCACAACCAGCAACCCGAACCACACCCCCAACACCACAAACATCACCCACACATTGCGCCCTGAATACGCAATCACCGCGCCGAGCAGCAAGATCAACGGCAGCAGCGCATCAAACGCGCGTTGTGCGCGGCGGATACGCCACGCGGCAAATGCGGCGACCCCAAAAACGATGCTGCTCCATACCAACGCCATTGCGACCGGTTCATACAGCGATTGCCCCGCCAGCAATGCGCCGCCCCAACTCGCCACGCGCAATAGCATTGTCCAAACCGCCGCGCCCACCGGTTCCACTGCTTGCCATAATGGCGAGAACTGCCATTGCCCTAATTGCGCGCGCCACGCGGTTTCGCCCAACGAACAAAGCAGCGTCACGATAGGCGCGCCCAATTGTCCGACACGCACAAAGGCAATGACCAAAGCAATTCCGGCGAGCATCACGCCCGCAAACGCCGCGCGCAGACGCGTCCGCGCCAACGCCCATCCGCAGACCATTCCGACAAACGCCATCGTAAACATCAACTCGGCGTCCAAGCCGCGCACCACCGCGCTGAGGGTGAACGCAAGCCCCGCGCATGCCGCCGCGAGCAGCGTCGCAATGAGCAGCGTCGGCACGCCGATACGGCGCAGCAGGCGTTTTAAAAAACCATTCACGCCAGCGTTCTCCAATTTTGGTCGGACGGCGCACGGCGCGGAATAGCGCGTCCCGTCGCCGTCACGCGCCATTCCCAATTGCCTTGCTGTCCGGGGCGCGCTTCGGGTCGGTCCATCAAATCGCGCGTCACGACGAAATGAGCAATCCCCTCGCGCGCCAATACGTGCGCGAGAGCATGAACATCGCCCGTACCGCCATAACTCGCGCGGTCCAACAAAATCACGGTCGGCGCGGTGGAGCGCGCCGGAAATGCCGACACGGCGCTTAACCATTCGCCTTCGAGCGCGGGTGTAATCAAAATGACACTCGCGTTGCGTTCCACGGTTTGCGCGAGAGACTCGATGTGTTCGCCGAACGGCTGTGGTCCCGGTTCGATCGTTGCCAATGCGCGCAAGATTTGCATACGACGAAATTCGCCGGTGTGCGGCGTCAGATGCACGAAGGTGCGCGCGTTGGCAAGCAAACCGACGGCGCGTCCCGCGCGCAAGCCGCGTTCCGCCAACGACGCTGCCAAAATTATGGCGTGCTCCATTGTAGAGTTTTCGCCCTCGCCTGCTTGCGCGTTCGCATCGAGGTCGAGCCAAATCCACCAATTGCCGGCAGGGGTGTTTTCAAAAACGCGCACCATCAATTCATTCACGCGCGCAACCGTGCGCCAATGAATCATTTTGAACGAGTCGCCTTGAACATATTCGCGTACGCCGACGGCGCTGACGGTTCGTTCAAATGTGCTTGCGCGTTGACGCCCTTCATACGCGCTGCCGCCCGGCGCAACCGGAATTTCGGGCAGCGGCACAATCGGCGGCATGACAATCAAACTGCCTGCCGCCGCGTATTCAAATTCAATACCGTACAAACCGAACGGCGTGCCGGTTGTAACCGTTGTCGGTCCAAGATGAAACGCGCCGCGATGGGCACAAATATATTTGTTGGTCCAAACATTTTTCGACGCGCTTCCAACACCGGTGGCGACACTGGCGACATAATCAGCAAGATTGGAATGGTCGGTCACTTGCGCCCACAACGCCGGGACGTGGCTCGAATTCGACAAGGTAAAACGTTCTTCCAATTGGTCGCCCACCTGCGCCCAGCCAAAGCGCAATTCGCGTTGAAAGGAAAGCCCGCGCCGCAGCGCGCGCGCCCACACATATTCAAACAACCACACCCCGCCCAATGCCACAAACAGCATCATCCATACGCGTTCCGACCACACCATTTCCGCAATCAGCGCGAGCGCGCACAACAGAGGCAAGAAACGAAAATTCCGTTTTTGGCAGATGACAACAGGTTTCGACCGATTTGGCTCCATGGCAGCTTTATTATTATACCGCTCGCCAACGCGAAAGGACAGAGCAAATTTTCAGCGCTATTGCATAGTCTATTGGCAGGCGAATGTCATTTCGAACGGAGTGAGAAATCTCGCCTTGCGCGGACTGAGATTTCTCGCCAGGGCGCTTCGAAATGACAGTACGCGCAACGTTACAACAGCCGTGGCGAATTTCCGACCGGGCTTGAAAATTAGACAAACCTGATTCATAATCAAGCCGGAATAAAAACCCTACGCAAAACTCGCGTCGCAAAATAACCAGATTTGGACGGAATCCAAAGCAAATTGGTACTCCGCTTATGCTATGTTGCGTCCGATAGTGTGAGGACTGCCCCGGGCGCGCAAACTCAAGGGCGATTTTCGCCGCCGCGGTAAAATCAATTTTAAATTTCAGTACGCCGGAGGACGCTGTGAATATTCCCGATTATGTAAAAAACAAAGCGCTGCGCGAATGGATTCGCGAAATGGTCAATTTGTGCAATCCCGACCAGGTGCATTGGTGCGACGGTTCCGAACAAGAATACAACCAGCTGTGCCAACAAATGGTTGAGAGTGGAACATTCATTCGCCTGAATCCCGAAAAACGCCCGAACAGTTTTCTCGCCCGTTCCGACCCGAGCGATGTGGCGCGCGTCGAAGACCGCAC
>CAZXYP010000316.1:1670-6663 GCA_964644955.1 uncultured Anaerolineales bacterium | reverse complement strand
TATATCATTCGACGCTTGTTGTTCTTACCCGTGATTCTCTTTGGCGTCACGATTCTTATCTTTGGTATTTTGCAATTGCTCGACCCCGCCGAACGCGCGGCATTGTATGTGCGCGATGTGCCAAAGAATCCAAATGCGGTCAAAGAGATTATTCTGAAATACGGTTTGGACAAACCGATTTGGCAGCAGTACGCCGATTGGATGGGCAAAGTGGCGCAAGGCGACCTCGGTTGGTCGCGCACCGCGCAGCGTCCCGTCACTGAAGCGATTTTGTATTATTTTCCCGCGACGCTCGAACTCGCGCTCTTGAGCATCGTGCCGATTATTGTCGGCGGCGTGTTTCTGGGCGTCCAGGCGGCGGTGCATCGCGACCAGGCGATTGACCACGGCGCGCGCGTGTTTTCGATGGTTGGCACTTCATTTCCTTCGTTTGTATTTGCGCTCTTGATGCTCATGATTTTCTACGCGAACTTGCAATGGTTTCCGCCCGGGCGTTTGTCGGATGACATGCAGCGCGTCGTGGACGCGCCGACGTTTCAACAATATACGCGCATGTACACGCTGGACGGCTTGCTGAATGGGCGCGCGGATGTCACGACAGACGCGCTGCGCCATTTGCTGCTGCCCGTTATCACGCTCGCGTTTTTGAACTGGGCAATTTTTGTGCGCGTCACGCGGACTTCGATGCTCGATGTATTGAATCAAGAATACGTCCGTACCGCGCGCGCCAAGGGCTTGCACGAAAAAGTGGTTATCCATACGCACGCGCTGCGCAACGCGTTAATTCCGATTGCTACTCTCGGCGGGCTGGTCTTTATCGGTTTATTGAACGGCGTCATTATCACCGAGACCGTGTACAACTTTCGCGGCATGGGTTGGTTTGCTGCCAACGCTGCGCTGCGCCTCGATGTGATTTCGGTTTTGGGCATTACGTTATTCACAGCCGCATTGCTCGTGTTGGCGAATTTGGTCGTGGACTTGACGTACGGCTTTCTCGACCCGCGCGTGCGAGTATCATAAGCGAAAAGTTAAAAGCTAAAAGTCAAAAGTTCAGACGGCAAAGCCACTTTTAGCTTTTAGCTTGTCACTTTTGCCTTTGTTTTATGACACAACAATCAATCACCCTCCAACCCGCCGCGCCAACGGTGGTCCGTCAAAAATCAGAATGGGAAAAAATGTTGGCGCAGATTACACGCAATCCGCTTTCGATTGTGGGAATTCTTTTGGGCCTGGCGTTTGTGTTGATTGCGGTGTTTGCGCCGGTGATTGCGCCGCCGCCGCCGGGCGCGCGCGACCCATACATGATTCCGCGCGATGGTTTCAAAGCGGAACCGCAGCCGCCGGGCGCCGAGCATCCGTTCGGCACGACCGAAGGGCAGTATGATATTTTTTACGGCGTCGTGTGGGGCACGCGCAGCGCGTTTCTCGCGGGCATTGTGATTGTGGCGTTCGCGTTGGTCATTGGTTTGTCCATCGGTTCTATCGCCGCGTATTTTGGCGGATGGGTGGATGATGTGTTGATGCGCATTACGGAAATTTTTCTCGCGTTCCCCTTTCTCATTGCGGCGTTGACTCTTGCCGCCGTCTTGCAGCCGAAACTCGGACGCGGGATGTACACGGGCATCATTGCGCTGGTAGCGTTCGGGTGGATGAGTTACGCGCGGCTCATTCGCGGCGATATTCTCTCCACCAAAGAACGCGAATTTGTATTGGCGGCGCGTTCGCTCGGCGTGCGCGACCTTCGCATTCTCGTGCGCCATGTGCTGCCCAACGCGATTTTTCCGGTGCTTGTTGTCGCGTCGCTCGAAATCGGCACGTATGTGTTGTCGTTTGCGGCGTTGAGTTTTCTCGGACTGGGCGCGGAATTGGGCTATGCCGATTGGGGACAAATGCTCGCGTTGTCGCGCAACTGGATTACCAATCTCGGCAAGTATTGGTACATCGTCGTGTTTCCCGGCATGATGCTTTTGTTTTTTGTGTTGGGGTGGAATCTTATCGGCGATGCCGTGCGCGATATCGTGGACCCGCGCTTGCGTGGGGGAAAGTAGAGACTGGAGACTGGAGATTACGAGTCTCCAGTCTCCAGTCTCCAGTCTCCAGTCTTCAAAATGTCTCGCGGAATTTTTGTATTCGTGCTCCTCGCGGCATTTTTGTTGTACGCGCCGCGCGCAACAGCCGATACTCCTCTCCCCACATCGAATGCCACGCACACTGCTTTACCGAAACCGACGCGTTTACCGACGCCGCTGCCGGGTGGCAACATGCTGCCCGCATGGATGACGCCGCCCGCGCCGGGTCCGACCCAAGCCGACGCGGGCGCGGTGTTGTACTTTGAACGCTGTATGGCATGTCACGGCGACCGGGGGCAGGGGTTGACTGTCGAATGGCGCGCGCAGTGGGATGTGGAGCATCAGGATTGCGCGCGTTCGACGTGTCACGGCGCGCAGCATCCGCCCGAAGGATTTTCATTTCCAAAAAATTTCGCGCCCGCGTTGATGGGGACAAACGCGTTAACGCGTTTTGCCAACGCGCAAGAGCTCTTTGATTTCATCCGCGCGCGAATGCCGTATCAAGCGCCCGGCACATTGACGACAGACGAGTATTGGGCGTTGGTCGCGTTTGTGTTGCGACAGCGCGGTGTGCATGTGAACGTGAATGCCGAAAACGCGTCGGGGATTGCGTTACAGCCCGCGCGCGAAAACGCGGGAGCAACATTCGGCGCGATGATTGCGGGGGGAATTTTTTTCGCGGGCGCGGCAATTTTTTTCTTGCGCCGCGCGCGCGCGTAACGCGCCGCGTTGTTTATTGAATCGGTTGATGAAAATAAAACCACAACGCGAGAATACACCACATTGCCAAAAACTGCGCGCCTTCGAGCCAATTGGTGATGCCGTCAATGGCAATATACGCCGACAGCGCGACGGCAATGCCGACGGCAAGCACCTCGACCATGCCAAAATATAACGTGAGCGGCTCGGCGCCAAACAAACTGATAAACACCAACAGCGGCGCGACAAACAACGGCACTTGCATCGCGCCGTTCATGGGAATCGAAATCGCCAAATTCATCCGATTCGCGCGCGCAAAACGCGCGCAAACAATCAATTCCGAAACTCCCCCTGCGAACGGCAAAATGATGACGCCCATAAACAACGCGTTCAAGCCCAGCGCTTCGCCAAATGGTTCCACCGCCCCGCTGACCAATTCGCCCATGATGGCAAGCACAACCGTCACACCGCCAAGGATTGCGAGACTGCGCCATAACCCCGCGCGCGATTTGGGTTCGTCGGCGGGCGCAATATTTTTTTCGATGCCTTCGCCTTCGGGCGCGCGCAATTGAAAGATAACGGTGGCGAGATACATGCAAAATAAAATCGCCGCAACGGCGACGCTCAATTTGTCTATCGCCGCATCTTGATACGGCGTAAACAGCGGCAGCTTGAGTTGAAACTGTGTGCTTAGGACGTACAACGTCGGGATAAACAGTCCTGCCACTGCCAGCATCATGGTCGCCGATGAGGTGCTGACGCTTTTTTCGTCAAAGCGCTGTGTGCCGTTTTTCAATCCGCCCAAAAACAAGGCGACGCCGATAATGACCAACAGACTCAGCAGCACCGAGCCGACAATGGATGCTTTCAAGATTTCGATTTGCCCCGAACGCAGGAGCGCAAACATGACGATAAATTCCGTGAGTGTGCCGAGCGTGGCATTCAACAAGCCGCCGATTTTGGGTCCCGTATAAACGGCAAGCTCTTCGGTTGCCTCGCCCAAAATTCCCGCCAGCGGAATCAAGGCGAGAAACGCCAGCACAAACACGAACGGCGGCGGCGCGCCCAAGAATTGCGCCGCGATCGCAATCGGCACGAGCAACAGCAGCAGACGCATGAACATGATGAAAATGAAAAACGCGACGATGCAAACTCATCGTCACGTTTTTTGTTTGTGACACATGTGAAACAATCGCGCGTTGATTTTACGCGGGGCGCGCGAAAATTTCAAGCGGGTATTCTCAAGATTTACAGCTGGTTGAAATTCCCGACGAACCCGTGTAGGATACGCATCGGGACGAAAATTCCATCGGTGCTTGCGCAACCGCTCCCGAATCTCATCAAGGAGCCAAGACATTTCTTTTTTCAACAAAATCAAACAAGCGGTTGGTATCGGTATGGTGCAGGTGAATTTGACTGCCCCGACCGAAATTTCCAAAAACTCGAGCACCGTGCCCGTTGAGATTGTTCTCACCGCGCCCGCGCTGCAAACGATTCACTGTATCACGCTCACGTTGATGGAAGAGTTTACGACGTGGAAAGATGAGGACAAAGAGACGCAAAAAGTTGAGTTGGGACGGGTGCGGCAGGACACGCGTTTTGAAATGCGCGCGGGCGAGACCAAATCATTCCAATTCGACCTCCCGTTCAATCTCCAACTCGCGCCCAGCCACAAAATTGCGGCGCGCAGCGGACTCTTTGGCGCGGCGGGTCGAGTCCTTTCCAAACTAAATCAAGACCGCGCCGAGCATTTTATCGTCGCCAAGATTGATGTGCAAGGCGCCGCGCTCGCCGCCAACGTTCGCAAACCGATTCGTTTCGTGTGACGAATGTGAACTTTTAGAGAGACACAGGTCCTGTGTTGGCGCGTTTGTGTTCGCCCAATGCGTCCGTACTGTGACGCAGCATCCGCGCAAACTCCTCCAACCGCTGCGCCGCGCGCGCGTGAATCGAGTCCGGGGGAAAACGCCCATTGGCATCGCGCTCGCCCGCTTCAATACCGGTCAGCAGCGCGATACCTTCCGCGACGGTTTCGACCGTCCAGACGTGAAATTTCCCTTCCGCAATCGCGCGCACCACCTCACGGCGCAGCATCAAATCGCGCCCGCCGTCGGGTGTCGTGGCAAGCGCGGCGCGCACCTGAAAGATCGCGACGGCTGTCCACGCGATGACGTTGCCCGGATTTTCGGTGTCGAACTCCACCGCGCCGTTGCGGAGGTTGATGC
>CAZXYP010000316.1:0-1660 GCA_964644955.1 uncultured Anaerolineales bacterium | reverse complement strand
CGCGCACACATCAAAAAATCCTTCAATCTTTTCATTCACGCCGCCAATCGCCTGTACATGTCCTTGCTGGTCCAACGCGCCGGTGACGGCGATATTTTGTTTGAGCGGCACGTCCGCCAACGCCGACAGTAACGCATACAATTCCGCCGACGACGCGCTGTCGCCCTCAACGCCGGAATAACTTTGCTCAAACACCAAGCGCGCCGAAAGTGTCAATGGTGTATCGTATGCGAACGTGCGCGCGAGATAACCGCTGAGAATCAAAACGCCTTTGCTGTGAATCGGACCGCCCAGCGCGACTTCGCGTTCGATATCTACAATGCCTTCGCGTCCGGGCGCCACACTCGCGGTGATGCGGCTCGGTCTGCCAAAGCGATAATTGCCCACGCCCAAAACCGACAAGCCGTTTACCTGTCCCACGCGCGCGCCCTGTGTTTCGACGACGAGCGTGCCGCGCGAAATTTCTTCTTGGACGCGCGATTCGATCAAGTTGCTGCGAAACTGTTTTTGTTCCAACGCCTGTTCGATGTGTTCCGCTTGCACGAGCGCGCTTGTCGTTTGCGCCGCCCAATAGTTGGCTTCGCGTATCACGTCTGCGAGCGCGCCGAATTGCGTCGAGAGTTTTTCGGTATCTTCGGCGAGGCGCAGCGCATATTCCAGCACAGCGGCGACGGCAGAACGGTCCAGGGGGCGCAGATTCTCCTTGTCCCCGACGGTGCGAATGAACGATGCAAATGCGGCAATGTTCTGTTCCGAAAAATCCATCTGTGTATCAAAGTCGGCTTGCACTTTAAAGAGCTCGGCAAATTCTTCGTCGTAGGCAAAGAGCAATTGATACAACAGCGGACTGCCGATCAGAATGACTTTTAAGGAAAGCGGAATCGGCTGCGGGCGCAGACTTTTGGTCGAAAGAATTCCGAGACGGTCGCCAAATTCTTCGATTTCGATTTCTTGCGCGCGCAAGATGCGTTTCAAGCCGTCCCAGCTGTAGGGATTGGTCAAGACATCTTGCACGGGCAATACCAAAAAGCCGCCGTTGGCGCGATGCGCCGCGCCCGCTTTAATCATCGTGTGGTCGGTGTACAACGCGCCGTAATGCGTTTCCTTTTCGACGCGTCCAAAGAGATTATTGAAACTTGGATTCAATTCGACAATGACGGGCGCGCCGCGCGCGCTGCTGTGGTCCACCAAAACATTCACCTGATATTTGCGAAACGGGAGTTCTTGGAGCCACGGACTGGGAATCGGCGCTTCTTCCATCGCGGACGCGGCAGCCGCCACGCGCGCGGTTTTGAACAAATCTATATTGTTCAAAATATCGCGTTGGACGGCATCAATGAACGCGGCGACAGCGGGCAGGTCGCGATATTTTTCGCGCACGTCGTCAATGAGTCCGCCGACGACATACAATGCAATTTGGGCGTCCAATGCTTGTTGCTTGTCGCGCGCGGCGCGTTCCAATTCGCGTCCCTGTTTCATGACGCTTTCCAATTCGGCTTGCAGGGCTTGATGTTTGGTTTGCCACGCTTCGCGTTCTGACGGCGCGAGCGCGCTGAATTTTGGCGATGGCATCACCTTGACCGGTTATCTCGACGATATTCGACCGGCGGTGGGCGAAGCGTGGGCGTGTGTCGTGCCTCTGCGGACCGGCGGCGGCACA
>CAZXYP010000315.1:0-6688 GCA_964644955.1 uncultured Anaerolineales bacterium | reverse complement strand
GATTAGCGTCGAACGTGAAAAAGAGTATCAAACGCTCACGCGCAATGAAAATGTGTTGAAACGCTTTCTCGCGTTTAGTGGTCCCGTCACGCGCGCAGATATTTTGGAACGATACGCGTTTGACGAGGCGCGGCTCGACAATGTGTTGTCCGCGTGGACGCAAATGGGTGAAATTGCGCGCGGGCATTTCACGTCGCACGAACGCAATGAATATGTTGACGCGGCGCTGCTGGAACAAATTCATCGCCGCACTTTGAATGTCCTGCGCGGCGAGGTGCAGCCGGTTTCTATTTTTGCGTACGCGGATTTTCTCGCGCGCTGGCAGCACGCGTATCCGGCGGCGCAATTGCGCGATGAAAATGCGACCGCGTTGATTTTGAAACAACTGCGCGGCGTGTCGCTGCCGGGAATGGTGTGGGAACGCGATGTGTTGCCCGCGCGCATTGCCGATTACGCGGAAACGGATTTGGATGTGTTGTTTGAAAACGGCGCGCAGGTTTGGGTCGGCGCGGGCGTTGACCCCAAACGCATGCGCGCGCGTTTTTTTGAGCGCGGCGAGGGCGCGTTGTTTGTCGCGGACGCGGATACGACGGATTTGAGCGATGCGGCGCGCAAAGCGTACGAGTTTTTGCAGGGCGAAGGCGCGTCGTTTGCGACCGATATTCAGAATGGGACGCGGTTGGCGGGCGACGCGTTGGCGAACGCGTTGGTGGAACTTGTCCTGCGCGGGTTGGCGACGAATGACGAAATCGAAACGCTGCGCAATCTCATCGAACATGGCAATGTGGTACGGGGCGCATCGAATCCAACCGCGAGCGCGCGCAAACCCATCAGTGCGTTGGAAGCGGAACTCGACGCGCGCCTCGGTCCGCGTCCGCTCAAACAAACGCGGTATCGTGAAATGAAACGCCGCACGCAGGAACGCATCGCGCGTTCGCTTTCGCAGCAGGCGTCGCCGTGGCGCGGACATTGGACGCTGGTGCGGCGCGCGAGCATTTTGGGCGCGCCGTTGACGGAGGAGGAACGCGCGGAAAAATGGGCGCGCGTGTTGTTGGAGCGGTACGGCGTGGTGACGCGCAGTGTGTTGGAACGCGAAGAAAATGCGCCGTTGGATTTGTTGTATCCGTTGTGGCAGCGCATGGAATGGCGCGGGCAAGTGCGGCGCGGGATTTTTGTGGCGGACATGCCGGGCGTACAGTATGCGCTGCCCGAAGCGGTGGAACAGCTGCGCGCGACGCAAAACGCGTTGGGCGAAACTGCCTATGTGTTGAATGCCACGGATCCCGCGAATTTATTCGGCGGCGACGGGAGCGCGTGGAAATTTGCGCGGCTGCCTTCGACGCATGTGGTGTTGTGGCGCGGGCAGCCGGTGTTGATTGCGCAAGAAAATGGCGAACGCTTGACGACGGCGTCGAATGTGAACGAGGATATTTTGCGCGATGCCGTGAAAATTTATTTTGAACGCGCGAGCGCGCCGCGTCACGCGATGGTGACGGAATGGAATGACACAAATGTGTTGGGCAGTGAGGGAGAAAAGTTTTTGCAGGCGTTGGAATTTTATCGGATGCCAAAAGGAATGGAACGCTGGCAGCGCGGCACATAGACAGGCGTTTTGATTTTTGCTATACTCGTTTCGTCGGCGCGCCGGACGTGCCGCGGAAATTCAATCTCAATGGATTTGAGCATCATGCTCAATCGCAAAGGAGTGCTATGGCTTTCTTCACCGCTTCCATGAGTAAGGTCACGACTCCATGGTGGTTATTTCTGATTGAAGGAATTGCGGCGATTCTTGTCGGGTTGCTGTTGTTGACAAATCCGACCGTGACCATCGTCGTGTTGATTCAGTTTCTCGGCATTTGGTGGCTGGTCAGCGGGATTCTGGACATTGTGAGTCTGTTTATTGACCGCACCGCGTGGGGCTGGAAATTGTTCAGCGGCATTATCGGGATTCTCGCGGGGATTGTGATTTTGCAGCATCCCATTCTGGCTGCCGTCGGCGTGACGCAAATTGCCGTCATTATTGTCGGCGTTCTCGGTTTGGTGCAAGGCATCATGGGACTTGTCGGCGCGTTTCAAGGCGGTGGTTGGGTTTCGGCGCTGCTCGGTGTGCTCAGCATCCTTGTCGGGCTGCTTTTGATTTTTAATCAATTGGCGGCGGGTATCGGCTTGTGGCTGCTCATTGCCATTTTTGCACTTGCCGGCGGCGGCATTGCGATTTGGCAATCGTTCCAAATCAAGAAAATGCAAAACGCGTGAATGAATGTGAAACGATAATTGAGGCAGGAAAGCGGTTTCGTCTTTTGGATGAAACCGCTTTTTTAAATACGCAAAAATTTCGGACGGAATTGTGATGGGTGAATTCCGGGATTTGTTGTGGCTGCTGCTGTGCATCGGCGGTGCGCTGTTTGTGATTGCGGCGGCGCTCGCGCCGTTGGAAGCGTTGACGTGGTGGGCGGGTTGGTCGCGTCGTCCCGCCCCCGATGCGCCCTTGCCGACCGAACCCGCGCGCGCGTCCGCGTCGTCCGCGTATGTGGTGTACCTGAGCGGCGTTGCGGCGATTGACCCGAACGGTATGCATCCGAAAGAAAAAGCGTTTCTCGACGGTTTGGAAAGCGCGCTGCCCGATGCCGCGCTGGTGCGCGATGTGTTTGCGTATTCGGTGACCAACAATCCGTTGACGGGCGAACGCGCGCTGTCGCGGATGTGGCAGAAAATCAACGCACTGTCGGTGAAACGCGGCAAACGTCTGTATGACTGGGGGGGCTTGGGGCTGGTCATTTTGCGGAATCTCACGCAGGTTATGGTGAGCGCGGATTCGCGTTACGGTCCGCTGTACAGCTTTGGCGTCGCCAAAGGTATCACAGAAAGTTTGATGCAGCATGGGTACGTATTCGGGACGCGCGCGCCGGTGATTTTGTTGGGCTATTCGGGCGGCGGGCAAGTGGCGGTGGGCAGCGCGCAATACGTCGCGCGGATTTTGCACCGCCCGGTGTGGGTGATTGGCATCGGCGGCGTGTACTCGGACGACGAAGGTATTTTGCATGTGGCGCATCTGTATCAATTGACGGGTTCGCGCGATTACACGTGGCGGCTCGGCGATATTTTCTTTCCGGGGCATTGGCGCATTTTTCCACATTCGGCATGGAATCGCGCGCGACGTGAACATTTGATTTCTTTTCGCAACATGGGACCGATGAAGCATACGCTCAAGGGCGATTATTTTTCGCGTTCCAGCAAATTGCCGGACGGACAGGCGCATGCGGAAAAAACGATTGCGACGATTGCGGAACTCGTTGCGATGCTGCAAGCGCAATCCGAACCGCGCGCGCAAGGACAAACGCAATGATGGAATTTATCGCCCAAGTGTGGCAAACGCTCACGGCGGCGTTGACGTTCGACGCGGCGCAATTGGAAGCGATGCTCGCCGCGCCGTTGCGAACGAACGAATACACGGCAGCCATTCTGACTGTTGCATTGTTGGCGGGCATTTCCGAATTGTTGGGCGACAGCGTGGTGTGGTTTGTGAATCGCGTCCGTCCCGCGCGGTTTTTTGTATCGCTCGCGTTGAATGGAATTTTGTTTGTGGTGAAATTGTTGTTTTGGGCGTTCACGATTTGGTTGGTCGCGCGCGTGATTTTCAATGCCGAACGCGCGCTCGGCGATGTATTTCTGGCGGTGTGTTTGGGCAGCGCGCCGTTTGTGTTGGGCGTGTTTATTTTTCTGCCGTATCTCGGTCAGGGACTGCGGTGGGTCTTGAGCGTTTACAGTTGGCTGCTTACTGTTTTGTTGGTCGCACTGGAATTCCAATTCGGCATTGCGGCTGCCATCGTATGTACGTTGGGCGGTTGGCTGCTGATTCAAATTGCGGACGCATTGCTCGCGCGCCCGCGCGAAGTATTTCAGGATTGGATGTGGCGCAAAACGACCGGCGCGCCGCCGCTGGTCGCGTTTGACGAACAGAGCGCGGAGTTGGCGCGGCGTTTGAGCCGCAATGCGGACGCATGACAAAAAGTAAATTCCACGCGAGCGAACGTATAATACAAGTTGAACTTGTTGTGAAAATAGAATCAAAAAATCACCTTTGCCGGGGGAGGCAGCCATGACACATCATGCAGAACAACAACGCTTGTCAAACAAGGATGAAGCGTGGAAAAAATGGGGACCCTATTTGTCGGAACGGCAGTGGGGCACCGTGCGCGAAGACTATTCCGCGAACGGCGATGCGTGGAATTATTTTTCGCACGACCAGGCGCGTGCGCGCGCATACAAATGGGGCGAAGACGGATTGGCAGGCTATTCGGACGACCATTCGCGTTTGTGTTTCGCGTTGGCATTGTGGAACGGGCAGGACCCGATTCTCAAAGAGCGTCTCTTTGGTGTCACCAACAGCGAAGGCAATCACGGCGAAGATGTCAAGGAATATTATTTTTATCTCGATTCGACGCCAACGCACTCGTACATGAAATATCTGTACAAATATCCGCAGCGCGCGTATCCGTATGCCGATTTGATTGAAAACAATCGCCGCCGCACGCGCCATGATTTCGAGTACGAATTGTTGGATACGGGCATCTTTGATGACGACCGCTATTTTGATGTGTTTGTCGAATACGCCAAAGCCGCGCCGGACGACACTTTGGTTCGCATCACCGTGGCGAATCGCGGACCGGACGAGGCGCCCATTACCGTACTGCCGCACTTGTGGTTTCGCAACGCGTGGTGGATGCATCCCGGCGCGCAAAAACCAAACCTGCGCGCGTTAAACCCCCACACACTGCACGCGCAGCACCCCGAATTGGGCGACATGTATTTGTATGTGGACGGCGACGCTGAATTGTTGTTTACGGAAAACGAAAGCAACACTGAAAAGTTATTTGGCACGCCGAATGTGACGCCGTATGTCAAGGACGCATTTCATCGCTATGTTGTCAATGGTGAAACAGGCAGCGTCAATCCCGCGCAGACCGGGACAAAAAGCGCGGCGGTGTGGCGCGCCCAAGTCCCGGCGGGCGGCAGTGTCCAATTTCGCGTGCGGTTGACGAATCTCGCGCCGGAACACATCGGCAGCGCCTTCGGCAGCGGGTTTGATGAGGTGATGCGTGAACGTATCGCGGAAGCGGATGCGTTCTATGCAAGCATTACGCCGGACAAGGTGGATGCGGACCGCGCGAATGTGATGCGGCAGGCGTTGGCGGGCATGTTGTGGAGCAAACAGCATTATTATTTTGACCTTGATCACTGGCTGGCGGAACATCAGGCGCACCCGTTGTTATCGCCGCGCGCGCGCGACATACGCAACAAAAACTGGTTTCACATGGTCTCGGACGATGTGATTTCGATGCCCGACAAATGGGAGTATCCGTG
This sequence comes from uncultured Anaerolineales bacterium, assembly GCA_964644955.1. Lineage (GTDB taxonomy): Bacteria > Chloroflexota > Anaerolineae > UBA4142 > SHND01 > SHND01. The sequence goes on along the minus strand of CAZXYP010000315.1, from coordinate 1,324 downwards.
GTTCGCCGCGTGGGACCTCGCGTTTCACTGTGTCGCGTTTTGTTTGGTGGATGTGGATTTTGCCAAACACCAACTGGATCTTTTGCTGCGCGAATTGTACCTGCATCCGAACGGACAGATTCCGGCATATGAGTGGAATTTCGGCGATGTGAATCCGCCCGTACATGCGTGGGCGACCATGTTTGTGTACAACATGGAAAAAGAACAGCGCGGTGAAGGCGACGTGAACTGGCTCAAGCACGCGTTCCAAAAATTGCTGCTCAATTTTACGTGGTGGGTGAATCGCAAAGATCCGTCGGGCAAAAATGTGTTTGAGGGGGGTTTTCTCGGTCTCGACAATATCGGTATTTTTGACCGCAGCGCGCCGCTCCCAACCGGGGGCTTTTTGGAGCAAGCCGACGGCACTGCATGGATGGCATTGTTTTCGCAGAACATGCTCGAAATTGCGTCCGAGTTGGCAAGATTTGACCCGACGTATGAAGATATGGCGAGTAAATTCGTCGAACATTTCTTTTGGATTGCAGGCGCGATGGACCGCATCGGTGAAAACCAAGACGAAATGTGGGACGAGCAGGACGGCTTTTTTTACGATTTGCTGCGCCTGCCGAATGGCGATGGCATGCGCTTGAAAGTACGTTCGATGGTTGGATTGCTGCCGTTGTGCGCAAGCACGGTATTTTCGCCCGAATTGCGCCGGAGCATGCCGCTCATGATTGAACGCGCGATTGGTTTTATCCGTGCACATCCGGAGCTCCTGGCGAATATCGCGCCGCCGGTCAAGAGTCCGGTGACGGACCGCAACATTTTGGCGATTGTGAATGAGGACAAACTGCGCCGCATTCTCGCGCGGGTGTTGGATGAAGAGGAATTTCTGAGTCCGTATGGCATTCGGGCGCTGTCAAAATATTACGCGGCGCATCCGTTCGTGCTTCAAGTGCATGGTGAGGAATATCGCGTGTCGTATTTGCCTGCCGAATCGGACACGGGCATGTTTGGCGGCAATTCCAATTGGCGTGGTCCGATTTGGATGCCGGTGAATTTGCTCTTGATTCGCGCCCTCTTGCAGCTCTATACGTACTATGGCGACGAATTCAAAATCGAATGTCCGACAGGTTCGGGCAAGTATGTGACGCTGTTTGGCGCAGCCAGCGAAATTGCGAATCGGCTCGTGAGCATCTTTACGCGCAATGCCGAAGGCAAACGTCCGGTGTACGGCGGCTCGGAAAAATTTCAAAACGACCCACACTGGCGCGACTATATTTTGTTTTACGAATATTTCCACGGCGACAATGGCGCGGGCTTGGGCGCAAGTCACCAGACCGGT
>CAZXYP010000314.1:0-6691 GCA_964644955.1 uncultured Anaerolineales bacterium | reverse complement strand
GCTCGCGTCGGGACGCGACATTCCGATTGAAGAACGCGGCGCGGACGAAGTGACGACCATTGACGGCGTGCGTTTTGCGCCCGAAGGCGTGCGCGTCGGCAATCCCGCGTTCGATGTGACGCCGAGTAAATATCTTACGGGCATTGTGACGGAACGCGGGGTGGTGTATCCGCCGTTTCAAGAGAATTTGCGGCGGATAATGGATTAGCGCAGGGTAAAAGCAAAAGATGATTTACCCAAATAACTTGCCAAAAACTTTTGAAAAAGATATTCAACGCGCCGTTCAGATTCTGCGCGAAGAAGGATGTTCTGAAATTTATCTGTTTGGTTCAACAGCCACAGGGCACGCTCGCGCCGAATCAGATTTGGACTTGGCGGTACGGGGCTGCCCGCGCGGACACTTTTTCTCGCTGATAGGACGTTTGTTGGTTGAATTGGACCATACCGTTGATTTGGTGGATTTGGACAGGCACAATGCCTTTGCCGAGTTTTTGCAAAAGGAGGGTACACTTGTCCAAATTGCATGAGCAAGTAGTCAATGAGATTGTTTTTGAGATCGGTCAAATAGGTCAATTGTTAAATGTCTATGCCGATTTGTTGCAGCGCGTCCAAGAACGTGATCCCGATACAGTGGAAATTGCCGCGGTCGCGACCGTGTTGCATTCCTTTTACAATGGGGTCGAGAAAATTTTCACCTCGGTTGCAAAGGGACTGGATGATTTTGTTCCGGCAGGCGGACAATCTCATCGTGATTTGCTGCTGCAAGTGAGCCGCGAGACCGAAAAACGACCGCAGCTCATTTCAAAAAAAACCGCCAAAACATTGAGCCCGTATTTGGGCTTTCGGCATTTCTATCGGCACTCTTATTCTTTTTTAATTGATTGGGACGAGTTGAAAAAACTGGTTGTGCCACTTGAACAGGTTTGGACTGAGACTCGAATAGAGCTCGAGCAATTTGTTGAAATGTTGCAATCGGCAAGCCAATGAACGAATCTTTTCTGCAAGAATTCGCCCTGACTGTCGAAACCGCGTCAGAACGATTGCTTGAAATTCCCGAAGCGGAAACCGAAAAACCGTTGGGCGGCGGCTGGTGCGCAAAACATATTCTCGGACACTTGATTGATTCGGCGGCAAACAATCATGCGCGTTTTGTGCGGGCGCAGCTGCAAGAGGATTTGGTCTTTGACGGGTACGACCAAGAAGCATGGGTTCGCGTACAAAAATACGAACTCGAAGCGTGGGCGGCGCTCGTGGACTTGTGGACGGAATACAATGTGCATTTATTACACGTTATCGAAAACATCCCGAACGAACTATTGAGCAGACCGCGCGCGAAACATTCGCTCGACAAAATCGCGTGGCAAACGGTTCCCGTCAATCAACCCGTCACACTCGAATATTTCATTCGCGATTATTTTGGGCATTTGCAAGAGCATCTGAAGCAGATTTTTGACGGACTGTACATTTCGTAGATTTTTTACGCCTTTGCGTGAGTCATTTTTCTCGGGAGCATTCCATTCAGTGAGCGTCGTCATTACAGGCAGTATTGCCTACGATTACATCATGTCCTTTCCGGGCTATTTCAAGGACCATATCCTGCCGGAAAAAATCCACGAGATTTCGGTTTCGTTTCTTGTGGATTCCATGAAAAAACAGCGCGGCGGTATCGCCACCAATATCGCCTACAATCTCGCGCTGTTGGGCGAACGCCCCAAAATCATGGCGACGGTCGGCGAAGATTTTGAAGACTATCGCCGTTGGCTCGAACTGCATTATATTGATACGTCGGCGGTCATTACGATTCCCAACGAATTTACCGCGTCATTTTTTGTTTCCACCGACAAGCAGCAAAATCAAATCGCCTCGTTCTACACCGGCGCGATGGCGCACGCCAAACTCGTTTCGTTCAAGGACCACGTCAACGGCGGCATCGAGCTCGCGGTCATTTCGCCCAACGACCCCGGCGCGATGATTCAGTACGTCGCGGAATGTAAAGCGCTGCGCATTCCGTACATTTACGACGCATCACAGCAAATCATCCGTCTCGACGGCGAAGATTTGAAAGAGGGCTGCCGCGGCTCGAAAATGATTATTCTCAACGATTACGAGTTGAGCATGCTGCAAAACAAAACGGGTTGGACGCAGGACGAAATCGCCGCGCAGACCGAAACGCTCATTGTCACCTACGGCGAAAACGGCTCAACCATCACGCACGCGGGCGAGACGATTCAAATTCCCGTCGCCGTCCCGCGTCAAAACGGCGAACCGACCGGCGCGGGCGACGCGTATCGCGCGGGTATCATCAAAGGCGTCATGCACAATTTTTCGTGGGCGTTCACCGGACGGCTTGGTTCGCTCGCCGCCACCTATGCGCTCGAACAGCACGGCACGCAAAGTCATCGTTATGAACTGCGCGAATTCATTGCGCGGTTCAAACAAGAATTCGGAAATTGGGAGGAATTACAGAAATTGGAGACTAGAGACTAGAGACTTGTGTCTCCACTCTCTAGTCTCCAATCTCCAAAAGGTTTTTATGCCAGTCAAAACATTTGACGTTCGCGACGAATCGCTTGCCATTCAAGGGCGCTCGCGCATCGAATGGGCAGAACAGGAAATGCCCGTCTTGCGCCAAATCCGCGAACGTTTTGCCAAGGAACGCCCGCTCAAGGGAATCAAAATCGCCGCGTGTTTGCACGTCACCACCGAAACGGCGAATCTCATGCGCACGCTCGTCGAAGGCGGCGCGGATGTCATGCTCGCCGCATCCAATCCGCTTTCAACCCAAGACGATGTCGCGGCGTCGCTCGTCGCGCATTGGGAAGTCCCCGTCTTTGCCATCAAAGGCGAAGACAATCAAACGTACTATTCGCACATCAACAGCGTCCTCGATGCGAATCCGAACATTACGATGGACGACGGCGCGGATTTGGTCTCGACGATTCACAAGGAACGCACCGACTTGTTGAAACACATTGTCGGCGGCACCGAAGAAACGACGACGGGCGTCATTCGTTTACGCGCAATGGCGCACGACGGCGCGCTGAAATTTCCCGTGATTGCGGTGAACGACGCGCAGACCAAACATTTTTTTGACAATCGCTACGGCACGGGACAATCCACCATTGACGGCATCTTGCGCGCCACCAATGTTTTGTTTGCCGGCAAAACGGCGGTCGTCGCCGGATACGGTTGGGTGTCGCGCGGCATTGCGAGCCGCGCGCGCGGCATGGGCGCACGCGTCATCATTACCGAAATTGACCCGCTGCGCGCGTTGGAAGCGGCGATGGACGGCTTTGAAGTTTTGCCGATGTTGGAAGCCGCAAAAATCGGCGACATTTTTGTCACTGCCACCGGCGACACGCACATTCTCGACAAACAGCATTTTGAAGTGATGAAAGACGGCGCGCTGCTTTCCAATTCCGGACACTTTAACGTCGAAATCAATATTCCCGAATTGGAAAAAATGGCACGCGAAAAACGCCGCGTGCGCGAATTTGTGGACCAATACATTTTGCCCGACGGACGCCGCTTGAATCTTTTGGGCGAAGGACGGCTCATTAATCTCGCCGCCGCCGAAGGTCATCCCGCGAGCGTAATGGACATGAGTTTTGCCAATCAGGCGCTCGCCGCCGAATTCATGGTCAAACATCATGCCGAATTAAAACCACAAGTGTATTCCGTCCCGAAAGAAGTGGACGCCGAAATCGCGCGTTTGAAACTCGCGGCGATGGGGATTCACATTGACACGCTGACTGCCGAGCAAGCGAAATATCTCACCTCGTGGGAAGAAGGCACCTAAAGACTAGAGACTAGAGACTAGAGACTCGTGATTCAGTCTCCGCTCTCTAATCTCCAGTCTCCATTTAATGAAACAATGACAACAACTTTTATGGCAGCGCCAAAAATGCTGCTGACTTCGGAATCCGTCACCGAAGGACATCCCGACAAAGTGTGCGACCAAATTTCGGACGGCGTGCTGGACGCGATTTTTGCGATTGACCCGTACGGACGCGTCGCCTGTGAGACGGCAGCGAGCGGCGGGCTTGTCGTCGTCATGGGCGAAATTACGACCAGCGCCTATTTTGACGCGTATGATATCGCGCGCGACACTCTGGAAAAAATCGGCTATACCGACAGCAAGTATTGCCTCGATTACAAAACCGCGGGCATCATGGTTTCGATCAAAAAGCAATCGCCGGATATTGACCGCGGGGTGAGCCATGCGCTCGAAGAACGCGAAGGGGATACCGACCCGATTGACCGCATCGGCGCGGGCGACCAGGGGATGATGATTGGGTTTGCGTGCAATGAAACGCCCGAACTCATGCCGCTCACGATTTCGCTCGCGCACAAATTGACGAAACGTCTTGCCGAAGTCCGCAAGGACGGCGTGCTGCCGTATCTCGGTCCCGACGGCAAATCGCAAGTCACCGTCGAATACGCGTACGGCAAACCGCAGCGCGTGGATGCGATTGTAATTTCGACCCAGCATTGGCAGGATTTGGACCAAAAGAAAATCGCGGCGGATGTTCGCAAGTACGTGATTGAAGCCGTGGTACCGCAGGAACTGCTCGACAAGAATACAAAAATCTACATTAATCCGACGGGACGCTTTTTCATCGGCGGACCGCTGGGTGATGCCGGTTTAACCGGACGCAAAATTATTGTGGACACGTACGGCGGCATTGCACGTCACGGCGGCGGCGCATTCAGCGGCAAAGACCCGACAAAGGTGGACCGCAGCGCGGCATACGCCGCGCGCTATGTCGCCAAAAATGTCGTCGCCGCCGGTTTGGCGGACCGTTTTGAACTGCAAGTGGCGTATGCCATCGGCGTCGCGCATCCCGTCTCGGTGATGGGCGAAACCTTTGGCACAGAAAAAGTGCCGCACGAACGCATTAACGAACTCATTCGCCAACACTTTGATTTGCGTCCCGCCGCGATTATTCGCGATTTGGATTTGCGCCGCCCGATTTATCAAGCGACGGCAGCGTACGGACACTTTGGACGCCACGATATTGACGCACCGTGGGAACGCACCGACAAGGCAGAAATTTTGCGCGCCGAAGCGGGACTGAACGGCAAGTAAAAACTGAAATACAAAAAAGACGCTGACCATCAGCGTCTTTTTTGTTCGATTCGAGGATTCTGTTTTCGATACGCGATTCGCGACGGGCGTTACGCGCCTAGCGATTCACCTTCAACTCACCGAGATTGTGGTTGGCTTTTTTGCCTTCCAGTTTGGTGATTTGGATTTTCAGCCCGCCGAGATTGTGGTTGGCTTTTTTGCCTTCAAGTTTGGTGATTTGGGTTTTCATTTTTGCTGATCCTTTTGGAATCTTGATTCGAGTTCGTCTCCCGAACTCTTGCGCTCACTATATCAGCAAGGAGCTAAAAATGAGCTAAAAAGAGCAAGGCAGTTGCAATCAGCAAGTTTGGCACTCAATCTTTTTCCAATGCGTAGGCAACGGCTTGTTCTCTTGTCCAATTGTGTCCCACTTGCCACGCTTGTATAAAATACTCCGTGTCAAGAATTTGCAGCAATGTCGCGCGCAAAGTGGTCAATTCTGTCTGCTCGTCAGGAGTAGGACGCATATCGCTCGCTTGCCAGATATTTTCCGCTGCTCCCAATAGGTTGGCTGCGTGGATGTTTTCCCCCATGTGAGAATGGATGACGGCAATCCCTGTCAGCGCCACCGCGATCCCGCTGTGAAAACTCGTTTCGCGGATTCGCCGCAATCCATTCGAAAACATTTCTAGCGCTTTGGGAAATTGTTTCGCTTTCACAAGCACTCGCCCCAACTCTACCTGCGCCCATCCGACTTGAGTGTCCATTTCGAGTTCCGTAAAGAGTTGAATCGCGTCTTGAAAGTGTTGGATGGCTTGGTCATGGTTGTACCGCTGACCGAAAATAACTCCTAGATTCACAGAGACGCGCGCGATTTGCTGAAGGTCCTGAATCTTCATTGCCGCTGTGAGCGCAGCTTGAAAATAGTCTTGCGCGTGATCCTCTTCGTTGCGGTCAGTTGCCAAGATGCCAAGCAAGTTGAGCGCCCAACTATATAGCCACTCACATTGCGCCCGTAATGCCGCTTGCTTTGACTGATCCATCAAAGATGCCGCCGCATCAAAGTTGTCGCGATTTACTTCAATCGCCCCCAAATAATGAAACATCAAAGCCACTCCCTTGGCATCTTCCAAATCGGTGAACAGCGTAAGCGCCTGCTCAGCATACGCTTGCGCTGTCGTGTGAGCTTCATTCCAATACGTCTGGCTTGCCGCTGCGCTTGCCGCGCGCGCACGGGCGCGGGTATCGGCAGAGTCAGGGATGAGGGCGCACGCGCGTTCTGTCCAAACGCGCCCTTCAAGGTGATGCCCGCGTAGCATCCAAAAAAAATCTAGCGCACTCACCAGGTTTGCCAGCGCGTCATAGTGTTTGCGCGCAGTCGCAAAGACCAACGCCGCGCGCAAATTATTTAATTCGACATCACACTCGCGGAACCATCTTTTTTGGTCGGCATGATGCATCTGTTCAACTGCGAGCTGTATCCAATTTACGAAATAGTTCAAATGCTGTGTTTGCAGGCTTTCGGTTTCGCCACTCGCGTCCAACTGCTCGCGTGCATATTCTCGAATCGTTTCGAGGATGGAATAACGCGTGCCCTGTTCGCTATAAAAAATTTGCACCAGC
>CAZXYP010000313.1:0-6732 GCA_964644955.1 uncultured Anaerolineales bacterium | reverse complement strand
TCAGCGACCAGACCAAATTATACGAAAGCAAAGGGGCGCGGCGCGTCAGTCCGATGTTCTTGCCCATGATGTTGGTGGATACCGCCGGCGCGCTCGTCGCCATTGACCTCGGCATTCGCGGACCGAATTTCGCGATTGTTTCGGCGTGCGCGACCGGCACCAATTCCATCGGCGAGGCGGCGGAATATATCAAGCGCGGCGACGCGGATGTCGCGCTCGCCGGCGGCACCGACGCGCCGTTGTTTGGCGTCGCGATTGCGGGGTTCAACATCATGGGCGTACTGTCACGTTTCAACGAGGACCCTGCCAGAGCATCGCGCCCGTTTGATTTGAATCGCGATGGTTTTGTCTTGAGCGAAGGCGCGGGCGTGTTGGTGCTGGAAAGTGAAGAGCACGCGCTGCGGCGCGGCGCGCGCATTTACGGCGTCCTGTCCGGTTACGGCACGAGCGCGGACGCGGTGCATTTTGCCGCGATGGATTCCGAAGCGGGCGGCATTGCGCGTTCGATGAAATGGGCATTGCGCAAAGCGGGGCTCGAACCGAAAGACATTGACTACATCAACCCGCACGGGACCGGCACCAAATTGAACGACGTGACCGAAACCACCGCCATCAAAATGATTTTTGGCGAAGAAGCGTACAACATTCCGATTTCCTCCACAAAATCCATGACGGGACACATGATGGGCGCCTCCGGCGCGGCAGAAGCAATTTTTTCGGTCCTGGCGCTGAATGAAGAAATCATTCCGCCCACCATCAATTATTCCACACCCGACCCGAACTGCGATTTGGATTACGTTCCGAATACGCCGCGCAAAAAACGATTCGACCACGCCATGTCCAATTCCATCGGTCTGGGCGGACACAATGCCAGCATCATTGTCTCGCGCTACAATTCCAATTAAGGGAGCGCACTGAAACGTTCCGACGTTTCAACGTTCCAACCTTTCTCGAACGCATGGCTGTCAATCCACAACCGCAACGCTACGCCCACATCATCGGCTGGGGCAAATACGCGCCGCCCAATATCTTGACCAACGATGAACTGGCGAAACGCGTGGATACCTCCGACGCGTGGATTCGCGAACGCACCGGCATTCTCGAACGCCGCATCGCCACCAAAGAGACGACGGCGACGCTCGCGCTGTACGCCGCGCAAGCTGCGCTCCAAGTCGCAGACATTGACCCGAAAGACATTGACCTCATCATTGTCGCCACGTCCACGCCCGAATATATTTTTCCCGCGACCGCAAGCATCCTCCAAGACCAATTGGGCGCCGAGAACGCGGGCGCATTCGATTTGAGCGCGGCGTGTTCCGGTTTCGTCTACGCGCTTGCGGTCGGCGCAGGCATGATTCGTTCGGGACAACACAACACCGTGCTGGTCATTGGCGCGGAAACGTTTTCCAAAATCATTAATTGGAAAGACCGCGCGACGTGTATTTTGTTCGGGGATGGCGCGGGCGCGCTGCTGCTGCGCGGCAGTAACGATTACGGCGGCGTGCTTTCGACGGTGCTTGGCTCGGACGGTTCGGGCGGAGAATTGTTGGAGGTCCCCGCGGGCGGCTCGAAAAATCCCGCATCGCTGGATACCGTCATCAACAACATGCACACGGTCAAAATGAATGGACGCGAAGTCTATCGCTTTGCGACACGCGTCATGGTGGACGCAACAAAACAGGCGCTGGACAAGGCGAACATTCCGCTTGATGAACTGGACTTGTTGATTCCGCATCAGGCGAACGCGCGCATCATGGATTATGCCGCCAAGACACTGAATCTCCCGCGCGAAAAAGTATTTCAGAATGTAGAACGATACGGCAATACGTCTGCGGCGTCCATTCCGATTGCGCTCGTCGAAGCGATAGAAGAAAAACGCGTCAATCCCGGCGACCATTTGGTAATGGTCGGTTTCGGCGGCGGCTTGACGTGGGGCAGCTGCGCAGTCGAATGGACCACGCCGACAATCAAGCGTCCGATTACGCCTCAGCGCGCAGCGCAGAGCCGTCTGCTCTATCGCTGGTCCAATTTCAAATCGTTCGGACGTCGCGTTCTGCGCCGCGTCGACGCGGGCGTGACCCGAACCCTGGACCGCATCGAAGGCAACCACAACGGACATGATTCATGAAAAAATTGGAGCAGCCCTTGCTCCAATTTTTCGTTGCACTACAACCACGCACGGCAACACCAAGACTCATACGCATTCTATTTTGAATCCATTGCGCAGCGCGAGCGCCGCCCCGTCGGCAGCTCTACACCCCATTGCGTTCACACTGTGCGTTGGGGTTGTGTTATACTCGTGAAATCATGGATTTCAAATCCTCATTCCCGCAGTTCACTTGCCGAACATCGGAGCTTGAGTCTGCGGATGTAAAAATGCCGCTGCACATTCTCCGCATCCACTGTGCCAAACATTAATCATGCTTCAGCTTTCACGTGTCAAGGTGAGTCGTCCGCGGCTTCCCCGGGAGTTTGTGCGACGCTCTCGATTGATTGAAAAATTGAATGCCGGACTGGATTTTCCATTGACAGTTGTTTCAGCCCCGGCGGGTTTTGGAAAAACAACCCTTTTGGTTGATTGGTTGGAGAGCGTATCCCTTCCTGCGGCTTGGCTTTCGTTGGACGAAAGCGATAATACGCTGGAATTCTTTGCAACGTATCTCGTCACCGCCATCCAGACGATTTTCCCGGGCGCCCTTTCTTCCGTCTTTGGCATGCTCTCGGCTCCGGTTTCGCAAGATCCGTCTCGCCTGGCGCTTGAATTGGGCAATGCCCTAGCGGAGCTCCCCGAGGAATTTATTCTCGTCCTTGATGACTATCATCTCATTCGCGCGCCCGACGTCGAACAGATGATGAGTCGGCTGGTTCCTCAAATTCCCGCGCCGATGCATTTGGTCATTGCCACGCGCTACGATGTCCCACTGCCGCTTTCCAAGTTGCACGCGAATGGGCAACTCTGGGAAATCCGTGCCGCAGAACTGCGCTTTACCACAGCGGAAACCCACGAATTTTACGCGCGGATGGGAGAGCCTGCCCTATCACCTGAGGTCTTGCGCGTGTTGGATGAAAATTCCGAAGGGTGGGCAACCGGCATTCGGTTCGCTGCGCTCTCACTGCGCGCAGGTACGGCTGAACAAGAACTGCTGAAACTTGCCAGAAAACCTGTCAATCGCCTTTTGATAGACTATTTTTTGAATGAAATCTTTTTGCGCCAACCCCCGGCAACACAAGAATTTTTGCTCAAGACCTCGATGCTGGAGCATTTTACGTTTGATGCCTGCGAAGCGCTGCTGGCAGACGAAAGGAACACGAATTGGCACGCCGTTTTTAACACGTTGGCACATGACGAGCTGATTCTGGTAGTTCTCGATGATAACGTAGGTTGGTACCGGTATCACCACCTGTTTCGTGAGTTTCTCCAATTCCAACGGGACAGCACCTACAATCATGAGACCATCGTGGAACTGCATCGGCGCGCCAGCCGCTGGCATGCATCGCAGGGATTCTATACCGAGGCAATTCAATATGCCCTCGCGGCGGGAGACATGGCTTGCGGGGCACAGCTCGTGGGGGACCATCTGCATCACGATTTGGACCAAGAAATCGCGCGCCCCCTGATAGAACGTTGGCTCAATTTCTTTCCGAGAGAGGATTGGGACAAACATCTGGGGCTTGTGATGGCACAGCTCTGGGTTGCGGCGCTCCAATTTGCCGTCCCTAAAATTGCCCGATTGGTTCCGCTGGCAGAGCAGCGACTGGAACAAGCACACGACTTGGAAATAACCAAGCGCAAGTATTATTTCGGTGAAATCAGTTTCATGAAGCTTGCAATTGCGGCTATGGCAAATGACGCGACGCGAGGACTGGAATTGGCTCCGCAAGCTTTGGACAACTTGCCGCGAACAAGCGTCTATGCGCGCGGAAGCACCCTTGCCTTTCAGGCAATGTGTTTCCAAATGACGGGAAATGCTGCGGGCGGGGTCAGTGTCCTCAATGATACGCTTCGAAATTATGAGTTTGACCTACCCCATTTTAGGTTCCGGGTGCTTTTGGGACTTGCCATCATTCAGCTGTTTGAAGCAGATTATGGAGGGCTAGCCGAGACTGCCGAAACGATGCTGCGGATTGCCCAAGACAAGTCCTACGTGACACTTGGTTGGGCGCACTATTTCTTGGGCGTGGTTCATTATGAATGGAATCAATTGGAAGCCGCTGCCCAACATTTTGCCCAGGGCGCCGAGCTCCGCTTCAGCGCGAACCTCAAAGTCAGTCATGAGAGCTTTGCCCGGTTAGCACTGGTACAGCAAGCCCGCGGTTTGACCGATACCGCAAATGCGACCATGGAGCAAGTCATTCATTTTAGCGACGAGATGAAATCCGGCGAGCTCACCGTCAGTTCCGACGCGTATCGCGCACGATTGGCTTTGGTGCAAGGGAATCTCAACGCCGCAATCCGCTGGGCGGAAACAGTGTCCCTCTCTCCTACGCCGCATATGCTGTGGGACATTGAACCTCATTTGACCCGCCTTCGTGCGCTGCTTGCGGCGCGCAAACCGAATCTGACAGAATTGGCGCTTGCCGATACGACGGCACTGCTCGAGACTGCCCTCGCTCTGCACAACCGACAACGCGCAATTCAACTGTATGCTCTGCAATGTTTAGCGCGGGAGGCATTGGGGCAGACCCAAAACGCGCTGGATGCTTTGCAAAACGCGATTACACTGGCAGAACCAGGGGATTTCAAGCGCTCCTTCCTGGATGCAGGACCGGGCATGCGATACTTGCTCAATCTGCTGCTGGCGCGCAATGTGGCATCCAACTTTATTAGTCGTATTTTGTCAATCAACCCGGAAGTGACGCCCGGCATCATGTATCCCGCAGATGTGGAAACTGCGGCGCCGCGCTTGATTGAACCGCTGAGCATGCGCGAAATGCAAGTTCTGGAAGCGCTGGCAAAGCGAAACTCGAACAAGGAAATCGCGCGGTCACTGGTGATTTCCGGCTCAACGGTCAAAGCCCATCTCCAAAACATCTATGCCAAGCTCAATGTCAACAACCGCCAAGATGCGGTGCAAGTAGCGCTGGCGTATGGTCTCTTGCAGCGGCTGCCGGAAGGCGCGATTGGAGTCCGCTGAATTTTGATGTAGTTCAAAAATCGGATTCAACCCGACAACCTGCTGTATGTCACGGCGGGAGTACCCGGCAAACATGCCATGTGCTCCCGCCGTGACTTTTTCCCCCACACTCCACACTTGTCCCAAGCCGCCCCCCGGCACAATCTTTCGAGTCTGTTTCGCACCAAGTAGTACTACAATTAGCCCGACAGGTTGATGGAATCCTCCACCGGATATGCCAAACTGGCGTTTGTCTCGAATGTACTCTGGCTGTCACACGTCCATTGACCATCACGCTCTACGGAAAGAGCAAATCGGGGACAAAAGTGAATCAACCAATGGAAACACCCTGCAATTTTATGGTATTCCCCATGACCTATCTGATTCGGGTGATAGGCGAATTGGATGCAAGGTGGCTCGACCGATTTAAAGAGATTTCCATCACAGTCACTGCGGCTCCCGGCATGACGTACGTCTCGACAATCTGTACACACGACGCGGATCAGGCAATGCTGGTTGGGATTCTAAACGCTCTCTACAATTATCAGTATCCCATCTTTTATCTGAAATGCCTGGATAGCCCGGAATACTGCGAATCATAGGAATGCCAAGTCACATTTGGTCCGGGGATGGTCAACGAAAATCAAGCATCAACAATGTCCAGACAGACAAATAAACCCCTGCTAAACGTACCGCAAAGTACAAGTGCAAACACCGCATCCAATCGGGGCGGTTCATAGAAAGGTGAAATGATCCATGCAACGCAAAGATAAAAATACAAAACTTAAAATCATCATCGTTGGCGGCGTGGCGGGCGGCGCATCGTGCGCGGCGCGTTTGCGCCGTTTGGATGAAACCGCCGAAATCCTCATGGTGGAACGCGGTCCTTATGTCTCGTATGCAAATTGCGGACTGCCGTACTATATCGGCGGCTTGATTCCGCGCGAGTCGAGTCTGTTGGTCGCGGATGCGCGCACCTTTCGCTCGCAGTTTGCGATTGATGTGCGGACCAATTGCGAGGCGGTCCGCATCTCGCGCGCGCACAAGACGGTGGATTTGAAAAATACCATTACAGGTGAAGTGACCACCGAACCGTATGACAAACTCGTGTTGTCGCCCGGCGCGGCGCCGATTCGTCCGCCGATGCCCGGCATTGACCTACCGGGAGTTTTCAAGGTGCGGACGGTTCCGGATGTCAAAGAAATCAAGGAATGGCTTGAAGGGCATGACCCCTACTCGAGCGGCATGGACACCTACACGGGTTATCAAACCATGGTGCCGGCAAGACGGGCTGTGGTGGTCGGCGGCGGTTTTATCGGTCTGGAGATGGCAGAAAACCTGAAACACATCGGGCTGGATGTGACGCTCATCGAGCGCGGTGACCAGTTGATGGACCCGCTCGACCCGGAAATGGCGAAATATGTGGAAAACCACATGGTCCGAAATGGCGTCCGCATCATCGTCGGTGACGCCGTGACCGAATTTCAGCAAACACCCAACGGCTCGCTTCAAGTCCTGACAAAATCCGGACAGGAATTTCCATGCGAAATCGCGGTGCTGGGCATTGGCGTGCGTCCCGAGAATTGGCTGGCAAAAGAAGCGGGACTCGAAATTGGCG
>CAZXYP010000312.1:0-6767 GCA_964644955.1 uncultured Anaerolineales bacterium | reverse complement strand
CAGCTCCAGCACCCAAAGGTGGCGGCGTCGCTCGTCCAGGTAGCCCGTGCCGTCGGACTTGTACACATCGTACAGTAAAAAGTTTTCGACGCCCGCGAACAGATAACGTTTGTGCAGCAGCGGAAAAATCTCGCGGTAATGGCGTTCGATGAGCCAGTGGTCGGGCGATTCGTCCAGCATCGCGGTTTTGAATTCCATGCCGTAGCGTTCGGTGAACCCTTCGATTTGTCCGTGACCGAACATGGGAAGTCCGGGCAGTGTGGACATTAACACGGCGACGCCGAAATATTTGTCGCCTTTGCCGAACTGGTCCACCGCGGTGCGCTCGTCGGGATTGTTCATGAAATTGACGTAGCGCTTCAACACTTCGGGGTCGAACTCGATGGTGTTTTTGATGACGAGACGATATTCGAGATTTTTTTCGTCGCGCAGCATGTGCATAAACGCGCTGTTGTACACACGGTGCATTCCCAACGTGCGCACAAAATATCCTTCCATCAACCAAAATGCTTCGGCGAGCAGCAGCGTGTCGGGGGCTTCGGCGGCGACGCGGTCCACCACTTCGCGCCAAAATTCTTCGGGCATTGCCGCGTCGAATTCCGCTTTGGTCATGGCATATTCGCCGCGCGAGGGAATGGTGTTTTCTTCGCCGGGCGTCGGATACCACAAACGTTGATAATGTTTTTTCGCGAGCGTCATTGCCGCGTCGAAACGAATGACGGGTGTCAGACGCGCGACATGCAAAATGGTTTGAATGACGGCTTCGCGCACTTGCGGCAGCAAATAGTTCAACTGCGCGGTATCGTTCCATGGAAAACTCGTGCCGTCGTTGCCGTGATAAATGAAACGCGTGTCGCCCGTTTGGCGGTCGTAACGTTTAAACACCACCGCCGCGTCAGTCTTGTCAAAGTAATGGTCTTCGATTTGAATCGTCACGCGCGGGTCGGACGACAAATCGGGACTGTTGAACGTGTATGACGGATACGGCGGCACACTATTTTGGATGAACCAATCGGGATGTTCAATGACCCATCGCGAATCAATGCCCATGTGATTCGGCACCATATCGGACGCGATACGAATCCCGCGTTTCCACGCGCGCGCTTTGAGCTCTTCGAGCGCGGCTTGCCCGCCCAATTCGTGCGCGATTTGATAATCGTACAGCGAATACGCGGACGCCAGCGCGCCCGGGTTGCCCATCATGTGCTTGATGGTTGCCGATGCTTTGCTGCGTTCCCACACGCCAATAAACCAAAGTCCGGTGATGCCGCGCGCACGCAGTTCGTTCAGTTCCTCATCGGGAATTTGATCGAGGCGCGTGATGGCGCGTTGATATTTTTTCGACAATTGGTCGAGCCACACGTAGGTGGATTTTGCAAGCAATACGAGATTGGGCATCCAATCCAAATCTACGCTGAATTGCTCGGGTTCGGGATACCACACCAGTTGTCCGTGTTCGTCCACGCGCGATTGGTATTCGCGGTAAAAAGTGGGGACGGGCGGTGTGGTTGCGGTAAAGCCGCCGCCGCCCCACGGCTGCTGCTGCTGCCACAGAAATTTTTGTTCTTCTTGAATCAACTGCAAGCCGCCGACGACGCGCGCGAAAAAGCGCGAGACATCAATGCGCCCCGCGATCGCGCGCCAGCGATACAACATGAAATCCAATTGTTCGCTCAACGAACCGGGGGCATTGACAAAGGGCGCGCGCAGCGCGTCGAGCAAAGTTTGTCCCGTCGCGCCCAGTGGCTCTTGCGCGGCAAAATATTCGCGCAGCGCGGACATGATTTGCGGATACGCGGTGGTTTGAAACAAAGGTGTATCGTCGAACAATTCCTTGAACGGCGACGCGGCGGGGTTTTGGTTTTCCAACCATACGAGCATCATTTCTTCAATGACGATTTCGCGATTCGGCACATGGTCGCTCGTCCCGTTCAGATATTCGAGGATCGTCTGCTCGCCGCGATACACGGACAGGGGCGGAAACTCGTCCACGAATTTTTGCAAGGTGCGTTCGACGTCTTCCGGACCGACCTGTTCGTACAAGGTCGCGACCGCCTGCGCCATGACATCGCCGCGTTGTTGGCGATACTGCTGTAACACGAAATGCAAAATCTCGTGAATCAGCCCGAGCGCGTTGAGTTCGCCCGCCTGCACCGCGCCGTCCGCGCCGCGCACCGCATTGATTTTTTGCGCGAGCGAACGCGCGGCATAAAAATTCGCAAAGACGACAGTGCCGCGTAACGAAAACAGCGTGTCGTCAACCTGATATTTTTCGCGCAGCGCGCGACGGATGTGGAAATGGTAGGTGGGCATAATTGGACTCGTAAGAAAGCGTAAAAATTCGTGACGAAAGGATGCTTGCCAATATCGTTGGAAACGGCTGTGCTATTTTTGGGACGGGACGCAAGTCCAGATTGTAGAGGAAGGTGGTATATCCACTCTCCCCGATTTTTCGGAACGGCTGAATTTGGGTGCCTCGCTTTTTTATTTGTTTTTCGCACCAACAGCCCTTGTCAATTCGTGCGCCGACGTCCTGTACAAGTCAAACGCTGCAATATTTTTGTGTGTTATCCCAATCTGATATTCAATCCCGCCGCGATGTTGATGACCCAAATACGGATTCGTTTTCACTTGCTCGTTCGACAAAACCCAATACACGATTTCATCCACCCAAACACCGATGAAAACAAAAACATCGCACACATCCAACTTTAATTGTTGAAAATTCATCCAGAAGGGTTCGCTGGAATCATAACGCAATGCTTTGGAACTCAACGCGCCGCGCTGTTTCGTGTGGATGGCGCGCGCGGCTTTTACTTCGACGCGTACACCATCAAGCCACAAATCATATTGTCCTGCATAATTTGAATCCAGCACGCGTGATGGTTTTTGAAAACGCGGCTCAATGTCTTGAAGATGCTGTTCTCCCCAAATTTGCCCAAAGACGCGCGGCGCTAAACCAAAGAGCTCAAGAAAGCGATTTGTAGAAACATAATTCGCGCGCAGTTTTTCGTATTCGCGAAATGAAAGCGCGCGCCGATCTACCAGAAAGGTCAAAATATATTCGTACTCGTTGAATGGAAAGATCGAA
Organism: uncultured Anaerolineales bacterium; assembly: GCA_964644955.1. GTDB lineage: Bacteria > Chloroflexota > Anaerolineae > UBA4142 > SHND01 > SHND01. The sequence continues at coordinate 3,676 of CAZXYP010000312.1, read as the reverse complement.
ACCAGCCCATTCAAACGCGCTTGCAACAACCTTTGGTCTTTCGGTTCGAGTGTGGTGACGAGACGATCTAAATATCCTTGTAATTCTTGTGTCGTCATTGTTCTATTTCAGGAAACGGATTCTCCCACTGCCAACCCGCCTTCCCCGTCGCGCGAAAATGTTCCAAACGCCGAATTGTGATTTCCGCAAAAATGGGATCCACATCAAACGTATAAACACGTCGTCCAAGTCGTTCGCCTGCAATCAATGTCGTTCCCGAATGGGCAAAAAAATCCACGACAAGTTCCTGCTCGTTCGTGCTCGCTTGCACAATGCGCTCGATTGCCCTTAACGGTTTTTGTGCGTAACACCCCGACACATTTTCTTGCATCCGATAAAAAACTTGTTGAACATCCACCCACACATTCCCTGCGCGTATATTTGCCGATTTACCGCGTTCCAAATTTTCTGTGATGCGTCCATTCACTTTTTTATAATAGCCGCGCAGAATTTTCGGAATGTCCGTATATTCCGCCTCGATATTGAATGTTGGATTTCCTCTCACATAGTACAACAGCTCTTGGCGCACCCACATCCAATTTTTCTGCGTACCATAGCCGCGTTGATTCCGCATCGTGATAAAGTTGCGCGGACGCAATTCTGGAAAATCGCGCATCAAAATCATGAAATCCGGCAGCGGTTGAAAATTGTCTGAAACATCCGCGCCGAGCCAAACGTAAAAATGCGCGTCGTTCGCCATCACTGCAAGCGCGCTCTCTATCCAACTCCGCGAAAAATTCAAATACGCTGTCAGTTCCATTTTCGACAGATTCGCCGTATTCGCGTTTCCCACTTGAACGTTATATGGCGGGTCATTCAATACCAGCCGCGCCTTTTGACCTTGCATGATTTTTTCAACATCCGCGCGTTTCGTCGCGTCCAGAACGCCAACGCGATGACCAGCGATTGGATCACGCCAAACCTCGCCATACTTTAACCGACACAGCGGCAAAATTTTCGCGCGCGATTCGGAATCGAGGTCAAGGCGCGGCAATCGTTCTGTTGTCGCGTCATTTTCCTGCCCGTTTTTTTCCACGACATCAATCGAAAACAACGCGTCTTGGTTTGTTGATTGCAGATTGGTTCTAGCCATTCGTCACCATTCTATCAGTTTCCATTTTCATTTTCATTTCCTCCAAAACCCTACATGCACCGCCCGCGCTTCATCCTCAATCGCAGGACCAATCACCTCCACCACGCGCCCGCCGTGCGACAAAATTTCTTTGCAGCCCACCGGAAAACAATACGGGTCATTGGGCATGAACGCATACAAACCTGCTTCGCTCAATGCGTACACCACGCGCCCGATGCCCGACCAAAAAATCGCGCCGCTGCACATGGGACACGGTTCCGTGCTGGAATACAATGTACAGGTTGCTAATGCCCCCGCGCCAAATTCTCTACATGCCGCGCGGACGAGATTCATTTCCGCGTGACCTGTCGCATCGCGGTCCGTGTTGACCGTGTTTTCGCCTTCCAGCAGCACAACACCATTTTCATCCACCAACACCGCGCCGAACGGATGATTGCCGTGTTCGCGTGCGCGTTGTGCGATCGTGATGGCTTGGCGGAGAAATTTCAACTCCTCATCCCTCATCGCTCAGCCCTCACCCCATAATCGTCTCGCCGCTTTTCACACCTTCTTTAGGAAAAATGCTCGCGGGCAGGTTCATGTTGATTTCGACATTGCGCCCGATGTGTAATCTCGCAGGAATCTGTGTGCGTTTGCCAATGACAGTAATGCCGGTGTTCAAGCGCGTCGGCGAAACTTGATTCGGCGTGTTGTCGTCTGTATCGCCGATATGCGCGCCCGCGCCAATGACGACGCGCTTGTCCGTAATCACGCGGTCAACGACTGCGCCTTCGCCGACAAAAGAATCTTTCATCAAAATCGAATCGCGCACGACCGCGCCCGGCGCAATATACACGCCGGGGCCGATGACCGAACGCGTCACCGTGCCGTCAATGCGGCAGCCGTCGCACAACAGATTGCCGTCCACGCGCGCGTCCGCGCCGACATAGACCGCGGGGCGTTCTTCGCTGCGCGTGTGAATGACCCACGCCGGGTCGTACAAATCCAACGCCGGCGTTTCGCCCAAGAGCGCCATGTTCGCTTCAAAGTACGCCTGAATCGTGCCGACATCCGCCCAATACCCCTGATAATTAAAGCCGAACACACGCGCGCTTTTTATCAGCGACGGTAAAACATCGCGCCCGAAATCGTGCTGCGTCAACCCCTCGCCTGCGAGCCACTGCTGCAAGAACGAACGTTTGAACGCATAAATGCCCATCGAAGCGGTGGTGCTGCGCGTGCGTTTGGGTTTTTCTTCGAACTGCGTAACACTGCCGTCCGAATCGAGCGTGACCATGCCAAAACGATGCGTGTCGAACGGACTCACCGAACGCACGCCAATCGTCACATCCGCGTCGGTTTCCGCGTGGAGGCGCAGCAGCGCGTTGTAATCCATTTTGTAAATATGGTCGCCTGCCAAAATCAAAACGTGGTCGGCGTTGTTTTCGGCAATAAAATCAAAATTGAACCGCACCGCGTCGGCAGTGCCTTCTTGCCACGTGCCGCCTTGTCCGCGCGCGCGTTGGAACGGCTGTAACAGCCGCACCCCCCCCCGCGCGCGGTCGAGGTCCCACGGTTTGCCGATGCCGATGTGGTCGTTGAGCGAACGCGGTTGATATTGCGTCAGCACACCGACATTGTAAATGCCCGAATTGACACAGTTCGACAACGTAAAATCAATCAGGCGATATTTGCCGCCGAACGGCACCGCCGCTTCGGCGCGATGCGCGGTCAACACGCCCAGCCCGCGTCCTTCACCGCCTGCCAGAATCATGGCTAGAATATTCATTATCTCACCCCTACCGTTGCCCCGCTCGGCACGTTGTCGCCAAACGACGCGAACGTTTCTTCGTCGGCGCGCGGCACGACGACGACATTGCGTCCGATGGAAATGTTCGCGGGAATGTGCGCGTTTTTGCCGACGACGGTGATGCCGGTATTGAGTTTGTCGGGTTCCAATTCATTCGCTTTATTGTCCTCACCGAAACCGAGCCGCGTGCCCGCGCCAATCACCGCGCCTTTGTCCACAATCACCTTGTCCAAGATCGCGCCCGGTCCGACCCACACATCATTCATCAAAATCGAATCGCGCACCACCGCGCCTTCAGACACATAGACGCCCGGCGACAACATCGAATGTTCCACGCGCCCGCGAATGTTGGAACCGTTTGCGACCATACTGCGATGCAGCTGTCCTTGCAAACCGACTTTGACAGGCGGACGTTCCGAGCTTTTGGTGTGAATCACCCACGACGGGTCGTCCAGATTCAACGGCGGCGTCGGTTCAAGAAACGCGAGATTCGTTTCCCAATACGATTGAATCGTGCCGACATCTACCCAGTATCCCTCGAACGGATACGCAAACACGCGCATTTTTTCAATCATGTTGGGGATGACGTGTTTGCCAAAATCCAAATCGGTGTGATTTTTGCTTTCGACTTCGAGTTGTTCCGCCAGCGTATGCGCGTCGAAAATATAAATGCCCATCGAAGCGAGCGTGCCTTTGTCGCGTTTTTTTGGTTTTTCAAAAAACGCGTTGATGCGCAGGTCGTCGTTGACGCTCAT
>CAZXYP010000311.1:4336-6789 GCA_964644955.1 uncultured Anaerolineales bacterium | reverse complement strand
GATGGGACATCCTTTTCGCACAGGCGTCTGGGTCGATGGTCAGTTCCGCTGGTTCGACGATGCGCGCTGGCGGCGTCATTTGCGTTACGCGCGCGAGACGCTGGTGACCGAAGTGAAATTGTCGCATCCCGATTTGAATTTGGCGGTGCGCGGGTACCGCGTCGTCAATGCGTTTCGCGGGCTGGTAGATTATGACGGACAAACGGACGGCGACGCGCCGCAGTTGTGGGGCTTGTTCGCCGACCGCCGCACGCCCGAAATCGCGCACGCGTATCAAGTGTATGATTGGGATTGGGGCTCGAACTCGCGCGGCGATTTGATTGAAGATTACGAAGTGACCATGACCGGTTTTCGCGTGTCGGATGGGGAAACACTGTTTACGCCCGATTTTGGTCACGAAATCGGCGATGGCTATGTAGCGTTGGTGTTGTACGCGGACACGCATCGCCTCACATTAAAATACACCGGCGAAGATAATGTCATTGAAGGATACACGCTGCACGTGGAAGGATTGTGCGTGGATGCTGCCTTGCTTCAATTGTACAAGGCCCGCCATGCCGCCGGACGCGGCGCTTTGCCCGCCCTGCGCCCCGGACAACCCATTGGCTACGCGCCGGGCAATGAAGTCGGCGTTGCCATCCGCGACCGCGGCGCATTCCTCGACCCGCGTTCGCGCAAAGACTGGTGGCAAGGGAGATAAAACGAAACGCGGAATTTCGGTCCCGCGTTTCTTGTTACGCTGCCTTTAATTCACTTGTTGAATACTCAATTATTGAATATAATATCCGCGTAACATCCAACGTTCGACATCCAGTCTCCAATCTCCATTCCCATGAAAGCAAACATTTCTCCCGAACCCGCGCTGCTCGGTTTTCTGCAAGATGCTCCGCTGCACGGTTATGATTTGCACAAGCAAGTGACGCAACAACTCGGTCCAGTGTGGCGTTTGGGTTTGAGCCAGATGTACGCCATTCTGAACGCGTACGAAACGCGCGGGTGGATCAAAACCATTGTGGTCATGCAAAACGGGCGTCCCCCGCGCAAAATGTTGAAACTGACGCCCGCGGGCAAGCGCGCCTTTGACGCGTGGATGGCGCAATCAGCGCGCGGCTTGCGCGAATTTCGCGTGGACTTTTTCGCGCGGCTCTATTTTGCGCGCGCGGCCGGACGCCCGGTCCTGCGGCATTTTCTCAAACAGCAGATTCAGGCAACGCAAAAGGAACGTGACACGCTGAAAAGCGCGGAACGCACCTCCGAGTTCAGTGAGGTCGTCCACAGTTTCCGCGTGATGCAGCTGGAAAGCATTCTCGCCTGGCTCGAAACGTACACTGTCGAGAATTCGACGTTATCGCAAGCCAAAACGATTCGCTAATGCTGCGCGTACTCTTTCTCATCGTTTGGTTTGGACTTTTGATGGCATGCGGAACGCCGCCGCTCGCGCAGACCGCAGCGCCTTTTTCATCGCCGACGCCGCTTGTGGTGTATGCCGATGCCGCCTTGGCGAATGTGTTGCGTGATATTGGCGCCGCGTTCACACAGGCAAATCCTGACGGCAAATTGGAATGGACGTTCGCAGAACCGGATCTTTTGCGCGCCAAACTGCAACAAACGCCACCGCCCGATATCGTAATCAGCGCCGCTGCCGACCTCCTGCGCAATGAGGTGTCCAAACCGATTGCGCGCGATGCGTTGGTCGTTGTTGTAACGGGTACGAATCCCGCGCAGCTCGAGCGCGCGCAAGACTTGAATCGCCCCGGGCTGCGCGTCGCAATCGCCAAAGAAAACACAACGCTGGGTCGGGCGACACGCGCATTGATTGAGAATTTTCGGCATGACGCCGCCTACGGTCCCGATTTCCCCGCTTTGTTTTATGCAAGTGTGACCGCGCAAGCCAACGACGGACGCGGCGTCATGAACGCGCTGTTGGAAAATCGCGCCGATGTCGGCATTGTGTATGCGAGTGAAAGGGATACAGAAAAAAAACGCACGGACGTTTTACCGATTGAAAACGAACTGAACGTTCCCGCGATTTATTTTGCTGCTTTGACAGCGCAAGATACCGAGCGCGGAGTCGTTTTCATGGATTATTTGCATTCGCCGCAGGCGCAGTCACTGTGGCGCGATTATGGATTTGAACCGATGCCATAAAGGACACGGACAGCCCTGATTTGAAATTTAATTTGGCAGCCCTTTGAAACACGGACAAACCAAAAGGAGCAGCGTAATGAAACGCGCAGTATGCTCGTCAATCGTATGCCTCGCCATTTTGACAGTGAGCGCTTGCGCTGCGCTAAATGTCGCGCCAACCACTGTGTCACAACCTCCTGCTGCGTCCGCATCCGATTCTATAGACAACACCCTCACCGTCGCAGCGGCGGCGGATTTGGCGCTCGCCTTTCAAGAAATTGGCAAGTTGTATGAACAAGAAACCGGCGCCAAGGTAGTTTTCAATT
>CAZXYP010000311.1:0-4326 GCA_964644955.1 uncultured Anaerolineales bacterium | reverse complement strand
CTTGGCGCAGCAAATCGAACAAGGCGCGCCGTTTGACCTGTTTGCGGCGGCGAACGTTTCGTTCGTGGATGAATTGCTTGCGCGCGACCGTCTGCTCGCGGACACCAAAGACCTGTACGCGGTTGGTCGCATCACCATTTGGACGCGGCAAGACAGCGGCATGAAATTCGAAACGCTCCAAGACCTGTTGCAGCCCGGCGTCAAGTATGTGGCAATTGCCAATCCCGACCACGCGCCGTATGGCATCGCCGCGCGCGAAGCAATGCAAAGCGCGGGCTTGTGGGATGCGCTGCAATCGCGATTGGTGCTGGGAGAAAATGCCCTCGCGACCCTGCAATATGGACAACGTGGGGATGTGGATGTCGCCATCGTGCCGCTTTCGTTGAGTGCGCAAAACGAGGGGCGTTGGGTTTTGATTCCCGCCGAGAGACACAAACCGATTGTGCAAGCGCTCGCCGTCGTCAAAGACAGCAAGCAGGAAGCGCAAGCGCGCGCGTTTGCCAAATTCATCAACGGTCCGCAAGGCAGACCCGTCATGCGAAAATATGGATTCATTTTGCCCGGTGAATCGCCGCTTCCGTAAAAAATCGCGCGGCACGCGCGTGCCGCACCGTTTGCCCATTGTCATTTTGTTTCCACACAAGGACATTCCATTGTATTCAAGACAATGGTTTTCGCGGCGCAGCGCGCTGGCATGTTTTGCCGGCGGCGTGATTGCCATATTTCTTTTTGCACGGCAATCGCGTGGTCGAGCTCGCGCCGGTGGGGTTATGGATTGCCGGCACGACGGATAAATGACTATGACAATTTCTGCAAATGCGCTGCTGCCTCAATCATCACGCGCCTCGCTCGGGCGACTCGCATTTCTCTTGCTTGCAAGTCTGCTCGTCCTCTTTTTGACCTTGCCGCTCGTCGCGCTTGTCTTGCGCGCGCTGCCGCTTGGACCGGACGCGTGGAGAAACGAAACGACGCTCGCCGCGCTGCAATTGAGTTTAACTACGGCAACAATCTCTGCGCTCATTGCCTTCGCGATTGGCACGCCCGTCGCCTATCTCTTGGCGCGTGAAAATTTTCGCGGCAAAGCGCTCGTGGACACCCTGATTGATTTGCCGATGGTGCTGCCGCCCGCCGTCGCGGGCATTGCGCTGTTGATGGCGTTCGGACGACGCGGGCTGCTCGGTCCGACGCTTTCGTTGTTTGGCATCGAGCTGCCTTTTACGGTCGCCGCTGTAATTATCGCGGAAACGTTTGTCGCCGCGCCGTTCTATGTGCGTTCCGCCAAAGCGGGCTTTGGCGCGGTGGACCGCAAGCTGGAACAGATGTCGGCATCGCTCGGCGTGTCCAATCTGAAAACATTTTTTCGCATCACGCTGCCGCTTGCCGCGCCGTCGCTCGTGAGCGGGTTATTGATGACATGGGCGCGCGCGCTCGGCGAATTTGGCGCGACGATTATGTTCGCCGGAAATTTTCCGGGACGCACGCAGACGATGCCGCTTGCCATTTACAGCGGTTTGGAATCGAATCTCGACAGCGCGCTCGCGCTCTCGGTCATTCTCGTCATCGTTTCGTTTGGAATTTTGTTCGCCGTGCGCGCGGTGAGTCCAAAAGGAATTACGTTGGCATGAGGGAGATTGGAGATTGGAGACTGGAGACTGGAAAATTGTCATTCCCAACGGAGTGTCCGATAGAGTACATCGGCGGAATCCCCTGTCTCCTGTCTCTAGTCTCTTTTTATGATTCACGTTGCTTTCGCTTGCAATCCACAAACGCCTCGCCGATTTCACCCTCGACCTCGCGCTCGACGCGCCGTCGGAAAAAATTATTGTCCTCTTTGGCGCAAGCGGCGCGGGGAAATCGTTGACGCTGGCTGCCATTGCCGGATTTGTGACGCCGGACGCGGGGCGGATTGCGCTGAGCGAACGCGTTTTGTTTGATGCAGAACGCGGTATCAATTTGCCGCCGCAAGCGCGCCGCATCGGGATGGTGCGTCAAGACCTCGCGCTGTTTCCGCATCTCACGGTTGCGCAAAATATCGCGTACGGGATGCAAGCTGGTTCGCGCCGGCAACGCGCGACGCGTGTGCGCGAATTGTTGGCATTGGTGCAGTTGCAAGATTTTGGCGCGCGCAAACCCGCGCAGCTTTCAGGCGGACAGCAGCAGCGCGTGGCATTGGCGCGCGCATTAGCCATTGCCCCCGCGCTCTTGCTGTTGGACGAGCCGTTTTCGGCGCTTGACGTGCAAACGCGCGTGGAATTGCGGCGGCACGTCAAATCATTGCAGCCGCAATTGCGTACGAGTATTTTTTTCGTCACCCACGATTTGGGCGAAGCGGTTTGGTTGGCGGATGAAATGGCGGTTTTGGACCGTGGGCGGATTCTGCAATTGGCGACGCCGCACGAAATTTTGCGCGTTCCCAAAACCGCGCGCGTTGCCGAAATTGTGGGCGTGAAAAATATCTTGCCCGCGGACGTGGTGAATGCGGATACGTTACGCGTCGGCGAAATGGATTTACGCGCAGATACGCGCGCATTCGCGATGGGGCAGCAGGTGATGCTTTGTATTCGTCCCGAGCGCGTTATGTTGGTGCGTTCCGACAGTCCGAATGCGGCACGCGACAATTTGTTAGAGGGGGATTTGATTCGCGAAGAAAGCGATGGGGATACGGTGATGCTGCGTTTTCGGTCCGACGGCGCGCGTTTGCAGCCCGCGCGCGCGTATGATTTGTGCATTGATGTGCCTGTGTATGTGTATGAGCGTTTGAATTTGGCGCGCGAACGTCATTGGCGCGTCGCGCTCAAGCAGAATGCGATGCATTTGGTGGCAGAGTAAAGCGCCGGCGCAAAACGAAATACGCAAGCGGTCATCTGTTATAATTCTCGGCGATGATTGATGCTCTCATCGTGCGCGCGCTCGGTGCGGAATTGAATGGGACGATTGCGGGCGGGCGTGTGCAGCAAGTTTTTTTTCTCGCGCCGTTAGCGGTCGGGTTCGAGCTGTATGCCAATCGCGAGCGACGGTACCTGTTGGCTTCCGCCGAAGCGCCGAACCCGCGCTTGCTGCTGGTCACGGAAAAACTACACAGCGCATCCGTCGCGCTCACGCCGTTTCTGCTGCTGCTGAAAAAATACGCACAGGGCGCGTTTCTTGCGCGTGTCACGGTCATCCCGCGCGAGCGCATCTTGCGCCTGGAATTTGATTCGCGCGAGCAAGGCATCTCGACGCTCATTGTCGAATTGATGGGCAACCGCACGAATTTCATATTGCTTGACGCGGGCGGCATCATTCTCGATGCCATTCAACGCGTGCCGGCAAACCTCAATCGCGCGCGCGCCTTGGAACCGCGCGCCAAATATGTCCCCCCCCCCCCACAAGGCAAAGCCGACCCGCTGACCCTGGACGCGACCGAATTGGAAAAACGATTGTCGCGCGCGCCGGGCGAAACGTTGGCAGAACGCCTGGTGCAAACCGTCGCAGGCACAAGCCCGCTGCTGGCGCGGGAGCTCGTGTATCGCGCCGTCGGCGATGCCGCTGCGCCATACAGCGCCAAACATTGTGCGGAACTTGCCGCCGCCTTGACGCGCGTGTGGCACTACCCCGCCGCGCCAAGTATCGCCTGGCGCGATTCGCAACCCGTCGCCGTCGCGGCGATTGCGCTGACCCATTTGTCACACGTGGAAAACATTTCCTCGATGAGCGCGGCGCTGGAAAAATTTTACGGCGCGCAAGAATCGTACAAAGCCGTCAAGACGCCGCTGCGCGCGCAAATCGAAAACGCGCGCGACAAATTGCAGCGCAAGCTGTTCAGCTTGCAGCGCGAAATTGTGCCGCCCAAAGAAATCGAAAAACTGAAATTGTCGGGGGAAATGGTTCTGGGGTATCAATACGCGCTGGGACCGGGACAGGAGCTCTTGCGCGCGGAGGTGGATGAAACATTGACGCTCGAGATTGCGCTCGACCCGAACCTTTCGCCTGTCGAAAACGCCAACAAATATTTCGACCAATACAAACGCGCGCGCGACGCGCAAGCGCGTGTTCCGGAACGGATTGCGGAAGCCGAGAACGAGCTCGCGTTTGCGGAGCAGCTGCTCGACGACCTGGACAATGCCGAAACGCGCGCGGAAATCGAACAGGTCGTCGCCGAAGCGCGCGAAGCGAACGTGCTGCGCGAGACAAAATTACGAAGCAGTGGACGCGCGCCGCGCAGTGAACCGCGTCAATTTGTTTCGCCCGACGGGCTGACGGTATGGGTGGGGCGCAACGCCCGCCAAAACGACGAGTTGACGTTCGAACGCGCCAAAGCCGACGATCTATGGCTGCACGCACGCG
>CAZXYP010000310.1:0-6836 GCA_964644955.1 uncultured Anaerolineales bacterium | reverse complement strand
CGACCACGCCAAACCACACGCGCGCGAAATTGCGCCACGCGTACAGTACTATCGCGCCGAGCGCAACCGCGAGCATTGCATCACGATACGGCGACGGCAGCAGCAGCAGCGCGCTCCATCCCACCGCAACCGCTGCCAATACTGCCAACTCGCGCAAGGATTGTTTCATGTGCGTGTCACTCTATACCAAAAAATCGGGGCAAACAAACATAATACAGAACGCATGCACACTCCGGCGCGCGGGTATTTGTCAAACACAATTGCTCGCTTTTTTTTATGATAGAATCGGCGCATGGGCAATTCCAATTTTTCCATCGAACCATTTCTCGGCGCGTGGGAACTCGACCCCGCGCAATGCGAGTACGAAATGGGTGCGCCGCCCGCGCGCGGCATGTATCAATTGCTGCGCGAAAATCCGTCGGCGGATGAAATTACCGTCGCGATGGATTGGACCGACGCAGCGGGCAAGGATTTTCACATGGTCTATGTCTTGACCGCTGACGGACAAGACCACGCGTACGCCGATTCGCCGGCGGTGGACGCGATTCAAACCACGCTGCTGGACGCGCGCACGTTGGAAACCTTGTCCAAAAAAGACGGCGTCATTCTCGCGCGCGGCTTGCGCGAATTGTCCGACGACGGCAAAGCGATGCGCGTCATTCAAACGGGCAAGACGCCCGACGGCGCGGAATTTGCGAACGTGGCAATCTACCTCAAACGGAGTTGAAGCGTGGCAGACGAACAAGAGCAAAAACAAGAGCCCCCGAAAGCCGAAGTAAAAGACAACCTCGTCGAAACCAAACACAGCATTACGCTGAATGGCGAGACCATTGCCTACACGGTCACGACTGGCACGATTGTGCTGAAACAAGAAGCCGAAAAGGAAGGCGCGTCGGAGGGCGAAAAACCCAAAGCATCATTTTTCTTTGTTGCCTACACGCGTGACGACGTGGAAAATCCTGCGACGCGTCCGCTAACGTTTTCGTTCAACGGCGGTCCCGGTTCATCGTCGGTCTGGCTGCATCTCGGCGTGCTCGGTCCGCGCCGGGTCGCCATGACGGACATTGGCGATTTGCCGCCGCCGCCGTACAAACTCGTCGCGAATGAGTTTTCACTTTTGGATGTGAGCGATTTGGTTTTCATTGACCCCGTTGGCACGGGCTACAGCCGCGTGGTCCAAGGCGAAAAAGACAAGGAATTTCATTCGCTGAAAAAAGACATCGAATCGGTCGGCGATTTTATTCGGCTCTATACGACGCGCTATGCCCGCTGGCTCTCGCCGAAATTCTTGATTGGCGAAAGTTACGGCACGACGCGCGCGGCAGGACTGAGCGGTTATTTGCAAGAACGTCACGGTTTGTATCTCAACGGCATCATGCTCGTCTCATCCATTCTCGATTTCAGCACCGCCGATTTTCAACCCGGAAACGATTTGCCGTATATTTTATTCTTGCCGACGTACGCCGCGACCGCGTGGTATCACCAAAAATTGGAGCCCGCGCTGCAGCGCGATTTGCAAACGACCCTGCGCGAGGTGGAAGCGTTTGCGTTGAATGAATACGCGCTTGCATTATTAAAAGGCGACGCGCTGCCGGATATCGAACGCGCGCGCATTGTCAAGAAACTCGCGCGCTATACGGGTTTGGCAGCGGTGTACATTGAACGCGCGAACCTGCGGCTGGAAATTTTTCACTTTACCAAAGAGCTGCTGCGAAACGTACAACGTACCGTCGGGCGTTTGGATGCGCGCTTTACCGGCATGGACCGCGACCAGACCGGCGCGACGCTTGAAAACGACCCGAGCTATACCAACATCATCGGACCGTACACCGCCGCGTTGTACGATTACATCCGCCGCGAATTAAAATTTGAAAGCGATTTGCCGTATGAAATTTTGTCGCTCAAAGTCAATCAGCAGTGGAGTTTTGACGAACATGAAAATCGCTACGTCAGTGTTGCGGATACACTGCGCAGCGCCATGAGCATCAATCCGCATCTTCAAGTTTTTGTCGCCAACGGTTATTACGATTTGGCGACGCCGTACTTTGCCACCCAATACACGTTCCATCATCTCGCGCTCGACCCGAGTTTGCGCGGCAACGTGAGCATGACCTATTACGAAGCGGGACACATGATGTATATTCACTTGCCGTCGCTGGCAAAATTGAAAGACGATTTGACGGAATTTATTCGCGGCGCAATTCCCGCAAACTAAAAACCTGCGAGGTCGCGACGACCTCGCAGGTTTTTGTTTAGAAATCCACCGTAATCCGCGTCGGCTCGACGTGGTCTTCGACAATTCGCACCTGTTCTTGCACCAAGCCGAACCAATAGACCGGGTCCACTTTGGGCGGCTGGTCAATGATTTTGATGCCGCCTGAAACCGTCACCACTTGCCCGGGCATCAGGTAATAAATTGTTTTGCCTTCACGCTCGACTTTGGTCAGTTCGTCGTTCATGCCCAACTGCCAGCGATACGGGTATTGGCGTCCGATGGAATTGCCTTCGGAATCCACACCGAGCCGCCAAATGCCGGGCTCTTCAAATTGTTCCACGACGGAATAATTTTGACTCGTCGAATAGACAAATCCCGGCTCCGGACCTTTGGTGCGAATCGGCACCGTGCCAATGTTTCGCACGGTCACGGTGAAAAATAACGTATCGCCCAACGGCACCACCGTCGGCGCAAAATCGCCGCCGCTCCCGATGATTTCCGCGCGCGGCGTGCCGCCGTTCTTGATGACGAGCGGCGCTTCTTGTCTTACCAGATTGCCGTTCGCGTCCACCGCTTCCGCGACCACCGTGTACTCGCCGTCGGGAGGGGGGGGGGCGCCGCGGTCAATGCCGCCATCATAATCGTATTCGTGCGCGCCGACCACGCTCAATTTGTCTTCGGTCAACAGCGTCGTTTCTTTTTTCTCGTCTATCGGAAATTTTTTCTTGCCATCCGTGAGATACACACTCACGCGCGCGGGTTTCGTCAGGTAATAACGAATTATCACGCGGTCGTCGAGACCATCCTGATTCGGCGTAAACTCTTGCGGAAACACCGAAAACGCTTGCAGCTCGGGCAGTGTGGTATCGGCGTTGATGATGTTGAGCGCCGCCGTTTTTTCTTCGTAAATGCCTGCCGCATCTTGCGCGGTGACGACGACTTGATACGTCCCATCATTCAGCGTGCGATTGTTCACCGAACCGCCGAACAAAATCTGAAAATCGCCTGCCGCGCGCGGTTGATTTTCGCGCAGCACATATTTGCCGTTGGCGTCCTGTAAATACACGCTGACATTGGCGGGACGCGAAAGAGAATACGCAATGCGCGTTGCGCGGTTTTTTTCGCCCGGACGCGGCGAAATCGTGTCGGGGTCAACCGTCACGCTCGTCAGCAGCGCGGCATTGCCGCACGCGGTTACGCACACCAGTAAAAGCGTAAAGAGAAAAATAGAAAACTTGTTCATTTGTTTTGTCTTGTCATTTTCCAATCTCGACCGTGTCCACAATCAGCGCGTCGCCCAAATCATTTCCATTCGCATCGAACACGCGCAAACGCGTTCCATTCGCATCGTACATGCCGACTTCGATTTTGTAAATACCGGGCGGCGCGTGGTCGTCAAATTTCACCTGATACGCGTCAACGATATTTTGCTTTGGCGTCCACGCGGTCGTCGGCAATTTGCCGTCAACCGGAATCCGGTCCACTTGTCCCCACAAAAAATTGTTTTGCGCGGAATTGTATTGCTCGCCGAGCAAATGCACAAACACCGTATAACTCGTCGGAAGCGGCGCGTCGGTTTGCCACAACAGCGTCACCGGCAAATCTTTCCCCGCCCCCGCGTCGCGCGCAGCCACATGAACGCCTTCCAGACGAATCCGGTCGCCAAAACGTTCCGTGCGCGGTTGCAAGTCCGCAACACTCCCGGTTTGGAGAGCGGCGCGCGGCAAAACGCGCAGCGCGCCAATGGGTAATGCCCCAAGCCGCGCGTGTGCGACGACACGCAGTTCATCCATTTTCCCATCAGGCGGAATTTGTAAATCCGCCTGCGCGCGTTCGTGCGCGCCAATCGAAAGCGGCACACTCGCGTTTGCCACAATCTCACCGCTTGACGTTTGCAAAGAAAAATTCAGCGTCGCCACATCCTGCGCTTGCCAATACGTTACCACGCGCACGATATCGCCGGGCATTGTTTCGCGCACGGGCAAATCCACGCCGAGCAATTTCAAGCGTTCGTCCAACACCTCATTTCGCGCGACGAGCGGCGAAAAATTCTCCGCACTTGCATCCTTGACATTGCGAATGGAATCCGCGTACAGCGCGAGGCGTTTGTCACCAAAAGTTTGTTCGTACTGTTTTGGCAAACGTTCCGCAATTTTTTGTTCCACCAAACGCTGCGGATCTTTTTGCAGCGCGTCGGGAATAGTCACAATCCATACGCCGCGATGCTGTAATGCATCCGCTGCCGCGCGCTGTGCGGCAGCTTCATTCACTTGCGCGCCGTTCGGCACGCCAATCCAATCGAATGGACGCTTGAGATAATACAAAAAGGTCGGATATTCCTGGTCGGTGTTCAACACCACCGCGTCATCGTTCGCGCCAAAGTTATTTATCATTTGCGCGATGGTCGTGTATTCATCGCGCAGCACGCGTTCGCCGTAATAAGCGTTCAGCGTAAACAACTGCGCGCTGACGACAAAGACCGCCAACGCCGCCGCGACGAATTTGGAATACCGCGCTGCAAACAAAATTCCCAATGCCAACAGCAGCATCAGCGCGGGCGTGAGCATCATCAAATAGCGCGCCTGAATCTTGGGCGCAAAAATCGCGGCGGGGGTGAGCGACAAGATGTAAATGAGCGCAGGCGGAATGACGACGATGAGGAGCATGTAGAGTGTGCCCCAGCTTTTTGGGAGGTTGGAGATTGGAGATTGGAGATTGGAGACTGATGTCTGATAACCGGTGAAAACCCATCCTACACTCAACGCCGCAATTGCCAACATTCCCAAAACAACTAGCGTGTAATTTTCAATGTACGTCGTCACGCCGAGCGACAACACGGTCGCGGCGAGGCGCAAGAACAATCCAAAATCAAATGCGGGCGCCGCGCTCCACGTCGCGCCGTTTTGCAAATACAAAGACAGCCACGGCGCGAGCAAAACAATTACCGCAATTTGCGCCGCGCCCCATTTCAATAAAAACGGCAACGGATTTTTCCCCGCACGCCACTGCGCTAGCAACACAATGCCCACAAACACATTGCTTGCCAAAATAATCAGCGCCGCAAGATAATGCGAAAACAATGCGAGCGCGGCGCACAGCGCATAACCCGCATACAGCGCGAACGTTGAATGTCTGAACGTTCGAACGTTTGAACGCCGCACGATTTCAAAAGTGAACCAAACGCTCGCCCATGCAAAGAATGCCGACAGCGTATAATTTTTAATGTCTTGCGACCACCAAATTTGAAAACGCGCGAGCGCGAGAAACAACGCCGCAAGCAAACCGACACGCGCGCCGCCGATTGCTTTGCCCAGACGATACAACAATGCGACGCCCAACACGCCGAACGCCAGCGAAAAAAAACGTCCCGTCACCACATCGGGACCAAACACTCCTTGCCACAAATTCATCAACCAATAATGCAGGGGGGGGTGTTCATCTTGCGCGGTGCGTAACGCAATCCATACCCAATCGTGCTGTCCCAGCCACACGGTCCAGCCCTCGTCCCACCAAATGTTTTTATCCGCCAACCGATACACGCGCACAAAAAACGCGAGCGCGATTATCGCGAGCGCGGCGGCGGTTGTTCCAAAATCAATCTTGCTCTTCAACCAAAACAAGGTGACAGGGTGACAAGGTGACAATCACATTTTGTCACCTTGTCACCTCCTCACCCCCTCATCCTTCGCTCGTTCCCACAATCACCACGCCAATCACAATCACCAACACGCCGAGCATACGCAGCCACGTCACGCGTTCGTGCAAAAACAACCACGCTTCCACGACGACGACAAAATAACTCAACGCCAAAATCGGATACGCCAGCGAAAGCGGCACGCGCGATAATACGCCGAGCCAAAACACTGCGCCCAAGCCGAAACCGATAAAGCCGAGCCAAATCAACGGATTGAAAACCACGCGCGGCAAAACGGCGCGCAGCGCGGTGGGTTTGAATTCAAAACCGCCGACGCGATTCATGCCCATCTTGAAAAACAATTCGCCCGTCGTGCTGAGCAAAATTGCCGGAATCAGCAAGAACAAACCACTGAGCATTGACGGAGACACGGTCAGTTTGCGCCTTTCATTTTCGCTGTTCGCTCAAACCCACCAAAATCACACCGCCCACAATCACCGCGACGCCGATAATTTTTTGCAGCGTCACCTGCTCGCCCAAAAAGAGCCACGCTTCGAGGACGACCACAAAATAACTCATTGCCAACACCGGATATGCCAAAGACAACGGCGCGCGCGAAATGACGCCGAGCCAAAAAATTGTGCCGCCGATAAAACCCGCAAAGCCGAGCCAAATCAACGGATTGAAAATCACCTCCGGCAAAACCGCCAGCACCGCGTCGGGCGTGAACGCAAAATCCGGCACTTGATTCATGCCCATTTTCAAAAACAATTGTCCCGTCGTACTGCACAAAATCGCGGGAATGAGCAGCAGCATCGCCTGAAAAATTGCGCGCGGCGAATGAAACGCCGATGCCTCATGCGCCGCTAATTCGCGTTCTTCAAATTCCAATTGGTCAGGGGTTAACATCCGCTCTGTCTCGCAGCTGCCGTAAATTTCGCGCGCCGCAAACGTGTCCCCGCAATCAGATGCACGCACCACGCTCCC
>CAZXYP010000309.1:0-6843 GCA_964644955.1 uncultured Anaerolineales bacterium | reverse complement strand
ATTTGCGCGTGATGCCATTTTCTTTTTGTTTCAACAACGCGTCGCGCCCAATGAAATCACCTTTGTTGAGTTTTACACAGAAACCCAAACCCGCTTCGTACGGCGTGTAATCAGGACCAATTTCGGCGCTCCAATAGCGATATCCTTTTTCCAAACGCAACGAATCTATCGCGCGATAACCGCCCGCGACGATGCCAAATTCCTGTCCCGCGTCCCACAACGTATCCCACATCGCGCGCCCGTATTCCATCGGCGTATAAAATTCCCAACCGAGTTCTCCGACATATGTGACGCGCAATGCCAACACCGGACAGTCTCCAATCTCCAGTCTCTTTCCTGTCATGTACGGAAACGCGTCGTTCGACACTTCCGCTTTGGTCACGCGCTGCAAAATGTCGCGCGCGCGCGGTCCCCACAAACCGAAACACGCGAACTGCAAAGTGACATCCTCAATCCTCACGCTGCCGTCGTCCGGCGCGTGCGTTTGAATATGTTGTAAATCATGCGCGCCGAACGCGGTGCCGGTGATGATTTGAAATTCATTGTGCGCCAAACGCGTCACGGTGAAATCACACTCAATGCCGCCGCGCGGGTTCAACATTTGCGTGTAGGTTACCGCGCCGATGGGTTTGTCCATTTCGTTGTCGCACAAAGAATTCAAAAGTTTCAATGCGCCGGGACCGCGTACCGCAATTTTGCTGAATGAGGTTTCGTCAAACAAACCCGCGCGTTCGCGCGTGCCGAGATGTTCGACGCCGATGGATGGCGACCAATGATGACGACTCCAGCCGCGTGGGGAATAACCGGAGACTGGAGACTGGGGACTGAAGTCTCCAGTCTCCAGTCTCCAATCTCTATCAAACCAATTCGGTCTCTCCCATCCCGCCTTTTCGCCAAACACCGCGCCCAGTTCTTGCAAACGCGCGTATGCGGGCGAGAGGCGTAACGGGCGCGCGGACTCGCGTTCTTCGTTCGGATAATGAATGTCGTAATACTTGGCGTACGTTTCAATGGTGCGCGCGAGAATGTATTTCTGACTCGCGTAATTCGCGCCGAAACGGCGATGGTCGAGCCGCCACAAATCCCATTCGGGATGTCCGGCGACAATCCATTCCGCCATCGCCTTGCCGATGCCGCCCGCGCCCGCGAGTCCGTGCGCGCAAAACGCCGCCGCAATCCAAAACCCGCGCACCGTCGTCGGACCGAGCAGATATTCCGCGTCGGGCGTAAAACCTTCGGGACCGTTCAATAACAGATTCACTTGCGCGTTTTCGATGTCGGGAACGCGTTTCATCGCGTTTTCCATTAACGGCGCAAAACGTTCCCAATCGGGCGGCAATAATTTTCCATTGAAATCTTGCGGAATGCCGTCGAGCGCCCACGCGGCGGGTTGACGTTCATAACCGCCCATGATGAGCCCGCCGACTTCTTCGCGGAAATACACGAGCAAATCGGGGTCACGCATCGTCGGCAGTGTTTGCGTAATCCCCATCGGTTTTGTGATGAGATACAAATGCGCCATCGAAATGATGGGAAAGTTTAATCCCACCATGCGCCCGATTTCGCCCGCCCACTGTCCCGCCGCGTTGATGACGATTTCGGTTTGGATTTCACCTTTGTCGGTGACGACGGATTGAACGCGATTGTTTGCAACGCGAATGTCTGTAACGCGCGCATGCGTAAAAAATTTCGCGCCGCGCGCTTTTGCGCCCGCGACCAATGCCATCGTCAATCCGGTCGGGTCAATGTAACCGTCCGTCGGCAAATACACTGCGCCTTCCACGCCGTCGGTGGTCATTAACGGAAATAATTTTTGCGCGTCGTTCGCGCTGATGAGTTCGAGCGGCAGACCGAACGAACGCGAGACGGCGACGAGATGTTTCAATTCTTCCAAACGCGCGGGCGACGATGCGAGCCGCAAACTTCCGACCTCGCGCCAACCGGGGTCAATCTCGGTTTCGTCTTTCAAGCGGCGATACAAATCGGTGCTGTATCGAATCATCTTGGTCAGGTTGGACGACGTGCGTAATTGTCCGACCAAACCTGCCGAATGAAAGGTCGAGCCGCTGGTGATTTCACTGCGTTCCAAAACAACAACATCGCGCCAACCAAACAATGTCAGATGATACGCGATGCTTGCGCCGCCGACACCGCCGCCGATAATGACGACGCGGGCGTGTTTTGGAAATTGGGTCATTGGGTGATTGGGTGATTGGGGCATGGAGATTGGAGATTAGAGATTGGAGATTAGAGACTTGATTTTCGATTTGTCATTCACTATTGCACAATCGCACTATTGCACAATCGCACAATCGCACTATTGCACTATTGCACAATCGCACTATCGCACGATTCCACTATTGCGCTATCGCAAGCCATTCACCAAAACGTTTGTCAGTCAAACGCGCGGTGAGTTTTTCAAAGAATTGATTGGCATAGCCGCGAAAATCAAAGTCAAGCTCGCTGATGCCCTGCTGCAGCACGCCCCACATGGCTTCGCGAAAATCGGACATGCACTGCATCAGTTTCAAATGCGCGAAATGTTTTTCGGTTGGCGCATCAAAATACGCCGCGAGCAAAATGTTGATTTGTGCGTCATCCAGTTCGTGATGCGCGGCAAAATTGGCGAGGTCGAAAAATTTATCGCCCATACCCGCGTATTCCCAATCGAGAACGCGGAGGTTGCCCTGTTCGTCGCGCAAAAAATTGCCGTTGAGCAAATCGTTGTGGCATAACACGGGCGCGTCGTTTTGACGCGCAAACGCGTTTTCGATTTCGTCCATGCGCTCACGCAGCCATGCGTAATTTTCGGGAAACGCGGTGACGCCGTGTTCGCGCGCGAGGTTGTCGTAAGCGCGAACGACTTGAAAGGGCGAAAAGGTTGCATGGACGGCGGGCAGCGCGTGAATTTTTTGCAGCGCGCGCGCGATTTCGCAAAGCGTTTCGGATTGGCGCATTTCGTCGGGCGGCATTGCGCGCCCGCGAATAAATTTGCAAACGAGATACCCTTCGGGCTGGATGAATTCGACCACCTCGGGCGCAATGCCGATTGCGGCTGCCGCTTTCGTCGCCGCGTATTCGTTCGCGCGGTCAATGCCGAGCAGTTCGGTTTTTGCGCCGCCGAGACGAAGAACAAACGATTCGTCGCCCGCGTCAATGCGATAGTTTTGATTCGTGATGCCGCCGGAGAGAAAGGTGGTTTGTATGTCCGTGCGCTCGTGCCACTGCGGAATGCGTTCAAGAATTGGGGCAAGATGGGTGGTCATCGGGCGTCCATGCCTTGCTGAAAGATGTTGAACCTGCAGCGCGCGCGGTCGCTGCAACCGCGCGTGTTACGGCATTGGTTCGTGGAAAAAAATACCGTCCAGTTGATATTGTCGTCCGGTGCGCGCCTCGCTGTACACATTTTCCGTGGACATGAGAGTAAAACCGAGGTCTTGCATGCGGTAGAGCAGACCGAGCATATCGGTTTCGCCTTGATACAAAGGCGTGATGGACATTTCCATTTGCACGCCGCAGATTCGCTTGAGGGTCTCGGTCGCGCCGCGCAGGACGAGCGCTTCGTAGCCCTGTGTGTCCAGTTTCGAAAAAACTTTTGCCCCGGGTGGAATGTATTGGGGCGCAATTGAATCCAGCCGCCGCACACGGGTCTTTTGGTCATGTGTGACGCGTGCGGTGGGATTGAAGGTTGGAAAATGCTCCGTCAACGGCAAAAGAGAGCTGTTGACATTTCCTGATGAGACATGAATGACGGTATCGTCGTCAGTGACGCCCAGCGCAAGTTGGACGGCTTGCCATTTGGCGTCCGCTTTTGCTCTGGTTTGCAAAACCGCAAACGCGTCGTTGAGCGGTTCAAACGATACAATTGCGGCGCGATAACCATTCTCGCGCAGCTGCGTTGCATACTGTCCTTGATTGGCGCCAATGTCCAATACAAGGTCGATCTGATAGCGTTCCATCAGTCGAATGCGACGCGCGACCCCACTCCATTGCACTTGGACAATATCATAACCAAGCGCGCGCAGCCCGCGTCGTACCAGTGCCTGCCATTTCATCGCGTTCCCGCCTTGATAACGAGGTTATGTTTTTTTGACGCTTTTACCGCTGCCACACCGAACCGGGTTCCGCCATTTCATCCACAATGTCGAATGTGGAAATCACACCGAGCGGAAACGATTCCGGCTCGGACGGGTCAATGACGACGAGGCGATGCACATGATTGGAAATCATCATGTCCGCCGCTTCGCGCAAACTCGCGCCCGGACGAATCATGAGCGGTGGATGCATCAGTTCGCCGACGGTGAGTTCTGCCGCGCGTTCGCCGCGCGCGTGCAGGGTATTGAGCAAGTCCCACCCCGAAACGACGCCGAGCGCGGTGCCGGACGGGTCCACGATAAGCAGCGCGCGCGAACGCCGCTCGGTCATGGTGCGCGCGGCTTGCGCGACGGTTGTTTCCCTACGGCAGACGACCATCCCGCGCGACATGACATCGCTGACGGTTTGTCGCATCGTGGACGCGCGCGCGAGCGACAAAATAATGTCCCCGACCGAAACAATGCCGACGGTTTTGCCGCTGTCGGTGACGAGCAGACGATGCACTTGATTGGCGCGCATCAATTCAATCGCGTCGCCGACCAATGCGTTCGCGTGAATGGTCAACGGCGGCTTGCTCATCAATTCCCCGGCAGTGAGACGGCGCATTGTTTCCAAACTCGCGCGGTCGCTCGAAAGCCATTCGCCCGCGAGCAAATCCAAATCGGACAAAATGCCGAGCGGTTCTTGCCCGGGCGCAGCGACGACCAGCGCGTGAATGCGGTGACGATTCAACAAGGCCGCCGCCTCGCCCAGGGTCGTATCGGGCGCGCAAGTAATGAGGCGGGTTTGCATAATTTCGCGGACATGTTTCATGGCGGACTCCTATTTCCCAAATCGCGTGCAGTGGGAAACGCATTATACGCGCGCCAAGTATCCGTTGCAATCGGCGGTAATCGTTTCTATAATGCAAGGACAGCCAATCTCTAATCTCTAGTCTCCAATCTCCATGCCCCAATCTCCCAGTCTCCCAATCCCCCAATTCCCAAGCCAGGCGCGTGTCGTCATTATCGGCGGCGGCATTGCAGGCGTAAGCATCGCGTATCATCTCGCCAAGATGGGCGAACGCGATATTGTGTTGCTCGACAAAGGCGAACTCACCAGCGGTTCGACGTGGCACGCGGCGGGCATGGTCACGCATTTTCACACTTCGCCGACGATTATGCGGATGCGAAAATATTCGATTGATTTGTATCGCGGCATTGACGATGGCGCGGGGTTTTGGCACGAGGTGGGAAGTCTGCGCGTCGCGTCGAGTCCCGACCAATTTTTATTTTTGAAACGACAGGTCGGCATGGCGAAAGCGATTGGGTTGAATTGCGAAATCATTTCGCCGCGCGAATGTTTGGAAATTTTTCCGTGGATGACCGATAAGGATTTGTACGGCGGCATGTATTTGCCGACCGACGGTTGGATTGACCCGGGCGGCGGCACGATGGAAATTGCGCGGCGCGCGAAATTGAACGGCGCGCAATTTTTTACGGGCGTGCGCGTTAACGCGATTCAGCGCGCGGCGTCGGGAAAAATTTCTGCGGTCGTCACACAACAGGGCGCGATTCAAACGGAATGTGTTGTGAACGCGGGCGGGATGTGGGGACGACAATTGGGCGAGATGGTCGGCGTGAATTTACCCATGACGCCGCTCGGTCATCAACACTTGCTCGCGCGCGTGCCGAATTTTACATTTCCCAAAACGATGCCGTGTTTGCGCGATCCTGAAAATTTGGTGTACTTGCGCGAAGAGGTCGGCGGACTCGTCATTGGCGGTTTTGAACTCGAACCGCGCGCGTGGGCGCTCGACGGCGTGCCGTGGGACTTTACGCAAAAACTGTTGCCACCCGATTGGGATTTGTTTGCGCCGATCATGGATGGCGCGATTCGCCGGATGCCGATGCTCGAACACGCGGACGCGGTGCATCTCGTTCACGGGCCCGAAGCGTTGACGCCCGACAGCAAACCACTGCTCGGTCCGATTCCCGACGTTTTCGGTTTTTGGGCGGCGTGTGGTTTGTCACACACGGGTTTTGGCGCGGGCGCGGCGATTGGTGAAATCATTGCCGAATGGATTGTACACGGCGAGCCGCCATATGATGTGACGGAATTGAACGTGCGTAGATTCGGCGAAATCTATCGCGACCGAAATTACGCGAGCGAACGCGCAAGGGAAGCGTACAAATATTATTATTGGCTGCGCTTTCCGCATGATGAAAACGAACGCGCGCGCGAAAAACGCAAGTCGCCGCTCGACGCGAAATTGTTGGAACTGGGCGCGGTGTTTGGCGAAAAGAACGGGTGGGAACGCGTGGATTATTTTGAAAGAGATTGGAGATTGGAGACTAGAGACTCCAATCTCCAATCTCCAGTCTCCAGTCTCGGTTCTCGCGCCGGCGCAGACCAACGCGCGACGGGCTGGTTCGATACACCGTTCTTTGAGCAAGTTGGCGCGGAACATCGCGCGGCGCGCGAACGTGTGGCTTTGTGGGATATGACCTCGTTCGGCAAATTGGATGTGCGCGGCGCGGACGCGTTAAAGTTTTTGAATTCTCTTGCCGACAATGATTTGAATAAACCCGTCGGCAGTTTGGTGTACACGCAGTTTCTCAATCCGCGCGGCGGCATCGAAAGCGACGTGACGATTGCGCGGTTGGGCCAAGAACATTTCCGCGTCATTTGCGGTAGTAATTTTGTCGCGAGCGATTTGGGGTGGATGCGGATGCAATGGGAGACCGGAGATTGGAGACTGGAGATCAA
>CAZXYP010000308.1:0-6853 GCA_964644955.1 uncultured Anaerolineales bacterium | reverse complement strand
GGTCTATGCTGCCGGGATGCAATCCAAAATACTGGAAGCAATGGCGATGAAAACGCCCGTGATTGCGACATCCAATGCCGTAACGCCTCTGCACGCGCGCGCGGGACAAGACCTTGTCACTGCCGATTCGGCGGATGAATTCGCAAACCGAATTGTCGAATTGATTAGCGCGCCCGAGCGGCAGCGGATGTTTGCCGAGAATGGGCGCGCATTTGTTGAAACACACCTGTCATGGCGCGCGAGCGTTAGAAAATTGCTGGACGTTTATGCGCTCGCCCAAAACAGGCGGATGCGGGAATAAGGGTTCGTTGCATGTCCATCTACGAAATTGAAAATCCACAAGTCATCTCGCGCATCAAGGCAAATCATCAAACGCAGCAACGTCTTTTTCGATTGGCGTTGATAGTCGGCGATACGCTTGCGCTTGCGTTTGCGTTCACTGCCGCGTTTTTGGTACGCTTTTACTTTGACCTGTCAATTTTTGATGATTCGCGTTTAGACCGCATCGAGACGCTTGAAGGCGCGCTGCTGTTGATTCCTTTTTGCTTGGGCGTTTTCGCGCTCTTTCAACTGTATGACCTGCCGCATCTTTTGGGCGGCGCAGGCGAATACGCGCGCGTGTTCAATGCCACCACCTTGATTGTGACGCTGGTTATCGTCGGTTCCTTTATTTTTCCCGTTGTGCGAATCTCGCGCGGTTGGATTGCCTTGTGCTGGCTATTTGGAATCACGGCGGTGCTGGCGGCGCGTTGGTCGGCGCGGCACGTCGTGTACCGCCTGCGGCGACAAGGGATTTTGACGCGGCGCACCTTAATTGTGGGCGCGGACGCGGAAGCGCTTGCGATTGCGGAACAACTACGCGCGACGCCGACGTGCGGCGCCGAGATCCTCGGTTTTGTGGCAGACACGCATCCCCCCGGCGCGTTGCTTACCGCCAATCTTCCGGTGCTGGGTCCGTTGGAACGCTTACGTTCGTTCGTGACGCAGTTGGATGTCGAAGACGTAATTATTTCGACCACCTCCCTCCACCGCGCCGAGATTATCAATATCTTTCACGACTATGCCTTCGCCGATAATATTGATGTGCGTCTCTCTTCCGGCTTGTTTGAAATTTTTACCGCCGGTTTTAATATACGCGAAATCGGTTCGGTGCCGCTGGTGAGCATGAACAAAGTGCGGTTGGCGCCGTGGGAATCCATCGTCAAGACCGGCGCAGATTATTTGGGTGCGTTCCTCATCCTGATTGTCTTATCGCCGCTCCTGCTCACTCTTGCTATCCTGGTCAAGCGCGATTCGCCCGGTCCGATTTTTCACCGACGGCGCGTCGTCGGACGCGGGGGACGCGCCTTTGACGCATTCAAATTTCGAACCATGTACGTGAACGGCAACGAAATCTTGCGCCGCCATCCGGAACTGGAAGCGGAGCTGCGCGCGCAGCACAAACTCAAAAACGACCCGCGCATTACGCCGCTTGGTCAAACTTTACGCCGCACCTCCTTGGATGAACTGCCGCAGCTCTTGAATGTGCTGCTCGGACAAATGAGTCTGGTCGGGCCACGCATGATTACGCCGGAAGAAACGGACAAGTACGGCAAATGGCGATTGAATTTGCTCACTGTCAAACCCGGCATCACCGGTTTGTGGCAAATCAGTGGACGCAGCGATATTTCGTACGAGCAGCGCGTGCGCCTCGACATGTACTATATTCGCAACTATTCGATTTGGCTCGACTTTTTTATTTTGTGGCGTACGATTCCTGCCGTGCTGCATGGTCACGGCGCGTACTAGACGCGCGCAATCTTTTGCGCTCACTTGCTTTTGACGTATAATCTCGTTGTTGCATCGGCAGCGTCCCGCCAAAATCGGGACGGTTGTACGCGCATGTATTTTTGTAACACCGCGCGGGCTGGTCATCGCTCGCCTGCGGACCTCACGCATTCGGTTCGAGGAGCACGATGGAATTACGTAACTATTTAAAGATTCTGCGGAAATGGCTGTGGCTGATTGTATTGGCAGGCATCTTGGCAGGCGCAGCCAGTTTCTATGCTACGTCGCAGCTGCCCAATCTATATCAAGCCACCGCCAAAATCATGGTCGGCGAAAGTTATCAATCGTTGAATCCGACGACCGGGCAAATGGCAACCTCCTCTGCCCTTGCGCAAACCTACATTCAACTCGTCAAAACCTCTTTGGTACTGCAAGGCGTGATTGACGAATTGGGACTGAACATGTCGCCGCGTGCGCTGCGCGAGTTGGTTAACGCCAATCAAATCGAAGGCACGCAGATTATTGAGCTGCGTGTCACCGACACGAACCGCGCGCGTGTGGCGTCCATTGCAAATAGTGTTGCCAATCAACTCAGTCTCCTGGGACCGGCAACGAGTGACGCTGAACTCGCCAAGCGCCGCGAATTCGTGCAAACCCAGATTAACGACCTCGAAACCAAGATTCGCGAAGCAGGTCTCCAGATTCAAGAATTGGACACTTCGCTCAAGACCACCACCGGCATTCGCGAAGCCGCCGACAAGCGCGCGCAAATTGACCAACTGCGCGCTCAAGTTGCAAGCTGGCAGCAGCAATACACGCAATACGTCAACTTTATCACGCCGCAGACTCCGAACAAACTCTCGATTCTGGAACAAGCCGAAGAGCCTACCGCCCCGTTTTCACCCAACATGGTATTGAACGTCACGCTCGCCGTCGTCGTCGGCATTTTGCTGGCAATCGCAGTCGCATTCCTGATTGAATACCTGGATGACACCGTCAAGACCCAAGATGATGTGAGCCGCGTGCTCGGCTTGTCCACCATCGGTGAAATTGGGGCATTGCGCGGCAGCAAAGGCGACAAACTCGTCACCGCCAACGAGCCGCGGTCTGCCAATGCGGAAGCGTATCGCATTCTCCGCACCAACATCAGTTTTTCGGCAGTGGACAAACCACTCCGCAGTATCATGGTAACCAGCGCCAGTCCAAGCGAAGGCAAAAGTGTCACGGCGGCGAATCTCGCCATCACCATGGCACAAGCCGGTTATCGCACTATCTTGGTGGACTGCGATTTACGCAAACCCTCCCAACAGAAACTTTTTAATCTGTCGAATGACACCGGCTTGACCAACTGTCTCTTGTCGCATGCCAATCTACAAAATTTTGTACGTCCGACGCGCGTTGAAAATCTGCGAATTCTCACCACGGGCCCTTTGCCGCCCAATCCGTCTGAGCTCTTGGGTTCGCGCAGCATGAACAATTTGTTAGCGGCGCTGCAAACAGAGTCGGATGTACTGATCGTAGATTCCCCGCCGGTCTTGGCAGTTGCCGATGCATCTATTCTCTCGCGCGTGATTGACGGCGTACTGCTCATTATTGACAGTGGGCAAACGCGCCGCGAATCCATCATCCGCGCCAAGGAAGCGTTGAGCCAAGCCGGCGCGCGCATTTTGGGCGTAGTCATCAATCGCGTCTCGCGCGGCAATTCGTACTATGCGTACAATGACAAGTATTATTACGGCAAAGGCGAATCGGGAAAAGGTCGCACGGGCTCACCCGCATCCGAGACGAGCAGATCTTGAGCGAATTCCTAGATGATGTGAGGGTTTCAGAATTCCAAAGTTTCGCAAACTTCGGAATACGAGGGGTGGAACCCACCAATCAAAGTAGTGCCGCTGCTCCCGAACATATCTGAAGTTATAACTATACGAACCCCAAGATTCTCATTTTGTGTGGTCCTACCGCCTGAATTGCACCTGCGTGCGCGAACGCGCAAGACCAAAGCGACTGCCTGAGTCAAGTCGCAAGCCCTGTGAGGAACAGATTTTTGAATGGATGAACTGAATCAAGTCCC
Organism: uncultured Anaerolineales bacterium; assembly: GCA_964644955.1. Taxonomy (GTDB): domain Bacteria; phylum Chloroflexota; class Anaerolineae; order UBA4142; family SHND01; genus SHND01. Next base: position 3,015 of record CAZXYP010000308.1, on the reverse strand, counting down.
CGGAGCAGAGCCGGCAACCAATCTATCCGATTCTGACGGGGATACCGCCGTAAAACCGGCGAACGGTCAACCCAAAAAAGTGCAGTCCACGTCGCGCTCTATCACTTCCAAACGGGTCGTCATTCCCGCCGACGCCAAACGCGCCAAGCGCACCGCAGCTGCAACCGCACCGGAACAAGCGACCGTTGCGCCGGTCCCGACGGACATTCCTGCTTCAGTCTCACAAGACACAGCAGCGGCGCCGTCAGACGCCGCGCCCGCGTTGGCAGCGTCTGATACGCTTGCTTCAACCGCGCTCACAGACCACACTGCAGCGGACGCGGAACGCGACGAAAACGCGGTACCCCGGGACGAGAGCGCGCTTTGGACAACTACCATCGCCGCTTCTCAAGACGAACGCACGCTTGTACCGGGTATGCTGTCCGAACCGCGCAGGGAAGCGGATATGGGCGGACGCGGTCTGCATCCAACAACCACGCCCTATTTGCCGGATCAGGCGGCATTGGCTGCTGGCATTGAGAAACCAAAACGGGGCAATCGCGTGTTGGAATTTGCGCTCTGGGGCATTGCCATTCTCCTTCTCGCCGCAACTGCATACTTTGTCCTGCCCTTGTTCTTTCCAAATCTTTTTTCCAATCCCGAAATCGTATCGAATCCGCCAACGGCGACTGTTGCCGCCGCCATCGCGCCAACCAACGCGCCCTCCCCCACGACCACCCTACTTCCAACGGAAGCGCCAACCCAAAGCACCGCCGCTCAGATTCCAACGAGTTCGCCGCTCATTATCCCGACTCCACCACCGGACGGCGAACAAATCAGTCTCTTGGCGGATAGCAAACTTTCCGGCTGGGTGACCGATGCAAGCGCAAATGTCAATTATGGCGATGTAAGCTTGGTTGCAGGCACCAACGAAACCCAATCGTACACCAGTATCCTGCAATTCAATCTGCGCAACCTCCCCACAACGACGAAAATACTCTTTGCAGTTCTCGAGTTGACAGGACGCGATGACTCAAAATTGGCGCCGTCCGGGGAATGGCAAATCGAATTGGTCGAGAATCCTTTGGGAACCGATTGGAGTACCGCCACCACCGAACAAATCGCCACCGCAAAATCACTTGGTGTGATTGGCACTCTTCCGGCAAGCGAACTCGGCAATGGACGGTTGAACCGTATCTTTTTTGATACGGCGCAGATGCAAGCGCTGGAACAGCAATTCAAAAGCGGAAATGCAGTCCTGCGTATTCGCGGTCCGCAAAGTGACGGCGACAATCTGTTCGCGTGGGAATCGGGCGTCAGCGGGTCAGCCGTCAATGCCCCGACTTTGCACCTTGTCGCCGTTCCCGGAAAATATGTGGTCGTCACCAATACACCGGCGCCGCGCAATGTCCTGACCGCAGCCGCGTACGTTGTGCGCGGCACCGACGCGGCAAAACGCAACGGGACACCCACGCCATTTCCGCCCGGTGTTGCCACCGCAACCCCCGGTGGGGAGCAAGTTGAAATACCCGTCGAAACAGCGCTGGCAGGCAATGATGCCACAGCCATTGCGCGCGCCCAATTGGCAACCGCCATCGCGCGCACGACCGGAACCTACACGCCTACACCCAAAGGCGTAATCTTGATTTTCCCGACCTTCACGCCGGTCGTCATCTCGCCCAATGAGTTGGCAACCGCGACTCCAATTGCGCCGGATGCGAATCTGCTCGAAATTCCAATTGACTATGAAAAATGCAATTGCCAAGGACGCATCTTGCTTTATTCGACCCGCTACGGCGGTGAAAAAGCATATCCTATCATGATTGAACCTGATGGGACGGAATTGGGCAAACTCTCCGGCGATTTGTATTATCGCCTCGCGGTCGCGCGTGAACAATATTCACCCGACCGTACCCGTCGCATCATCTATCCGAACGATTCGCGCGGCGTCCAACAAATTGGCATCGAAGAGATTGCAACCGGAGAAATCAAATTCCTTACAAATTTCCCGAAAGGAATTGCTTACGACGCCGCCTGGGCGCCTGATGGCAGTGCCATTGTTTTCGTCAGTACGGAAAAGGACAATGCGGACCAAATCTATCTGTATGACTTTGGGACAGAACAAATTAGTGTTCTTATCGAAACACCCGGCGGACAACCCTGGTTCAAGCGACCCTCCTGGTCACCCGACAGTCAGAAAATCGTTTACTGGTCAAGTGTATCCGGGCGCAAACAAATCTGGGTAATGAATCGGGATGGGACCGACCAAGTGAACATCAGCAACAATACATTCAATGAATTTGACCCCGTTTGGGTCAAGTAATCGGACAAGAATCCCCAGTAATTCCCATACAGAGCTGCCTGTGGCAGCTCTGTATTCTTCACATCGAAATTTTGAGAGGCGCATCTATGCCCGCATTGCTCGAACTCCTAGACCAGTACTTTTTTGCCGATGTTCCCGGAACGCAAGCACGCAACGCCTTGATTCGGGGATGGGAACAGATTTCCGGCATGACGTGGACAGAATTGTACGTTCAAGCCACCGAAGATGCCCTTGCCGAAGAGCTGCCGCACCTCTCGGCGTACAGCGGATACAACACAGTGATTCCCTCCCACCAAGATTTGGAACAAGCACTGACCGCCGATTTGGGCGAACCCGGGAATGCCCTGCGCGCGCGCGATCTCAGCAGCGGCGCCTATCTGACTGAACTCGCGCGCACCATGCAGGTACAGCGACTCATCCTGATTAATCAACAAAATCTATTTACCGACGAATATCGTCAAATCTTGTTGAATCTTTTTGATTTTGCGCACACGCGCTTCAAGCGCGTCATATCAGACCACCCCGACGATTTTGCCGCCGCCTTGAACCGGACAACCCAGCACGATTCCATTTTGATCGCCAGCATTGCCACATTTCTGACGCGCCAATTCGGCATCACACTTGCCGCGCTTCCGACAACGCCCCCCCCCCCAACACAACCCATGCCAATTCCGGAAGAAACTTTTGTCTTGCCGACTCCCTCTGCGCAAGAG
>CAZXYP010000307.1:0-6910 GCA_964644955.1 uncultured Anaerolineales bacterium | reverse complement strand
GCTGCCAATCGCATTCGTCCGATGTTGAATGATGGCGGCAAGGGGATCGCGGGACTCGCAAGCGACCGTTTGGCGAATGAAGACTTGTATCTGTTCCAAAAATTATTCCGCGAGGTTCTCGGCTCGAACAATGTGGACCATCGCACCGGTTGGTCGCAGTGGAACGCGGGCGACGAATTGGTGAAAAATTTTGGCGCGGGCGTTGGCACAAATCTGGGCGAACTGGGCAAAGGCACAACCGTTTTGGTCTTGGGCGCGGACCCGCAGAACGAACAGCCCGTGCTGCGATTGCGATTGTCCAAAAGCGCGCGGCAGGGCGCAACGCTGGTGGTGGCGAATGGACGCGTCACAAAACTCGCGCAATACGCAACGTACAAACCGATTTACAAATATGGCGCAGAAGCGTACTTGCTATTGGGCATTGTCGCGGCAATGATTGACGCGGGGTTACACAAGGTCGAACGCGCGCACGGCGCGCAAGAATTCGCGAGCGGTTTGAATCTCACCGTCGCGCAGTACGCCGAAAAAGCGGGTGTGTCGGAAGACGCGCTGAAAGCAATTGCGAATGCGTACGCGTCGAGCGAAAACGGCATTGTCGTGTTCGGACGCGAATTTATGTTTGCGATGCAAAGCGACCCCGCCGTGCAAGCCGCGCTGAATGCATTGATTGTATTGAGCGGACATTTCGGAAAAAAGGACAATGGCGTGATTGCGCTGTATCCGCACAGTAATTCGATGGGCGCGGTGGACATGGGCATAACACCGCAAAGCGGCGGCCTGAACGCGCAAGACATGCTGACCAAAGCCAAAGTCTTGTATGTGATGGGCGCCGACCCCGCGCGCGAAAATCCCGCGTTCAAGAATCCGGGGTTTCTCATTGTCCAAGATTTGTACATGACCGAGACGGCGCAAAAAGCAGATGTGGTTTTCCCTGCCGCTTCGTGGGCGGAACGCGACGGCACATTTACGAATACCGAACGCCGTGTGCAGTACTTTACGCGCGCGCTCGAACCGATGGGGCAGGCGCGCGCCGATTGGGAAATCGTTCAAGACGTGGCAAAACAACTCGGCGCGAATTGGGAATACAATTCCGCAACCGACGTGATGAATGAAATTACGCAGTGCGTCCCCGCATACGCGAAAATGTCGCACGCGCGTTTGAAAGTAACTGCGCGGCGGCGCGCGTCGGTGCAAACGGTCGGCGGCGATTCGGCGGAAGCGGTGCAAATTGCATTGGGCGAGTTGTTTGGCGATGTGAGCGGGATTCAATGGGCGACCGTTTCGGAAATGAACGCGGACGCGAAATTTGACGCGAAATTCATCGCGCCCCAAGTCTCCAATCTCCAGTCTCCGAACGCATTTCTAGCCGTCACCCGTTCGCTTTTAGACCGCGGCAGCGCGATGCAGCATTCGCAAATCGTCCAGCCGCGCGTTCCGGCGCCGCGCGCAGAAATCAATTCGCATGATGCGGAAGAATGGAATATCGCGGACGGCGATGCGGTGAAAATTACATTCGATGCAAAACCGCCGCGCGTAATTCAAGTCAACGCGCATGTGGACGGTCACGTGCCGCAAGGTGTGATCGCGCTCGCGAACAATTTGGACGGCACGCTGAATTTGCCGATGGGCGCGCGGGTACAAGTGGAAAAAATGTAGAGGGCAGTCCCTAGTGGCTGCCCTCCAAGGATGTGAAGGATGCTCGAAGGTGTCATTGCGCTGATTAAAGGGATGTTGACGACCGGCAAAGAGATGGTGAGCAAGCCGGTCACGTATCAATATCCCGAAGTGAAAAAACCGGTGCCGCCGCGCTTTCGCGGGCGGCATGAATTGAAACGGCACGAGAACGGCTTGGAGAAATGTATCGGCTGTTCGTTGTGCGCGGCGGCTTGTCCTGCCGATGCGATTTATGTCTTGCCTGCCGGAAATTCGGACGACCAACGTTTTTCACCCGGCGAACGCTACGCGGAACGCTACGAAATCAATCTCTTGCGTTGTATCTTTTGCGGATTTTGCGAAGAGGCATGTCCGACCGGCGCGATTGTATTGGAACACGATTACGAATTGGCGTACTATGACCGGCGCAGCGCCATTATCACCAAAGAGCAATTGTTGGTTGCGCCGCCGAAACCCGACCTGACCACCCCGCGCGCCATGTCCGACCCGGGCAATCTGTATGCGGCGATTCCGCCTGTCAAAGGCGGCATCGAGCCGGTGAACCTTGTCGAAATGGCGAAAGAAAATCAGTGACCGGTAAGCCGTAATCGGTAATCCGTGACGAGTCACCGATTACCGATTACCGATTACGGCTTACGGATTCAAACAACGATGTTTGAAGAAACCTTTTGTCCCCCCGATGTCATTTGTCGTCCCACCTTTTGGAATATCCCCGTTTGGCTCGAAGTTGTGTTGTATGTCGCCGGCTTTATCGCCGCGCTGATTTTTTTCTATGGCGCGTGGCGGCATTATAAATTGTGGCGCGTCGGACAAGGGGAATTGAATCTCAAGACCGTGCGCCAACACCTTGGCAGCAAACTGCGGAATTTCCTGACCTACGGCATCTTTACCAAAAAAGTCGCGGGCGAAAATCAACCGGCAGGTCTCATGCACCTTAATTTAATGTGGGGCATGATTCTTTTGTTTATCGGCACCGCGCTGGCGACGATTGATTGGGATATCACGCGCCTGCTCTTTCAGTTCCGCATTTTGCAGGGCGGCTTTTATTTCTTGTACAAATTCATTCTGGATTTTGCGGGCTTGTTCGCGTTCCTCGCATTGTGCGTCGCGCTGTATATCCGGTACAAACAAAAACCGCGCCGCCTGTGGGGCTATGGCGACGGCAAACTGCATTTCGATGACGATTTGTTTGTAACGGGTTCGTTCACGATTCTGGTCGCCACCGGTTTTGTGATTGAATCACTGCGCATTGCGGCGACGCAGCCGTGGTGGGCGATTTATTCGCCGGTCGGCAACCTATTGTCCAACCTGTGGGCGCCGTTCCCCGAACAATTCATTCTTTCGCTGCATCTCGGCACATGGGTCTTTCACGCGAGCTTGACGGTTTTCCTCATTGCGTATTTTCCGCTTTCCAAATGGTTTCACGTTTTCGCGAGTTCCACCAACACGCTGTTCAAAGCGCCTGTGCCGAACGCCATCAAGCCGATTCGCAACATCGAAGAGTTGGAAACCTTTGGCGTCGGCAAGTTTCAAGAATTTTCGTGGAAGCAGGTAATGGACTTTGACGCGTGTACGCGCTGCGGACGCTGTCAAGCGGTTTGTCCGGCGGCGACGACAGAAAAAGCCTTGTCGCCGAAAATGATCGAGGTGAAATTGCAGGATTATTCCAAGCAGTTCATGCTGCCGATTTTACCGTTCATGCAGGCGAAACCGTTGGCCCAAGTCAAGCCGATTCACGAAGGCGTTATCGTGGCGCAAGAATTGTGGGACTGTACGACGTGCATGGCGTGTGTGCATGCCTGTCCCGTTGGCATTGACCAACTTTCGACCATTATTGATTTGCGCCGCTATCTCACGCTGACGAACGGTGAACCGCAATCGCCGTCCGACAAAGCCATGAACTCGATGGAACGCCAAGGCAATCCGTACGGCTTGCCAAAGGCGTCGCGTTGGGATGGCATCAAAGATTTGGGCGTCGAATTCGCGCAGCCCGGTGTCGAGTACGATGTGTTGTATTGGGTCGGCTGCGCCGGCGCGTACGATGCGCGCAATCAAAAGGTGACGCGCGCGATGGTCAAGATTATGCAAGCCGCGGGCATCAAATTTGCCGTGATGCGCGAGGAACGCTGCAACTGTGAATCGGCGCGTCGTTTGGGCAACGAGTATCTGTATCAAATGGCGACGATGGAAAATGTCGAAAATCTTGCGGCGCTTTCGTTCAAACGCATCATGACCGCGTGCCCGCATTGTTTCAACACCATCAAGAATGAGTATCCGCAGTTTGAAGGAAACTATCAAGTCATTCATCACACGCAGTTGATTGCGGAACTCATCGGCAATCGCGTCATCACGCCAAAACAAACTGTGACCGAACCGATTACGTATCACGACTCGTGTTATCTCGGACGCTACAATAATGTGTACGACCCGCAGCGCGACATTTTGAAAGCACTGGGCGCAAACGGCAATCTGGTTGAGATGGAACGTTCGCGCGATAAGGGTTTGTGCTGTGGCGGCGGCGGCGGGCGCATGTGGCTGGAAGAAAACACCGGCGAACGCATCAACAATCTGCGCGTACAAGACGCCATTGACGTAAAAGCGAAAACGCTCGCGTCGGCGTGCCCGTTCTGCATGACGATGTTGGAAGACGGCGCGAAAGCCAAGGGGGTTGATGAGCAACTCGCGCGCAAAGATATTGCCGAGATGGTGGCGGAGGCACTATGAATCTCTGCCGTGTTTTTTGGGAGTGATGCTCCAGCCGTGTTTGGTTGGCGGTTGAAAAGACTATCGCGGCGCAAACGGCAGTCTAACAAGCCCGGGGAGCGAAATAGACCGCAATGATGCGGTCTTTGGCTCCGGATGATATACGGCGGACTTGCGGCATAAACAATAGTTCCCCCGACCGCCGAAAAACCAAAAAGGGATCAGAACAAGGCGCGTGGCAGTGTAAGACGCGCGCAATAGGGGGGAACGGCGGCTGGGGGAACAAGCGTTTGCAACTGACGCACAGACCGCGCAGTTGAAACGCGATGCCGTTAGGCGTTGACACTGAATTTCGATATGCCCTTCGGATTACTTGAACAGCCGAGCCACTCGAAATAACAATTACAGGACCTTACTCCTCGATCTCTTCCTGAATGATCTGAGGCGAAGGGTGAATGCAGATGAGTTCCAGCAATTCCGTTCCGATGTTGAGATATTTATGGGGAATATTTGCTCCCGCTACAACAATATACCCTAAATCTGTTTCGATCTGCTCGTTCCCCACAGTAAACCGCACGCGTCCAGCGCGGACAATCCATGTTTCTGGGTAGGGATGTTTGTGTAAAGAAGATCCCTTGCCAGGTTCAGATTTGACGTGAAAGAACGATGCGCCAGAATCATGAGGAGCACCTTCAAATTTTATAGTGCCACCAGGACGAAGTTCAAAGTCTTCTGCTCGAATGATTTTATACATAAAGATTTCCTTTTATTGCGAATTGACAAGAGTCGCTTCGATCTCTGCCCACGTACCAAGACGGTCAAGACCGAGAGTTTCATACACTTCTCTGGCACGGTCGGAGCCGCGCAACTGTCCGAGTAGGATCAAAGCCGCTCGGTAGCTAACCAGCCCACCGTTGGCAGTGATACGGCGGTTATCTACTACAACAGGCCGATCGTGGATGACTTGAATCGCAGGAAATTGTTCCTGCAAACTTGCCTCTCCGCCAAACCAAGTGGTGGCTTGTTTACCATCCAGCACACCCGCGTTGCCCAAAAGGAACGCGCCCGCGCACACACTCCCTACCCACTGCGCGGCTTCCTCCTGCTTTCGAATAAAGTCATTCAGCCGCTCGTTTGCAAGCAAAGGACTCATATCATTCCCGCCAGGCACGAGCAACACATCCAATGCCAAATCATCATTGATCGTGGCACTGACCGCAAGCTGAAGCCCTTCTTCAGTGACGATCATCGGGCGATCATCGATTCCGACCAACAATACCTTCGCATCATTGAACCATTTCTGCTTGCTGGCAATCCCAAACACCTCGGCAAAACCCACCACTTCGGCGGTCAACACTCCATCGAACACAATAATTCCAATCGTATATGCGGACATCTTGATTCTCCTTTTTTGCCTTATAATAGACAAAACTTTTCCAAAAGTATTGTATTTTTTCGACATCTTTAGAATATGAATCAAACATTTGAAACCCAATTGGCATTTCTTGACTTTCTGCTTATTCAACCCAGCCCGTTGCTGAAACCATTCATTCGTCATTACTGGCACTTTCAAAGCAGAAGCCCGCTTCCCAGCTATCGTGAAGTGTATATGAATCCGCGTGGAGGCTATGGGATCGTTTTTAATTTTGGCGATGTAGTACAACTGGGCGAACAGACAATCTCCGACCCCGTGTTTTTAGATGGCACCAACACAATCTCGCGGGCGATGAGATTCTTTGGCAGGGTTGACATGCTCGGCATTAGGTTCCACGAAGGGCGCGCTTTTCCATTTCTTGGTATTCCGCTGGTCGAATTACGAAACGAAATCAATCTTTTGGATGCGCTGAATAGACACAATCTGTTGTCACTCCATGCTCAAATACACGAAACCGCCGCCCTCTCCGACCGAATCTGTCTGCTCGACGATTGGCTTTTATCGCGCCTGAAAGCTGACAAACACCAAAACGCGCTTGTGCCAGCATCTCTCCACCTGCTCCAAAAATCAAACGGACGCTTCTCCATCCCTGAACTGGCGCGGGAATTTGCCATCAGCCAACGGCAAATGGAACGCATCTACCTCACACAGGTGGGCATGTCGCCCAAACAATATGCCAAACTTCTGCGGGTGGATACTACTCGCTTCTTCCTCAAACAAACGAACGGAAAATCCGTCGCTGAAATAGCCGCAGAGCTCGGCTACTACGATCAATCACACTTGATCCGTGAATTCATCTCCGTAATCGGCATATCTCCCCATACCTACCTCAAACGGACTGGCAAACAGATGGAGAAGTCGTCTTCATAAGGCAGGCGTATAATGCTGGGTGCAAGAAACTTTTTGCAGAAAATCGTTCAAACAAAAAACAAGATTTCTATGATGGCGAAAACGCCCAACATAGCGTGCACCTGACGTGTGGGATTCTGCGGCATTTTTCGCGAACGCTTGCGTTGCGCCGCATTTTTCTGGCTTCGAGTTTTTCCTGCTCCCAAGCAGAGTCCACGCCCGTCCCAGCGCAGGTAACGCAAACCGTTG
>CAZXYP010000306.1:0-6914 GCA_964644955.1 uncultured Anaerolineales bacterium | reverse complement strand
ATCTCGGCAATCGCCGCGTCAAGACCGTCGGTGATTTGATTCAGAACCTTTTGCGTTTCGGTTTGCTCCGGTTGGAGCGCGTGGTGCGCGATCGCATGAGATTTCGCTACCCCGAGCAAATGACGCCGCTCAATCTCGTCAACATTCGCCCGGTCGTCGCCGCCATGCGCGAATTTTTCGGCGGCTCCCAGCTGTCTCAATTCATGCAGCAAACCAATCCGCTCGACGAATTGACGCACAAGCGCACCTTGTCGGCGTTGGGTCCCGGCGGTTTACGCCGCGAACGCGCGGGCTTTGACGTGCGCGACGTTCACGATTCCCATTACGGGCGCATTTGTCCGATTGAAACACCCGAAGGTCCGAACATTGGTCTCATCGGGCGTCTTGCCACCTATGCCCAAATCAACGAATTTGGTTTTATCGAAACGCCCTATCGCCGCGTGTACCACGCGCTGCCGCCGAAAAAAGACCGCCTCATCGGTCACACGCTGGCGGAGGATGTGATAGACCCGCATAACGACAAGGTCATTGCGCAAGAAGGGAGCGTCATTGACGAAAAACTCGCGGAAAAAATCAGCGACAAGCTGCCAAAGCATTCCGAAGTCGCGGTGAAATCGTTTGCGTCGGATGAAATCGAATATCTGCCCGCCGATGTCGAAGACAAGCACACTATCGTGCAGGCGAACGCGCAATTGAACGACCGCGGCGAATTTGTCAAAGAGCGCGTTTCCGTCCGCAAAGCGGGCGAATACATGAGTGATTCGCCGCAGCGCGCCGAATACATGGACGTGTCGCCGAAACAAATCGTCGGCATTTCTGCCGCGTTGATTCCGTTCCTCGAACACGACGACGCGAATCGCGCATTGATGGGGTCCAACATGCAGCGCCAAGCCGTTCCGTTGCTTCGTCCCGAAGCGCCGACGGTTGGCACGGGCATGGAATTGCAAGCCGCGCTCGATTCGGGACAAGTGGTGCTGGCGGAAGAAGATGGTGAAGTCATCAGCTCTACGTCCAAAGAAATCGTCGTCAAGCATTCCGGCAAAAAGACAATCACGTATCCGATGCGAAAATACAACCGCTCGAACCAATCCACCTGTATTGACCAACGTCCCATCGTGACGCGCGGGCAGCGGGTGAAAAAGGGTCAAGTGATTGCGGATTCCAATTCGACCGAAAATGGGCAGCTCGCGCTCGGACAAAACGTGGTCGTCGCATTCCTCAGCTGGGAAGGCGGCAATTACGAAGACGCCATCCTTATCAGCGAACGCATGGCGTGGGAAGACAAGTTTTCTTCCATTCACATCGAAAAACACGAAATCGAAGCGCGCGACACGAAACTCGGTCCCGAAGAAATCACACGCGACATTCCGAATGTCGGCGAAGATGTCTTGAAAGATTTGGATGAAGATGGCATCATCCGCATCGGCGCCGAAGTCGGACCCGGAGATATTCTTGTCGGCAAAATTACACCGAAAGGCGAGACCGACCTAACGCCGGAAGAAAAATTACTGCGCGCGATTTTTGGTGAAAAGGCGCGCGAGGTAAAGGATTCGTCACTGCGCCTGCCGCATGGCGAACGCGGCAAAGTGGTGGATGTGCGCGTATTCACGCGGGATGAACACAGCGAACTCGCCGCCGGTGTTGACAAGCTGGTGCGGGTCTCGGTGGCACAGCAGCGGAAAATCAACGAAGGCGACAAAATGGCGGGTCGTCATGGCAACAAAGGCGTCGTTTCCAAAGTGGTGCCGATTGAAGACATGCCGTTTTTGGAAGACGGAACGCCGGTGGATATTATTTTGAATCCGCTGGGTGTGCCTGCCCGTATGAACATTGGGCAAATCCTGGAAACGCATTTGGGTTGGGCGGCGGAGAAACTCGGCTTTGATGTCGTGACGCCGGTCTTTGACGGCGCGGACGAACAAGAAATTGCCGCCGAACTCGCGCGCGCGTGGTTGATGGACCGCGCGTGGCAAGACATGGGCGATCGCGCGTGGGCGTGGTTGCAAGAGCAAGAGTATGCGAGCGAAGATTTGTCCGATGACAATGAATCGCGTCTGCTGTATCTCCAGGAGATGTTGGAAGACGCCGACCGCCGCAAGCTCTTGAACGACCGCAATTATGCCCGTCGTGAAGCTCTGAAATTCTGGCTGCGCGAAAAAGGATACGACCCGGATACGCTGTTGGTCTTTGAGCACGACGCGCGGTCTGCCGAACAGCGTGAAATCGCGGACCAACTCGCGCGCGCTGCCTGCTATCGTTTGTGGCTCGAACAGCGCGACGTCAAAGTCTCGGCGAAATTGTCCGAGCACGAACTGCACGCGCACGCCGAGCGCGTCGCCAAAGAATTGAAACAGCCGCTGCCCACTTCGGGCAAATCCGTGTTGTATGACGGCAAAACGGGTATTCCGTACGACCAGGCCGTAACCGTCGGCATCATTTACATGATGAAGCTCGCGCATTTGGTCGAAGACAAGGTGCATGCGCGTTCCACGGGGCCATACTCGTTGGTGACTCAGCAGCCGTTGGGCGGCAAAGCCCAATTCGGCGGTCAACGCTTTGGCGAAATGGAAGTGTGGGCGTTGGAAGCGTACGGCGCGGCGCACACGCTGCAAGAAATGTTGACGGTCAAGTCGGACGATGTCACGGGACGCGTCAAGACGTACGAAGCGATTGTCAAGGGCGAGCAAATTCTCGAACCCGGCGTGCCGGAATCCTTCCGCGTGTTGGTCAAAGAATTGCAATCGCTCGGTCTCGCGGTCGAAGTCTATAGCGACGAAGGCGAAAAGATGACGTTCGGCAAAGATGAAACCGAAGAAAAGACGCCGAATCTTGGCTTGGGCTTGCTGCGCGATGAGTTCACGGAGCCCAAATTCGGCGCGGCTGCGGTACGCAGCGGACCGGAACGGCGGGGTGGGCGACGGGATCGGCACACGCGTCAACCCGAAGAAGCGGTAGATTAAGAAAACAGGGCGGACGGCGTGGCAATGCTACGTCGTCCGCCGTTCCTTGCGCCTGCGCGCGCGAAAAGGGTGTGCGTCACGTTTTTGGGTAGGCCATTCGACATCGTGCTTGCCCTGAACGCGCGAAAAGTCGAGATTTGCTGCGAACATGGTTCGCTGTGAATGGGATTCGCCCGACGGCATCACCCGAAACTTGGACAGACACCCGCGCGAAAATTTTAAGTTGACACAGATTTCACAATCTATTATAATTGCACCTCGTGAGTTGTGACCACGCGCGTTTTGTGCAGGTCTGACAAAGAGCAACTCGCAATAATTGGTTACCTGTTACGAGCAATTTGGCGTAACGAAAATTTCACCACGGGCGGTTGTCCGCATCCAAAATGCGGAGACGCCGCCGAAGAATGAAATCGCATGGTAACCAGTAGTCCGCCAAAAGAGGACCGGGCGCACGCCCTTCCATGTAATCTGCGGAAGGGCGTGCGCCTGTCTCACGAACATAAATTGCTACGAGGTTCGGCGTTTTGCCAAAACCTCGTAGCGTCATGTCGGATTCAAAACAGCCGACAGACATGAAACATCAAGCCGGACCGGTCCGGCAGAAGATGCTGGTCAGAAGGACAAAACATGCCGACAATCAATCAGTTGGTTCGCAAAGGCAGAAAGCAACAATCAAAAAAGACCAAGGCGCCCGCGTTGGGCTTTACCTTGAATCTGCTAAAGAACAAGCGCGAAAGGGGCACTGGCGCGCCATTCAAGCGCGGTGTCTGTACCCAAGTGCGTACCATGACGCCCAAGAAACCGAACTCGGCGCTTCGCAAAATCGCGCGCGTGCGTTTGACCAACGGGATCGAAGTGACGGCGTACATTCCGGGTGAAGGGCATTCGCTCCAAGAACACTCGGTCGTTTTGATTCGCGGCGGTCGCGTCAAAGATTTACCGGGCGTGCGCTATCATATTGTGCGCGGCACATTGGATACCCTCGGCGTCGAAAAGCGACGCAAGGCGCGCAGCAAGTACGGCGCTAAGCGACCCAAGGAACAAGCCAAGGCATAAGAGATTTTTGCTGGTTGATTTTGGATTTATGATTTTTGCTCACCGGCTGTCTCGTGTGGAAATCAAAAATCATAAATTTGAAATCATGGATAATTGTCATGTCCCGTAGAGCACGCGCAACCAAGCGCATTCCGCGCGCCGATTCAAAATACAACAGCCGTACCATCGGACGCTTTATCAACAAAGTGATGCAGCGCGGCAAGAAAACCGTTTCTGAAGGTTTGGTGTACGGCGCTTTTGAAATTATTCAAGAAAAAACAAAAAAATCACCGACCGAAGTGTTTGAGCAAGCGCTGAAAAACGCCGGTCCGATGGTTGAAGTGAAACCGCGTCGCGTGGGCGGCGCAACGTTGCAAGTGCCGATGGAAGTCCCAAGTGACCGCCGTCAAGCGTTGGCGATGCGTTGGATTATCGCCGCCGCCAAGGCGCGTCCCGGCAAAAATTTTTCGGAACGACTTGCGGCGGAATTGATGGACGCAGCAGCCGGACAGGGCGCGACCATCAAAAAGAAAGAAGAAGTGTTAAAGCAGGCAGAAGCGAATCGCGCGTTTGCGCATTACCGCTGGTAAGGATTTAGCGCAGGCAGATTCGAGTTGACCCAAGTACGACGGAAAACGAACGACAGAAGACAATGAAGTAAGTCTGTTGCTGTTGACTGTTCACTAGACAAGCTTTATGGCAAGACCTCAACCGCTTAACCGTGTTCGCAATATCGGCGTCATTGCACACATTGACGCCGGCAAGACGACTGTTTCCGAACGCATTCTGTTTTATACCGGTCGCACGTACAAAATCGGCGAGGTGCATGAAGGCACCGCCGTGATGGACTGGATGGAACAAGAACGCGAGCGCGGAATCACGATTACGTCTGCCGCGACGACGACGGAATGGCGTAACCATCAAATCAATTTGATTGACACGCCCGGACACATTGACTTTACTGCCGAAGTACAGCGCAGCTTGCGCGTATTGGACGGCGGTATCGTGGTGTTTGACGCGGTCGCCGGCGTGCAGCCGCAGTCAGAAACCGTTTGGCGTCAAGCCGACCGCTTTAATGTGCCGCGTTTAGCTTTTGTCAACAAGATGGACCGCGTGGGCGCAAATTTTGAGCGCACGATTGCGATGATTGTTGACCGCCTTGGCGCAAAACCGGTTGCGATTCAATTTCCCATTGGCGCCGAAGGGAATTTCCGGGGCATGATTGACTTGATTGAAAACAAGGCAATTGTGTACGCCGACGATCTCGCCACGGACGGTGAAACGCGCGAAATTCCCGCCGAGCTGCAAGCCGATGCCGCGCACGCGCGCGAAAACATGATTGCGCTCATTGCCGAAACAGATGATTCGCTCGGTGAAAAATATCTGATGGGCGAAACGATTTCGGTGGATGAATTGCGCGCGGCATTGCGTCGCGCGGTCATTGGCAACAAACTTGTGCCGGTCTTGTGCGGCACGGCGTTGAAAAACAAAGGCATCCAATTGGTCCTCGACGCAGTCGTAGATTACCTTCCATCTCCGCTTGATATTCCGCCGGTCATTGGCGAAACGCCGAACGGCGAACCTCAAGTGCGCGAAGCAACGGAAACGGAATCGCTTTCCGCACTGGCTTTCAAAATTGTGACCGACCCGTATGTCGGTCGTCTCGCCTACATCCGCGTTTATTCCGGTAAATTGACCAGCGGTTCGACCGTGTTGAACGCGACCAAAAATCAACGCGAACGGATCGGGCGTTTGCTGCGCATGCACGCCAACAACCGCGAAGAAATTGACGAAATTTGCGCGGGAGACATTGCCGCCGTCGTCGGTCCGAAAAATACATTTACGGGCGATACGCTTTGCGACTCCGGCAAGCCGATTATTTTGGAAGCAATCAAGTTTCCCGAACCGGTAATTTCGGTTGCGATTGAGCCCAAGACCAAAGCCGACCAGGAAAAAATGGCGGATGCGCTGCGGCGGCTCGCCGAAGAAGATCCGACGTTTCGCGTGCGTACCGATGAAGAAACCGGTCAAACATTGATTTCGGGCATGGGTGAACTGCATCTGGACGTTTTGGTGGACCGCATGTTGCGCGAATTCAAAGTGAGTGCGAATGTGGGCAAGCCGCAGGTCGCGTATCGCGAAACCATTACCAAGTCTGTCAAGAGTGAAGGGCGTTTCGTACGTCAATCCGGCGGTAAGGGGCAATTCGGCGATTGCTGGCTCGAACTGGAACCGCTGGAACCGGGTAAGGGCTTTGAATTTGTGAACGCGATTCGCGGCGCGGCGATTCCGAACGAATATATTCCTGCCGTCGAGAAGGGCGTCAAGGAAGCGATGGAATCGGGCGTCATTGCAGGTTATCCGGTCGTGGATGTCAAGGTCACGCTTTATGACGGCTCCTACCATGAAGTGGACTCGAGCGAAATGGCGTTCAAGATTGCGGCTTCGATGGGCTTCAAATCGGGCGTGCAAAAAGCCGGTCCGGTTTTGCTGGAACCCATTATGCGTGTCGAAACGACCATTCCCGAAAATTACATGGGCGATGTGATTGGCGATTTGTCCGCGCGGCGCGCCAAAGTCGAAGGCATGGATTCGCACGCGGGCGGGGTCACGGCGGTGAAGGCGTTTGTGCCGCTGGCGACCATGTTTGGTTACGCGACCGATTTGCGCTCGATGACGCAAGGGCGCGGCACGTTCACGATGGAATTTGACCATTACGAACAATTGCCTGCAAATATTGCCGAAACGATTGTTGGCGGCAAAGAGAAAACCACAGCGAAACGATAATCAAAAGTTGGAGATTGGAGACTGGAGACTGGAGATAGAGTCTCTGGTCTCTACTCTCCGGTCTCTGGAGTTCTAACCATGGCAAAAGGAAAATTCGAACGCACGAAACCGCATGTGAACGTCGGGACGATT
>CAZXYP010000305.1:1852-6916 GCA_964644955.1 uncultured Anaerolineales bacterium | reverse complement strand
GCTTCGTACCACGACACAGGTTTGAGGTCGCTCTCGGCGCGAATCATCGGGGTCGTAATTCTTTCTGTGGAATGCGCGTAATGATGCACATAACGCCCTTTGTCGCACAACCAGATTTCGTTGACTGCCTCATTTTCGCGCGGCGTGATGCGGCGAATGGTATTGTCACGTTCACCGAGATTGACATTGCAGCCGACCGAACAATTTTGGCACACCGACGCGTGGTCGCTCAATTCAAACACACGCGCCGTGAAACGAAAATCGCGCGAAGTCAGCGCGCCGACGGGACAAATATCAATCGTGTTGCCGGAAAAATTGGAATTGAACGGCGGGTCGTCGAACGTGGTGATTTCGATGCCGCGCCCGCGGTCTTGAAAACCCAATACAGGTTCGCCTGCGATTTCGTCTTGAAAACGCACACAGCGCCCGCATTGAATGCAGCGCTCGCGGTCGAGCATGATGAGCGGCGAAAGCGGAACGGATTTTTCATTGTGGAATTTTGATTCGATGTAAAAACGCGATTTGCCCGGACCGTAATGCAGGGAATGGTCTTGGAGTGGACATTCGCCGCCCTTGTCGCAAATGGGGCAATCGAGCGGATGGCTCGTCAGCAAAAATTCAATGACACTGCGGCGAGCATCGGCTACAACAGGCGTCAATGTGCGCACCGCCATACCTTCGGACACGACGGTCGTACAGCCCGCTTGCAGTTTCGGCATCCAATTGATAATGGGCTGCCCATTTTCATCCAAGACGACTTGTTTAGTCGCGGGGTCTATTTTCGGCGTGCCGACTTCGACGAGACACATGCGGCACATACCTGCGGGCTGCATTTTGGGATGATAACAAAATACAGGAATGTGCGAGCCGACGGGCTTGGACGCTTCGACGACGAGCGTGCCGGCGGGGACCTCAATTGTTTTTCCGTCAATCGTAACTTTGGGCATCGAATGTTTTTCCCTCAATCAATCCTCGCGTCGCGTTCCCGCAAGAATTGTTCCAAGCGCGCAATCAGGCGTTCCGTGTCACGCAAAAGTTCTGCTGCCTGTTCCGGCGTTAGTTCATTTTTGGTATCGCCTTTTGCCTTACCATAATCCACATAGCCGCGTGCGTCAAAAAGGCGCACATAAATATCCTTATATTCTTCCTCAAGCAATTTCGGTTTCACCAAGAATTGACTGATCGCATCGCGAACGCCTTTGTGCTTGTCGCGCACGACGTTCACAGTATAGAGAGCTGCCGTAGCCAAACTGAACGCCGCGCGATACGCCGACGGCATCGCGTACAATGCCCTGCCGTCATTTTCAATCACTTGTGCGTTGCGCCACATTTCGCGCGATTCGGCAACATACAACCGAATGACCTCTATCGTCTCGTAATCAAGTGGGCGCAGTTCCCCTTCGGGAAAATCAAGCGGCACTTTTGTTTCCTCCAAACGCGCGGCAAATTCATCCCATAATTCAATTCCATCGCGACGCACATTCACATAAAAAGGCAATTTCAAACGTTGATAGTTTTCCCAACTCTCGCGCGAAAAAACCATTGGCGCAACAATAAAATTATTATCTTCAAATTCACGACAGATTTTTTTTACACGTTCCGCGCCGTTCGTCGTCGCAACAAGCAAATCAACATCCGACCACTTCACCGCATCCCCGCGCGCTTTCGAGCCGTACAAAATTACGCGCTGCACATCCGCTTCACATTCCGTTTCCAGGCGCGCCAACAGTTCCGCCACTTGCGCGCGTTCCGCGTCCGAAAGATGGGGCACACGCGTTCGGCTCAACAACTCACTGCGCTTGCTTAGAACTTGAACGGACATTCTCTCAACGCCCTCACCTACGGAAAGTAGCGATAAATCTCTTTGCGATATAGAAATCGAACAAACACGACGCTATCCTGTTCCATCACAATTCCGATCCGATAATCGCCAATCCGAAGACGGTACTGGCGCGCGCTGCCTTTTAACTTTTTGAAATCTTTTACCTCTTGCAAAGAATTGGCGCGTTCCACTTGGCAAATCACATCGGCGACGCGCGCTTTTAATTCATTGTTGCGAATCTTTTTGAAGTCACATGCAAAACTGTTTTCGAATTAAACATTCACGCCACACCTTCCAAGATTTCAAAAGTCTCGGCACGGCTCACAAACTCACCTCGTTCCCCTTCTTGAATTGCGCTCACCAGCGCAACTTCTTCAAGCGCTTCCAAAAACGCATCCGATAACAAATCGCGTCGTTCCTCCAACAATTCCATCATTCCTTGCTTGAAAGGCGCCTTGATGTCTATTTCTTCAAGGATTGTTGCAGTCATCAGTACCTCTTACCCTATTTCCCTGACTCCCTATCTGCCATTCTACCCCTGCCCATTCCCTTTTACCTTCGCCTCATACTCACCCTTAAACCACTTGATGGTTCCGACCACAGGCGACGTGGCAAAGTCACCGAGCGGGCAAAGTGTGCGTCCGACCATTTGATTCGCCACTGTCGAGAGCATTTCAACATCCTGCGCGCTGCCCTTGCCTGCGTTGATGCGCTGCAGCAGCGTGAGCAGCCAATACGTGCCCTCACGACACGGCGTACATTTGCCGCACGACTCGTGCTTGAAAAACTCAATCATCTTTTGCGTCGCCCAGGGAATATCCGTATCTTCATCCAACACAATGACGGACGCAGAACCCAAAATCGAACCCGCCGCCGCAATGGCTTCGTAATCCAATTTCGTATCGAGATGTTGTTCGGTCAACATCGGCGCGCTCGCGCCCGCGGTCAATATTCCTTTGACGCGTTTGTCATTGCGTACGCCTTGCGCGAAATCCTCGCCAAAAATCAAATCGCGCAGCGTAATCGCGCCGAGCGGCGCTTCATAATTACCCGGACGCTTCACATGCCCGCTGACGCAAAACACTTTGGGTCCGGTGGACTTTTCCGTGCCGATGCTTTTGTACCAGTCCGCGCCTTTATCAATAATCGGGGGAATGTTGGCGAGCGTTTCGACATTGTTAATCACCGTCGGCTTGCCGTACAAACCGACGACGGCGGGGAACGGCGGCTTGACGCGCGGCTGTCCGAGTTTGCCTTCGAGCGAATCGAGCAGCGCGGTCTCTTCACCGCAAATGTACGCGCCCGCGCCGCGATGGACAGTAATCTGTAATCGGTAATCGGTATTCAGTATTTTTTCACCGACATAGCCGCGTTGTTCCGCTGCCGCAATCGCTTGCTCCAAAATTTTTGCCGCGTCCGGATATTCGCCGCGAATGTAAATGAACGCGTGATGGCATTGAATGGCGTACGATGAAATCACAATGCCCTCAATGAATTGATGCGGGTTCTGCTCCATAATTTCGCGGTCTTTGAAGGTGCCGGGTTCGGACTCGTCGGCATTGACCACGAGATAACGCGGGAAAACTCCTTTCGGCAAAAAACTCCATTTCAAGCCGGTCGGAAACCCCGCGCCGCCGCGACCTTTTAACCCAGATGCTTTGACCGCGTCTGTTACCTGTTCGGGCGTCATTTCCTTGACCGCTTTTTTTAACGCGTTGTAACCGCCGTGACGCTCGTACACGTCAATGTCGGCAATCTCAGGAATACTCTGATTCCGCAGAATGATGGGTTCCCAAGTCATGGTCATGTTCGCGGATTGCTTTTCGCGCATCGCAAATCGTCTCACGTTTGACGTTTCACGTTATCGCAATTCGCAATCACCCGTCTCCAATCTCCAGTCTCTACCTATCCACATCTCCCAACACAATATCCGTCATGGCAATCAGACCAACCAAATCGGAAATCGAATAGCCCGGCGCGACGTGCGGCAGAATTTGCAGGTTCGCAAAACTGGGCGTACGCACGTGCACGCGATGCGGTTTGTTCGTACCGTCCGACGAAACCAGAAAACCCAATTCGCCGCGCGGCGATTCCACCGCTTGATACACGAACCCGACCGGCGGTTTGAAACCTTCCGTCCAGAGTTTGAAATGGTGAATCAAACTCTCCATGCTCACGTTCAATTCCGCTTTGGGCGGCGGCGCGACTTTGCGATTATTCGTAATCACGGGACCGCTTGTTTTCCGCAAGCGTTCCAATGCCTGTTCAATGATGCGCAAGGATTGTCCCATTTCCAAAATTTTCAGCCGATACAATTCGTAAATGTCGCCCGTGTCCGATTGCGTGTTGTATGGCACTTCAAAGTCATAGGTTTCGTATCCGCTGTATGGCTGCGCTTTGCGCAAATCCCAATTCACGCCCGTCGCGCGCAGCATCGGTCCGGTCAAGCCCAATTGCAGCGCGTCCGCGCGGTGATACGCGCCAACGCCAATCGTCCGTTCTTTCCAAATCGGATTCTTGTCGAGGAGCGCCTTGTATTCGCCGATGCGCTCGTACATCATTTTCACAAACTCGCGCACCTTGTCCGAAAAACCCATCGGCACATCCACCGCGCAGCCGCCAAAGCGAAAGTAACTCGTCATCATGCGCGCGCCGCTGACCATTTCGAATAAATCCAACGCGTATTCGCGTTCGCGGAAGGCATACGTGAACATGCTGACCGCGCCGATATCCATTGCGTTCGTGCCGACGGCGACGAGATGCGACGCGATGCGATTGATTTCACACAACATTACGCGGAGAATGTTGGCGCGTTCCGGCACATCCACCTGCATCAATTTTTCGACCGCGAGACAGAAACCGAGATTGTTAAACAGCGGCGACAAATAGTCCATGCGGTCGGTCAGCGCAATGGCTTTGGTGTACGTCTTGTACTCCATATTTTTTTCAATGCCGGTATGCAAATAACCGACATCGGGCATCGCGCCGATAATTTTTTCGCCCGCCGTTTGCAAGCCCACGCGCAAAACGCCGTGCGTCGAAGGATGATGCGGTCCCATGTTAATCAACATGGTTTCGGTCGAGGAATCATCAAAACGTTCGTTGACCGTTGCGGTCAAACCGCCGCCAATCGCAATTTCGGTCGCGCCGCCGTCAATTTCAAAAATGGCTTCGCGCGGACGGGGGGGGGGGTAATTTTTTGTTTTGGCGCCCACTATTTGGGAAAAGTTTGGGGGTAAAAA
>CAZXYP010000305.1:0-1842 GCA_964644955.1 uncultured Anaerolineales bacterium | reverse complement strand
CCCCCCCCCCCCCCCCCCCCCCCCCCCCCCCCCCCCCCCCCCCCCGCGCGGCCCCATATTTTTTGGTTTGCGCGCCTCGATTTGGTCAATGTTGTGGGTGAATTCGACGGGTTCGTAACCGAGCGGAAAATCTTTGCGCAGTGGGTGTCCGATTTGCATGTCCGGCAGCAGAATGCGCCGCAAAAAGGGATGCCCTTCAAAACGCACGCCCATCAGGTCGTACACTTCGCGCTCGAAAAAATTCACGCCGCTATAGACGCCGGTCAAAGACGGCGCCACCGCGTCGTCCTCTTTCAACATCACGGTCAAGCGCAGGCGCGCGTTCGCGGAATGCGAAAGAAAATGATACAAAACTTGGAAACGCGCGGGCGGTTCAATATCGGCAAGCGAATCGTCGTTGAACAAAATTTCATTCGGGTTTGGCGCGTTCTTGGCTGTCAAATGCCAATCGAGCGCGGTCACGTCCACGCATTGGTCAAAATCAAATTCATCGCGCAGCACGCGCGCCGCCTCAGGCAAAATTTCGCGCGCGAGCGTGATCGTCGTCTCGCCGCGAAATTCGGCAACGTTCAAAATCTGGTCGCCGAATGTTTCGCGCAAGCGCGCGGCGGGGTCATTGACGATGAATGTTTTGGTTTGAGTGATTGGGGTTGCGATTGCCATATTCAACCTTTACCAGAGAATATCCAATCCTTCAATGTCTAGAAAAGCCGCATCACGCGAGACCAACGTAGCATTTCGAGATACTGCCAATGCGGCAATGATGCGGTCAAACAGTTCAGGGACTTGGGTTAACCGTTTCGCAGCCACTACATCTCCCAAAGTCACTGCCGCAATTTCAAAATTGTCGTTTTGCTGCAATGCCGCGACGAGATCTACGAAACTTACAGCGGTGCGCTTTTTCTCCTCTAGCAATAGAATTTCTGCCAAAACCATTACTGACACGATGCCAACTGCCCTGCCCGTATCAATCTCGTCAAACACGCTCTTTGCAGCAACGCTGAGGCGTTGATTGGCGGTGAGATACCAAATCAACGCGTGCGTATCCAAAACGTATTGCATTACAAATCGTCCAAACGGCGAGACCAGCTTGCACGCGCCATGCGAAAGTCTTCCCAAGTCGTATCTGATGGCGGAAACATTCCGTACAATGACTTGGCTTTTTTGCGCGTGGTGGGTTTCGCTCGCGGCGCACGGCTTGATTTGGGAACTGCGCGTTTGAGGCGATTCAAGTCGCGCTCGAGCTGCTCAATCAAGCGCTGTACTTTTTTCCAATCTTCTGTCTTTTTGGGTTTGCGGGTTTTTGAGATTGCCATAAATTCATCCCCTCAAGCCCCACTGCTCGATTTTGATTTGTCCGCGCGGTTCGCCCGATTTGATTTTTTCGTGCAATTGCAAAATGCCGTACATCAATGCTTCGGGGCGCGGCGGGCAGCCGGAGATATACACGTCAACGGGAATGATTTCATCCACGCCCTGCAAAATCGCGTAATTGTTGTACACACCGCCGCTCGACGCGCAGTCGCCCATCGCAATCACCCATTTCGGTTCGGGCATTTGGTCGTACAGTTGACGCACCACCGGCGCCATTTTGCGCGAGACGCGACCTGCCACAATCATCAAATCCGCTTGGCGCGGCGAGGCGCGGTACACTTCCATCCCAAAGCGCGCGAGGTCAAAATGCGAGGCGAACGTCGCCATCATTTCAATCGCGCAGCACGCCAGACCGAACAACAGGGGCCACATGGATTTTGTGCGCGCCCAACGGACAGCATCTTCGAGTTTGAGGAAAACCGTGCCCGCGGCGCCGGTCTTGTCTTGAGTGGTGCGAATCTGATTAGC
>CAZXYP010000304.1:0-6920 GCA_964644955.1 uncultured Anaerolineales bacterium | reverse complement strand
CGAATACATTATTCCGGCGTTGAGCGCAGGCGCGCAGGGCTATTTGCTTAAGGATACGCTGCCCGATGAATTGACGCGCGCGATACGCTCGATTGCTGCGGGCGGGTCGCCGCTTGAACCGGCTGTCGCCGCAAAATTATTGACGAGCATGCAAGAACCGGACGACGAACTCTCTGCCCGCGAAATGGATGTGTTGAAATTACTCGTCGCAGGCGCGAGCAACAAAATGATTGCGGCGCAGTTGAATGTGTCCGAGAACACGGTCAAATCACACTTGAGTCACATCTTTGACAAATTACAAGTGCAAAGCCGCGCCGAAGCGGTAGCGGTGGCACTGCAGCGCGGGATTGTGCCGCTGGACAAGAATTGAAAACCTCGCAGGTCTCAGACCTGCGAGGTTTTTTTGTTAACGCGGTTTATTTTGCAAAACGCTTTCGATGCGTTCCATCACGTCGGGCGTGAGTTTGGGGACAATTTCGAGCGCGCCAAAGTTTTCTTGCAATTGTTCCACGCGCGATGCGCCGAGAATGACACTGCTGAGATTTTGATTTTTCAAACACCATGCAATCGCCAGCTGCGCCATCGTCGCGCCCAATTCGTTGGCAAGCGGTACGAGCTGTTTGACCTTTTCGATGCGCTCGGTGTTGGTCACGGATTTTTGCAGCCATTCGTAACCCGGCTGCGCCGCGCGCGAATCGGCGGGAATGCCGTTGTTGTATTTGCCGCTGAGAAAACCGGACGCGAGCGGACTCCAAATCACATTCCCGTAATGATGTTCCTGAAACAAGCGCACATATTCTTTTTCCAACCGTTCGCGCGTGAACATGTTATAGTGCGATTGTTCGGTAATCGGTTTGTGCAAATGATGTTTTTCGGCAATGTAAATGGCGGAAACGATTTCGTACGCGCTCCATTCCGACGTGCCCCAGTACAATGCTTTGCCGGACTCGATGAGATTGTGCATTGCCCATACCGTTTCTTCCAGCGGCGTATGCGGGTCGGCGCGATGCGCAAACACCACATCCACGTACTCGAGCTGCAAACGTTTCAAGGAACCGTGAATGGCTTCCAGCAAGTATTTGCGATTCAAGGTATCGTGTTGATTGACGGTTTCACGAATGCCCCAAAAGAATTTTGTGGAAACGACGAACGATTCACGCGTCCAGCCCGCGCTTTTGAAAACGTTGCCCATCACGGTTTCGGCGTTGCCGTTCGCATACACTTCGGCATTGTCAAAAAAATTCACGCCCGCGTCGAAGGCGGTTCGCATCAAACGCTCGGCCATTTCCTGCCCGATTTGCTGCCCGAACGTGACCCACGCGCCAAACGACAATTCACTGACCTGCAAACCTGATGATCCCAAACGACGATAGTTCATTGCGTTGCTCCTGTGTCTTTTTTTTTCTGATTATACAACGGACACAAAAACAACGGGCGCATGACCCGTTGTTTTCTTATGCTCCGCCGCTGATTGCCAGAATAATACGCACCTCGTCGTTCGGTTGAATTCTCGCGTCAAGGTTAGGCGCGACGCTTTGATTGATAAACAGCTGAATATGTTCGCGCAAACTGTCTTGTTCGTTGACGATGCGAAACTTGAAGCCGGGATAGTCGCGTTCCATTGCATCTACCATCTCGCGCAGCGTCGCGCCGCGCGTTTCGACCACGCGCTGTCCGTGGGTGTATTTGCGAAGAGGAGTGGGGATATAAAGTTGAGCCATAACGCAGTCGGTGAAAAAATTCCCATCGTCTGCAAGACGACGAAAATTTTGCGCCTATAACTCTCCCACTTCAACGGAAAAAATTTCTGGCAAGCCGTCCGCAATGCGCGTCCAACTTTCGCCTTCGTCGCGGCTCATCCAAATTTCGCCGCCGGTCGTGCCAAAATACAAACCGAGCGGGTCGCGTGTGTCGCTGTTCATGGCTTGCCGCTTGACAGTGTACCAACCGTTTTCAGACGGCAATCCTTTGTCCTGTCGTTTCCACGTTTTGCCAAAGTTGTGCGTGACAAAGGTCGCGGGTTTACCATTGTGCGGCACGCGTGCGTACGGAAATGCTTCGTTCGGAAAAATCCACGCGGTCTTGGGGTCGCGCGGATGCGTCACAATCGGAAAGCCGTGGTCGGAAATTCCTTTCGGTAATTTATCGCCGATGCGGGCCCACACCCCCTCTTTCCGATTCATGGTGTACACGCCGACATGATTTTGTTGATACAAACGGTCGGGGTCGCTGGCGTTCAGGCGCGTCGCGTGCGGGTCATGTCCCACTTCGGCTTCCGGATTGGGCAAGAAAAAAGAAGAGATGCCTTTGTTCAGCGGCTTCCAACGCGCACCCTTGTCGAACGATTCAAAAACGCCGCCGCTCGACAAACTGATGTACATGTGATTCGCATCGCGCGGGTCAATCAAAATCGAATGGAGCGTAGGTCCCCCCGGGGGGCCCGATTCCATGTCGCCCTGTGCCGCGCGAAATTCCGGATCGTGATTCAGTCCAGTAACTTCGTTCCACGTCGCGCCGGCATCTTCCGAACGAAACAATCCTTGTGGCGAGGTGCCGAGATACCACACGCCGGGTTCGCTCGCGTGACCGGGACTGAGCCAGAAATTGTGGTCAATCGAGAGTCCCAAATCGCCGGGAAACGCGGGTGGTTTCGTCGCTTCAATCCACGTTTTGCCGTAATCGGTGGAACGATGAATCGTCGGACCGAGATGTCCGCCGCGTTCGGTAATGAGAATGGTTTTCTTGTCGCGCGGGTCCATTACCATGTGATGAATCGTGCTGCCAATCATGACGTTGCGCGTCGTCCGCCAATTTTTGCGTTTGGCATCGCCGCGTAAAATGAAACCGCCTTTGCGCGTGCCGACAAGGACAAGAATGTCGCCTTGCGCGCGCGGGGCGGGCGTTTTGGATTTCGGTTTTGCTTTTGTGGTTGTTGCGGTTTTTGTTTTTGGTGCGGGCATTTGAGTTCTCCTGGATGAATCAAGAATGCGGCTATTGTATTAGAACAAATGTGCGTTGTCAAGCCGCATCAATAAATGTCGCTTGGATTATCCACATATTCGATGGACGGAATGCCGTTCACGCTTTTCAATACCATGGTCTTGCGCACATAATCGCTTGTCGCCAACGGCGGCGTGTCCATAAAATTTTTCACGGCTTCGCGGGGCTGCGGAATTTCGACGCGCGGCAGCTGTTTGCGGCGCGGGCGCGTCGCGCCAACGCGACTCAACACATGCACCAATTGTTCCAAACTCTCCAGATTGTGCACCGGTAAATGGTCGTCCACAAACGGCAGGGCAATTTGCAGACCCTGCGCGTCCGCGCGAAACGCGGCGTTGCCAAGCAGCGGATTCAGCCAAATCAAACGACTGCAACTTTTTTGCAGGCGCGTCATTTCCGTTTGCAGCAATTCCAAATCGCCGCAGTCCCAACCGTCACTGATGACCAGGACGACCGCGCCGCTGCGTAACACGCGCCGCGCCCATTGGTAATTGAACGTTTTCAACGCGTCGCCGATGCGCGTGCCGCCGCCGAAATCTTGAACGTGCGCGCTTACGCGTGACAATGCCGCGTCAACGCTTTTGTGTTTCAAATCGTTCGTGATGCGCGAGAGCCGCGTGCTAAATACAAAGGTTTCGACATGCGGCGCAGGCGATGAACTCCATCGCCCCATCGCATTCGCGCTCAACGCGTGAACGAGGTGCAAGACCATGCGCGCATAGCGTTCCATCGAACCGCTAATGTCCGCGAGAATAATCAACGGACGCGGTTTGAATTTTCGTTCGCGCGCGGGCAGGTCGTACAATTCCGCGCCGTGTTTCAAATTGCGGCGCAAGGCGCGCGACAAGTCGAGCCGCGCGCCGCGTGAAATTCTTTTGTAGCGCCGCGTTTTGCGTAAACCGACGCGCCAATTCAATTGGTCAATGAAACGCCGCGCCGCGCGCAATTCCTCTTCGGTGAATTGGTCGAAACGCTTTGTGCGAAAAATTTCGGCGGAACTGTAAAACGGGATTTCTTCGGATTCGGGCGCATTCGCTTTTCCCTCACGCGGCGCGTTCTGTTTTCCTTCCTCTGCAATTTGCTGAATCGTTTTTGGACGAAACGCGCGCGCAGCGGGCGCTTGCGTCGGGTCAATGATGCTTTGCGGCGGCTTGTCCTGCATCGCAAAAAACAAATTGAACGCGCGGTCAAAGAGTGCAAGTTCGGAATGTTTGTGTACAAACAATGCCCGCGCGGCATGATATACATTGTCGCGCCGCGTCACGCCGATGGTTTGCAAAATGCGCGCGAGGTCGCTCACTTGCTCCGGTGAAACGACAAACCCAATTTCACGCAAGAGTCGCGCAAAGTGGAGGAGATTGGGGAGGAAATAGTTCAAATGTGCGGTAATCGGTAATCGGTTACCGGTAATCAGTTATCGGTTTGGTCACTGATTGCTGATTACTGACGCCTGATTACTTTTTGCAAATCATCCTGATATTTCAACAGCACACCCAACGTGTCGCGGATGATGCTTTCGTCGAGCTGCGTTTGCTTCAACGCGAGCAGCGTTTTTGCCCAATCGAGCGTTTCGGCGACGCCGGGGAGTTTGTACAAATCGTGTTGGCGCAAATTTTGAACATGGGTGACGATTTGCTGCGCGAGTGCGTCCGGGATGCCGGGGATTTTGGTTTGGACGATGTGCAATTCTTTTTCAAACGTTGGAAAATCAATCCAGTGATAAATGCAGCGGCGTTTGAGCGCGTCGTGAATTTCGCGCGTGCGGTTTGACGTGATAACGACAACCGGCGGATGATTTGCAGTGAGCGTGCCGAGTTCGGGGACGGTGATTTGCCAATCGGATAAAAGTTCGAGCAAAAAACTCTCAAACTCTTCGTCGGCGCGGTCGAGTTCGTCAATCAACAACACGGGCGCGCGGTCGGCATGATTTTCAATCGCTTGCAAGAGTGGACGCTTTAATAAAAATTCTTCGGAAAAGATATTTTTGCGCGCCGCATCGCGCGACGCGCCTTCCGCTTCGAGCAGACGAATTTCCAAAATCTGGCGCGGATAATTCCACTCGTACACCGCGCTGCTAATATCCAAACCCTCGTAACACTGCAAACGAATCAGCCGCGTCTCTAGGGCGCGCGCCAGCACTTTGGCGATTTCGGTTTTGCCGACGCCCGGTTCGCCTTCGACAAACAACGGTTTCTCTAACGTGAGCGCGATGAAAATTGCGGTCGCGAGTCCCCGGTCCGCGATGTAATTTTCGCGGTGGAGGGCTTGTTCGAGAGATTCGATAGATTCGAAAGACATGAGCTTGGAGACTGGAGATTGGAGATTGACTACTGATTACCGATTACTGTCTGCTGCTTTCAAATACTTGACCGGTTCTTGATTAAAGCTGTTCATGCAGCTGCGCGCGCAGAAATAAAATTTCGCGCCATTGTATTCCGACACATAACGCGCGGTGGCGATTTCGACGCTCATGCCGCACACGGGGTCAATGGCTTCGGTGACAATTTCTTCGGCAACGGCGACGGCTTGCGCCTGTTCGATTTGTTTGGGCGCGAACTGCTGGCGGCGGAATTGAATCATTTGCGCGAGAATGCTCGCCGCGATTTCGTCGGGCGTCTGCGCGCCAATGTCGAGACCGGCGGGCGCTTGAATGCGCGCGATGTGTTCCTCGCTCACGCCGCGTTCGCGCAAATAGTCGGCGCGTCCCGCGAATTTCTTTTTGCTGGCCACCATCGCAATGTACGGGGCGTTACTGCGCGCGGCAGCTTCGAGCGCGAGTTCGTCGTCGTGACCTTGTGTGGAGACGACAACGAACGACAACGGACGGACGACGAAATTCTGCAAATTGTGTTCGGTGGCAAGATGGGTTGCATTTGGAAATTGTTCGTGCGTCGCGTTCGGGTCGAACACGTCAATTTCAAAATTCATGACGCTTGCGAGTTTTGCCAAAGTTTGCGCGACGGGCGAATTGCCCAGCAGAATCAACTGCGGTTTCGGCAGCACCGGTTCGATATATACATCCATCGTGCCTCCGCTGTGACACGTAATCGGAAATTCCAAAACGCCTTCGCTTTTTTCCGCGACCGCGCCCATGCCGACGAGGCGCAGTAAGCGCGGCTGTCCTTCGCGAATCGCTTTTTTCGCCTCGCGTATCACCGTGTCTTGCGAACACCCCCCCCCGACCCAACCGTCGAGCGAGCCGTCTTGGAGAATAATCGCTTTATCGCCCGATTTAGCGGAAATGGGTTTCTCGACGCGCACGACGGTGGCAATGGCGAACGCGGCGCCGGCGCGATTCAATGCATGCACTTGCGTGAAAAAATTTTCGTTGGACATACTCTCCCCTATGTTTGAGCTGTTTCGAGTACCGCAGCAGCTGCGTGCATTCTCGTTTCAAGCAAAGCCGTCAAATACAATAACCGGCGCTGTGCGCGGTAAAAATCCGTGATGGTTTGTTCCAACACGCGCACGTTCCAAACTTCAAAGCGTTTGTCCAGCGCGGGTCGAATCAAGTATTCATCCAGAAACCATGCGCACGCGGCTGCCAAAAGATAAAACGGGAGCGGCTCGACAAAGCCAAGCGCATAGTCCGCCAGAAACACGAGCCCAAGAAAAATCAGCACGCGCGCACCAAGAAAGGCGATGCGGCGGCGTCGTTTGCGTTGTTCGTAATCGCGCAGCACATTTCCGAGCGAGCGCAGCAAGAGGTCAATGTCCGTGTCGCGTCCGGTGACCCGGGATATCGCATCTAACCTATCGAAATTCGATTCGGGCAAAAGCGACCAGTCACGTTTCGAGTCTGCCTTGTGTGCATCGCCAGGAAATTGTTCGCCTTGACTCTTGAGCGCATGGGCAAGGGTATCCAGAGAAGTGGCAACCTCCTGCCAAAAAGCATTATTCTCTTGGGTGAGCGCATCCAA
>CAZXYP010000303.1:461-6949 GCA_964644955.1 uncultured Anaerolineales bacterium | reverse complement strand
GCAGGGTTTTGTTGTTCATGGTCGGCAGCATCAGCGAGGGCCAGAGAAAATCATTCCACGATGTGACGAATGTAATGATGGCGGCAGTGGCGAGCGACGGACGAATCACCGGCAAAAGAATTTGCCACCAAATCCGCAATTCGCCGGCGCCATCCATTTTTGCCGCGTCAATCAAATCGTTCGGAATCCCACGAAACGCCTGCCGCAGTAAAAAGATATTGAACACGGTGGCGAGATTCGGAAAAATCAGCGCCATGAGTGTGTCGTAGTATTGAAACACATTGCGCGCCAGCACAAAGCCCGGAATGTACGTCAACTGCGGCGGCACGATAAAGGTCGCGAGCAGCAAATAAAAAATGACATCGCGCCCGCGAAATTTCATTTTGGCGAACGGATACGCGGCGAGCGCGGTGAATAACACATTGAGCGTCGTCGTCGCAACCGAGACGATGATGCTGTTGAGAAAAAAATTAGCGACGGGCAGCTGCTTCCACACGCGCACATAATTGTTGAGCGTCGGGTCTTGGGGAATCAATTGCAGCGGCACGGCAAAAATCGCGTCGTTCGGACCTTTGAGCGAAGTGAGCAGCGTCCACGCCAACGGCAGAATGGTAATAACGGCAATGAGCGTCAAGAGGACGTACCAAAAAATCGTTTCCGCGATATGTTTGCGTTTGCGCGCGGCGGACAGGGCTGCGGCATTTGTGTGTGCGCGCATAACCGTTTCGGTGTGAGTCATCAATCTTGCTCCGAACCGCGTTCCAGCGAACGGATGTTAAAGATGGAAAACGCCAGCGTAATGACGAGCAGCACCATCGCGATAGACGCCGCATAGCCCGCGTGCTGCAAGCGGAACGCCTGCTTCCACAAATAAAACACCATCGTCACGCCGCTGTTGAGAATTCCGCCGAGTCCGCCCGTGAGCGTATAAATCTCGTTAAAGACCTCCATTGCCGCGAGCGACGAAATGACCGCGACGAAAACGATTTGCGGCCGCAAGCCGGGCAAACTCACGTGCCAATGTTTTTGCAGCGCATTGCAGCCGTCAATGAGCGCCGCGTCGTACAATTCTTCGGGAATGTTTTGCAGCCCCGCCAAAAAAATCATCATGTAATAACCAAGCCCCAGCCAAATCGTCAATGACATGGCAAGCGGTAACGTCAACGCCGGTTCCGCAAGCCATTGAATCGGTTCTTGAATCAGTCCGAGCGAAACCAGCACGCCGTTGATGAAACCATTGGTGTCAAACAACATGCGCCACGCGTAACCGACCGCGATGCTGCCGCTGATGACCGGCACGTAATAAATCGCGCGAAACGCATGGATACCGGGCAGTTTGCGATTGACTACAATGGCGAGCAGAATGCACAAGACAATCAAAATCGGCGTCACCAA
This sequence comes from uncultured Anaerolineales bacterium, assembly GCA_964644955.1. Taxonomy (GTDB): domain Bacteria; phylum Chloroflexota; class Anaerolineae; order UBA4142; family SHND01; genus SHND01. The sequence goes on along the minus strand of CAZXYP010000303.1, from coordinate 5,554 downwards.
CAAATAGCTAAAGGAATTGCGCAGCGCGAGCCAAAACACCTCATCGTTCCACAACTGCACATAATTTTTCAAGCCGTTCCATACCGGTGGCGTGACGATATTGAAATCGGTGAAACTGTAATACACCACCGCGAGGATGGGATACAAAATAAACACGCCGATTATCAATAACGCGGGTGTGAGAAAAAGATACGGCGTGTGGTTGAGTTTTTTGGTCATGCCGGGTATCCCTGCGGTTGTCATATCAAGCGGAGTGAGATATCTCACTCCGCTCGATATACAAGTCCGGGCGCGATTACTTATTGCGCCAGCAGTGCGTTGGCTTTTTTCACCGCGTCGCTGAGCGCTTGCTGCGCGGGTACGTTGTTGAACAACGCAGATTGCACCGCTTGCAAGACAATGTCGTTCACATCCGCTTTGTTGGGAATGGTCGGCACAATGTCGGCGTATTTCGAGATAATGTCTTTGGCGAGCGGTTTCGCGCTGTCTTCAATCGCAATCGGCTTGGCGGCAAAGAACGGGTCGTCGTACGATTTCGGCGTCGAAGGATAAATGGCAACCTGCTTGCTGAATTCCAACATGCTTTGCGGATTGGTAAAGAACTGCGCGAGCGCGAGTGACGCATTCGGATATTTGGTGTCGCCCTTGACCGATAGACTCATCAATCCTTTGCCCAATACGCCGGACTTGCCGACAGGCGCGGGGACCGCCGCGAGATAGCCGTACAAACCGGGATTGTTGGCGCGCACTTCACGAATCAGGTTCGGACCGGTCTGATAAAACGCCGCTTTCCCGGACGAGAACAAGTCGAGTCCCACGCGGTCTTGGTCGGTCACGAGGACGGATTTGTCCACGGTACCGGCTTTGACCATGTCCACGTACATTTGGAGCCATGCCACCGCTTCGGGCGAATCAAAGGTGAATGTTTTGCCGTCGTCGCTAATGACCTTGACGCCGCCTTCGTACACCATTTGCGCGAGCAAGTCATTCGTCGTCAGGCGAATGTCGCACAGTGTGCCGGTTTTGTCTTTGATGGTCTTGCACAATGCGGGCAAGCCGTCCACCGTCTTGGGAAAATCTTCCAGCTTCAGACCTGCCGTGTCGCTGTAGATTTTCATGTTGACGAGTTCGACGTTGAGCCCCTGATACCACGGGAATTGATAATTCTTGCCGTCCACCAGCTGTTGTTTCCACAAGCCGGGGAAATACAAATCCTTGACCTCTTGCGAAACCTTGTCGTCGAGCGGCAGCAGCAACCCTTTGGTCGCGTAATCGCTGACCCATCCTTCCGAAACGGAAAGATTAATCACATCGGGGGCTTTGCCTGCCGCGAACGCATTGCGCAAATCATCCTGAAACGTCGCTTGATGGTCTTCCCAATTCACCTTGACGCCGGGATACGCTTGCTCAAAACGCGCGATGGTGCTTTTGATGTAATCGTCAAACGTCGGCGAGAGCCAGAATGTCCAGAGTGTAATTTCGGCATTCGGTTCGACGTTTGGAATCACCGCTTCGGGATTCGGCGCGGCAGTGGGTTCGACGACGACCGTTTGCTGTGCCACAACGGTTTGCGGGACGACGACGGTTTTTTCGGCGACGACCGTTTGCTGCGCGACGACGGTTTGCGGGACGACGACGGTTTCTTTAATGACTTGCGGGGGGGGGGGCGTGGCGGGCGCGCCGCACGCGCCCAATAGCACAACAGCGGCGAGCAGCACGACGAGCGCGTCGAGCGAAATACGGAATAGCATCTTGCGATTCATCTTCTCCTCCTTGAATGGTCGGGACGCAGTTGGGTTTTGTCCCGCAATGAAACGAACGCGATAACGCGCAAACAAAAATTTTTTTCAACAAGCAATCTATTAACGCAAAGCATTGATCCCCAATTCATAGTTCAGCAATAATGCGGACGCGCCGAGAATGACGCTGTCATCGCCGATGGCAGACAATTCGATAACGGTGTTTTCGGTCAAGGTATTGAGCGCGCACTGCTGCACGGTGGCGCGCACCTCATCCAACAGCGGCTGCCCGAACCGCGCGCCGTAATCGCCGATAAAAAGATGTTGGATGTTGAATGCGCTGACCAGATTGGCGACGGCGATGCCGAGATATTTTCCGGTTTCCAAAACGACCGCGCGCGCCACCGGGTCGTCCCGGTCATTCGCCGCGACGAGGTCGTCGAACGTCAAGTCATGGAGCGTTTTGCCCGGCACGCGCAGCGCCGTTTTGCGAACGGCTTTGGCGGCTGTGCGCGCGCGTTGGACAATCGCGCCGGTGCTGACCAGCGCTTCAAGACAACCGTAATGTCCGCAGTTGCAGCGCGGTCCGTTTTCCACGACGCGCACGTGTCCGATTTCGCCCGCGCCAAAATGGTCGCCCTTCCACAATTGCCCGTCAATGACAATGCCCGCGCCGACGCCGCGCCCGACCTTGATGACGATTAAATTGCGATGGCGATGTTTGCTGAAAAACGATTCTGCCAGCGCGGCGACCTGCGAATCGTTCGCCACGTACACCGGCACCTGATAGCGCTTTTGCAATAAATCGCGCAGCGGCAAATCGAGCCAGCTGAGATTCACCGCCCAATGCACCGAGCTGCCCTTGGCGGGATTGATCACACCCGGCACGCCGACGCCGATACCGAGCAGTGGACTCGTGACGCGCACCTGAAGCGCGTCAATCAATTCGTACGCCAATTCGAGCGCGTCCTGCCCCTGGCGTCCGTCGAGCGGCAGACGGAGACGATAACGGACCTGGCCGCGCAAATCCACAATTGCGCCGCTGAATTCGTCGCTGCCCAAATCCACGCCAATGAGATTGCGCGCGTTGGGCGGCACGTTCAACAGAATCGGCGTCTTGCCGCCGGTGGACGCGCCTTGTCCGATCTCCTTGACCAGTTTCTGGTCGAGCAGAGTGCCAACGGCTTGCGAAACCGTGGTGCGCGTCAGTCCGGTGAGGCGCGCGACATCGGCGCGGCTGATTTCGCCGCGGTCAAAAATGGTTTGCAGAACGAGGCGCTGGTTGTAATCGCGCGTCTGTTGGTGGGTGGCTTTTTGGGGATTGGTTTCCATTACGTTTTGGTAGTATGTTTGTAAATTCTACTTACAACAATTATAGGTTAGTTTATATTGTTTGTTAAGTGAATTTACAAAGATTGTTGGAAATGGTCTTGGGTTGTGTGGGTTCAAGGTTCGACCGGACAACGGTACGCTTCCGTCGCCCCCGCGCGATTTGATTTCCGAACCATTGGCGCCGCTGCGCGCAGCGTTACACTTTGGAAATATAGCGCGCGCACCCCTTGACCCTCGTCATTGATTGCGTTACACTCGCCATACATGTTGACGCAAGACCTTTCGGTGTTGGAAACGCGCGGCTTGGTACGCGTGACGACGGACGAGTCCAAACCCGTCGTCCGCTTCAAGCACGCCCTCACCCGCGAAGCGACCTACAATTCCATTTTGCAGTCGCGCCGCGCGGAACTGCACTGCGTGGTCGCCCGGGTGCTGGCGGAAACTCACCCGCAGCTCGATTTGGAATTGGTGCTTTCGATTGCGGAGCATCAATTGTATTGCCGTGATGATGCGAGCATGGTGGATTTTTTGCTCCCGTTTGCCTCGCGTTTGATTTACACGGGGCGCAGCACATCCCTGACGCGGCTGCTCACGCAAGCGGACCGCGGCGCGTTGACCGAATCACAGCTGCGCGATGTGGATATGGCGCTCGCGGACGCGCACGCGGCGCGCGGCGAATATGCGGCAGCGCGCGAGTTGTACGAGAGTGTGCTTGCCTATCCTTTGTCAGAGATTCAACGCGCGCAGCTCTTGCACAGTCTTGGCGCTGCCGCATATCATTTGCAGGACAACGAACGCGCCATCGAGTACCAACGCGCCGGTTTGGCATTGGCACAAGACTTGGGCGATATCAAACTGCAAGCGCGTACGTCCGGCGGCTTGGGTTTGGCATATTGGAATTTGGGAGATTACACACACGCACAAGAATATCTGATGGCGAGCCGCGCGTTGGGAGAACAAATCGGCAACAGCAGCGAGCTTGCCAACGCGGAATATGGACTGGCGGGCATTTATCTTGACCGCAGCGATTTTCGTCTTGCCATGCAATATGCCGAACGCGCGTTGCAGCGTTACGAACAATTCGGTCATTCCACTCTTGCTGTGCGCGCGCTGCATATTCTTGGCGCGTGCTATTATGGTTTGAAGGATTTAACGCAAGCACAAGCCGTATATGAACGCTCGATTCATCTCAGCCGCGAGCTGGGCGACCGGATTGCATTGGCGTTGGGGTTGGGCAATCTGGCAGAAGTATTTACGGACCGGGATGAATTGGACAATGCTGTTTTGTTTTACGCAGATTCGATTCGTGAACTGCGAACGCTCGAATACGCTTCGCTGCTCGGCTACTACCTGACCGCGCTCGCGGGTGTGGAAATCAGGCAAGCGCGCACGCAAGCGCCGGAATCGGATGTGTCACGTCAATTACTCGAGACTGCGCAAACGCATGTTGACGAGGCAATGCAAATTGCGCGGCAGCTACATTCGCCTGAGAACGAAGGCGTCGCGCTGCGCGTGCTCGCCGAGTTGTACGCCGCGCGCGGCGACCGAGAGCGCGCGCGTTCGTATGCGCGACAGGCAGTCGTGTTGTTGGAACCGTTAGGCAGAGCATTGGAGCTCGAACGCGCGCGGCAAGTGGAACAAGAGATTCGGTCCGCGATTCAATGAAGGAGGCAGGCAATGGACAATCCGTTTATCCTTATTGGGATTGCTGTAGGGCTCTTGGTCATTTTTTACTTTTTGTTCCGGCGCAAACCGGCAGGAATGACAAGCCCGGGAGAAAAGGGAGGAGACAACGAACAGGACATGTTCACTTTTGACCCGCAACAAAATGTTGCAAAACCGCCCAGCCGCCGCAAGGTCACGGTCACGGCGCCCGCGCAAAAAATTGGCGGCGTAAAACGCCGGTTGCGCGTTGAAGCCGGAGATTTACCCGCGTTGGCGGAGATTCAAATTCCAAAAGGAAAAGGGATTGACGCGCTGCTGGTGTTGGTCATAAACGACCGCGTACTATTTGCGGATTCC
>CAZXYP010000303.1:0-451 GCA_964644955.1 uncultured Anaerolineales bacterium | reverse complement strand
TATACTATTGAGGATGCCGCTGCCGCGCCACAAGACGCCAACGGCGCACCAAAACTTTCCATTGTCACCAGCTATCCGGCGGAAGACGGATGGAAATTTGAACGCCTTGAGACCAAAGTGGAACCGAATCCTGCAACGGGTGGCGGAATGCTGACTGCGCAACAGTCGAACATGCATCCCAAAGACCCCAAATGGATTGGTATTCCATAAGCCGGACGTGTTCCCCTGCTCCCACTGCTCCTTTTCCAATCCGCCCAACGCGTCATTTTGCGCGAATTGCGGGCGCGAATTGGCGCGTTCACAAATTTCCGAGCGCGTAATGTCCCAGGCAGAACGCCGTTTCGTGACTATCCTCTTTGCCGACCTTTCCGGTTTTACCGCGCTGTCGGAAATGCTGGACCCTGAAGCGGTACGTGACATTATCAATGTGTGTTTCGACCGCCTTGTGCCA
>CAZXYP010000302.1:0-6962 GCA_964644955.1 uncultured Anaerolineales bacterium | reverse complement strand
CAAGGGAGCAGCAAGTGGCTAAATCTCGAATTGTCCTGACGATGGCAGCGGTCAGTGTCGCGCTCGTATTGACGCTCGGCGCGCGGTCTGCCACAAAAATTTACGCCGCAGGCGACGCCTGCGCGTTTCCCTACATTGTTTCCAACGGCGATTGGTTGTCGCGCATTGCCGCGCGTCTGCTGGGTGATGCGCAAGCATACACGCAAATTGTGGATGCCACAAATGCCCAAAACGGCGCGGATGGTTTTGTAAAAATTTCCGACCCGAATTTGATTAATGTTGACGACAAGCTGTGCATTCCGCAAGCGTCCAACGCGCCCGCGGGTTTGGAATTGAATGTGCTTGCCAACGCGTCCTACAAGAGCGACTTGGGCGAAAACGGCACCGTCACGTTACAAGACGCGGTGTGGCAGCAGCCCGTCGGCGACGGCTCGACCGCGCTTGAAATGATGGTAATGGAAGATGTGGCGTATGGCAAACTCGGCGGCGCGGACACGGCGGCAGTCGTGACGTGGGACAGCGGCGGCGGCACGGCGCGCTTCTACAATTTGCGCTTGATGCAGGTCAAGGACGGCGCGCTCGCGGAAACTGCCACGCTCGAAATCGGCGACCGCGTTTTTATCCATACCATCAAAATCGCCAATGACCAAATTGTGATTGATATGATGCAGCAAGCGACCGGCGGCGCGGACTGTTGTCCCACCGAACGCGTGGTCAATACCTATGCGCTGCAAGACGGCGCGCTGAAACTTGTTTCCACCGACAAGTAGGGGCAATGCCTTGTGCTTGCCCACTGATGGGCGACTTGCCCGCCAAGGGGCGACCACAAGGGTACGCCCCTACCGCAAATTGATTAGGAATCGGCGCAATAAAACATTGGTGACGCCTACCGCGCTCATCGCGATACCCGCAAGGAGAAATTATGCAACACAAATCATTTCATTTTCTTCGCCTCGCCATTCTGCCCGCCATCCTTTTATTGGGCATGATGGCTCTCGTTTCCTCTTTTTCACCCGTCGCGCACGCGGCGAGCATTGTGGTTGACGATGCAGGCGACACTTTGCACAGCCCGGGCTGCGCCGACGACGGCGTCACCAGCCCCTGCACATTGCGCGATGCCATCACCTATGCCAACAGCAATGCAGGCGCAGACACCATCACGTTCAACATTCCGAGCGGCGGCGCTTGCTCGTCCGCCAACACCTGCACCATCACGCTCGGTTCGTCCCTGCCCGCCATCGCGGAGGATGTGACGATTGACGGCGCGCCGAACAACGGGCACATCACGGTCAGCGGAAATAACGCGCATCCGGTCTTTACTGTTAATATTGGCACAACGGATATAAACGCCCTCACCATCGCCGACGGCGCTTCAGGTAGCATTAGTAACATTAGCACCTTGAATGTGACCAACAGCACATTCACCAACAATAATCATGTTGGTGCTTCCGGCGGTGCAATTAGCAATGTCGAACAATTGACGGTCGTCAACAGCACATTCTATAACAACAGTGCCACGAACGGCGGCGCGATTGACAGTGCCGCCGGGACGGCGACGGTCATCAACAGCACATTCAGCGGCAATAGCGCTACCTTTTCGGGCGGGGCTGTACGCCAGACCGGCGGTTCGATGACGCTCCGAAACAACATCTTTACCAACAGCACCAACGGCGGCAATTGTGCCGGCACCCTTACGGCGGACAGTTACAACATTGCCGACGACAATACGTGCGACAGCGCGACACAAAAGACGACCGCCGAAATCGCGCTCGGCGCACTGGCGGACAACGGCGGACCAACGCAGACAATGGCGATTGATGAAAACAGCGCCGCGTGGGACCATGGCGACAATACGGTGTGTGCGGCAGCCCCGGTCAACAATCTCGACCAGCGCGGCGAAACGCGTCCGCAGGGCATGTACTGTGACACGGGCGCCTACGAATTTGTCTATAGCGGCTGGCAGACCGGACCGAATTTTGTCGTCAATCACAGCGCCGACACCGACGACGGTTCGTGCGATGAGCTCGGACAGGGCGTCGGCAATCAAGACTGCACACTGCGCGAAGCCATCCTTGCGGCGAACGCACTCGGCGGCGCTAACGACATCATCTTTGACATACCGGGCACGGACAGCGGCTGCGCGGCAGCGAATACCTGCACCATCCTGCTCACCGGTAATTTGCCGCACATCACGGACGCGGTGACCATCGACGGTGCGTCGAACAACGGACACATTACGGTGGACGGCGACAATTCCCACCAAATCTTTTGGGTCGAAGCAAGCTCGGAGTTGATTGCGCTGACTGTCGCCAATGGCAGCGCCTTGTTGAGCAGCGGTGGTGTCTACAATTCGGGCGCCACCACACTGATAAGCAGCAGCACGTTCATCCATAACAGCGGCGCGTCCGGTGGACATGCCAAGAATGACGGCGGCGGACTGCTGACGATTGTCAACAGCACCTTTTTCGACCCGGTGAATGGCACTGCGATTGGTAACACCGGCTCGAGCACGCTCCAAATCTACAACAGCACGATTGACGGGAACAATGTGGGCGGCAGCGTTGGAATTTCGAACGTCAGTGGGACGACCACGCTCTACAATACGATCGTGTCAAACAACGCAGGCGTTGATTGTTCGGTTGGCGGCGGCTCGCTCACGGCAGACGGTTACAATCTGGACAACGACGGCACCTGTGACAGCGCAACCTCCAAAAGCGTCGCCGAAATCAATTTGCAGCTGCTGGCGGACAACGGCGGAGCGACCTACACGATGGCGCTTGTTATTCCCAGCGCGGCGCTGAATGTGGGCAATGACTCGGTTTGTGCGGCAATACCGGTGAGTTATCAAGACCAGCGCGGCGAAACGCGTCCGCAAGGATTGTTCTGTGACGTGGGCGCGTACGAATATGTTTATACGGGTTTCCAGACCGGACCCAATTTTGTCGTCAATCACAGCGCCGACACCGACGATGGTTCATGCGATTTGCTCGGGCAGGGCATCGGCAATCAAGACTGCACACTGCGCGAAGCCATCCTTGCGGCGAACGCACTCGGCGGCGCTAACGACATCATCTTTGACATACCGGGCACGGACAGCGGCTGCGCGGCAGCGAATACCTGCACCATCCTGCTCACCGGTAATTTGCCGCACATCACGGACGCGGTGACCATCGACGGTGCGTCGAACAACGGACACATTACGGTGGACGGCGACAATTCCCACCAAATCTTTTGGGTCGAAGCAAGCTCGGAGTTGATTGCGCTGACTGTCGCCAATGGCAGCGCCTTGTTGAGCAGCGGTGGTGTCTACAATTCGGGCGCCACCACACTGATAAGCAGCAGCACGTTCATCCATAACAGCGGCGCGTCCGGTGGACATGCCAAGAATGACGGCGGCGGACTGCTGACGATTGTCAACAGCACCTTTTTCGACCCGGTGAATGGCACTGCGATTGGTAACACCGGCTCGAGCACGCTCCAAATCTACAACAGCACGATTGACGGGAACAATGTGGGCGGCAGCGTTGGAATTTCGAACGTCAGTGGGACGACCACGCTCTACAATACGATCGTGTCAAACAACGCAGGCGTTGATTGTTCGGTTGGCGGCGGCTCGCTCACGGCAGACGGTTACAATCTGGACAACGACGGCACCTGTGACAGCGCAACCTCCAAAAGCGTCGCCGAAATCAATTTGCAGCTGCTGGCGGACAACGGCGGAGCGACCTACACGATGGCGCTTGTTATTCCCAGCGCGGCGCTGAATGTGGGCAATGACTCGGTTTGTGCGGCAATACCGGTGAGTTATCAAGACCAGCGCGGCGTCACGCGTCCGCAGGGCTTGCACTGCGATGTCGGCGCGTTCGAGGCGCAACCTCCGACGGCGGTGAACGTGACGAACGTGCGCGGCACTGTGAATGGCAAAGGTTTTGCCGTCGTGAAATGGAAGACGACCGGCGAATCCCAAATCGCGGGCTTTAACGTGTATCGCAAAACGCGTACAGGCGAATGGAAACAAATTAACGCGAATTTCAAACAGGCGAAAAATCCCGGCGATGCGACGGGTAACAAGTATCGCTTTGTGGACCGCAAAGCGCAGGGCGGCAAGACCTATCGCTACAAAATCGAGGTGAAATATCTCGACAATCATAGTGAATGGACCAGCATCGTCAAGGTGAAAATTCCCTAAGAGCGCGTCGTACCGTCATTGCGAGGAGCGTTTTTTGCGACGAAGCAATCCCAAAATGCGGGGATTGCTTCGCAAGAACGGCTCGCAATGACACGCAAGACGCCCGGTAACACACGACGCTTTCGGAGAAAACCCATGAAAAACATTTACCCGCGCGCGCGGCGCAGCCAAATCATCGTACAAGAAATGCAGAATGAAGTGATGGTCGTTGACACCGCCGCCGACCAAGCCAACCTGTTGAATCAAACTGCCGCGCTCGTCTGGCAGGAGTGTGACGGGCAAACGCCCGTTGCCGAAATCGCCGCGCGCGTTGCCGCAAAACTCGGCGCGCCCGTAGATGAAAAAATCGTTTGGTACGCGCTGAATCAGTTGTCGAGCAAAAATCTGCTGCAAGAACGCGTGACTGCGCCTGCCCACGCGCGTACCTTGACCCGCCGCGAATTTATCCGCGCGGGCTTGGTCGGCGCCGCCGTCGTCCTGCCCGTCATTGTCACCCTGACCGTGCCGCAACCGACAGAAGCGTCGAGCTGCCTCCCAAGCGGATTGCCTTGCGCAACCAATGGAGAGTGCTGCTCAGGACAATGCAATACAATGGTCTGCGCCTAGCACGCGAATAGACGACACAAACAAGTCTCGCACCAAGACCTGACAGGTTTCTGCCGCGTCCGGATAGGGTCATACGCACGCGGCGCTTTGGGTGACTGCCCCGTCCAACACAAACAGGGAAAAAACCTGTCAGGTCTCGATATGGAACGACATGTTTCAGCATCCAACTTGCATTCTATAGGGTGAAACCGACGAGGTGCAGATTGAATCTGCACCTCATGTCTTGTCATTCCGCGCAGCGCATCGGGAACAACCCATTTTCACAAACAAGGAACTTGAATGCAGACACCTCTACCCGACCGTGTGAAACATTATCTCGACTGGTCCGACAAGGGCAGTTCGACGTTTGTCCGTTATCTCATCGGCTCTCTTATTATCTTTCCTTCTTTGCTTTTTCTGGGGGGGCTTGTGGCGATTCCGTTTATGCTGCTCGGAATGACCGTCTTTGCCGGAACGGTGGTGGGCGAAGTGATTAACAAGACCTCTGCTTTTCTGCTCGCCTTTGTGCTGGTTCCGCTCGTCACCAAGTTTTTGTTGAAACGCCCGTGGTGGAGTTTCGGGTTTCCGGTCAAGGAAATTAATTACTGGAATTTTGGCGTCGCCGTGCTGGTGTCGTTGGTTGTCGCTCTGTTGTCAACGTTGCTCTTTGGGGCAATGGGGCTGTTGCAAATCAAATTCCAGATGCCGGACATTGGACAGTATCTGCTGTTGGTGGTGATTGGCATTGTCGGTTTCTTTATCCAGACCGCCACCGAAGAGTTTGCATTTCGCGGCTTTCTCACTCAATTCGTGCGCAAGTACTTGTCGCATCCGGTTCTCTTTCTCGGCATTCCCGCCCTGCTGTTTGCGGCGCCGCATATTCTCAACATCTCTGCGTACGCCGGGCAGTGGTATGCGATACTGCCCTATCTCGTTTCGGGACTCTTGTTCGGCTGGTTTGCCTACCGCACCGGTTCGCTGTGGATGGCAATGGGTCTGCATTTCGCCAACAATCTCGGCAACGCCATTTTCATTGGCTCGGATATTGACATCCTTCCGTCGCTCGCGCCCGTCATTATCAGCAAACCGTCGCTCGAAGTGGTGACGGGTGTGACTCTGTTTTCTTCGCTGTTGATGTTTGTCATTCTCGAATTCTTGATTCGCAGAAAAGAAAAACAAACGGCAGCCGCTTCGAACGCCGCGTCGGCTGCGAAAGCATGAACATGTCAACCGAACTCAAACCCGCGTATGTGGTAACGCTGGAAAACGTTTACGGCGCGCCAAGCCAAGCCGGATTCGGCAGCGCGGTTTTTTTTGAACGCGACGCAGGCGATTTGGAAAAATTCGCGCGCGCCCAATACAAATTTTTCGTCGGCAAGAATTGGGAACACTTTGGCGAAAAAACGTGGCTGCGCCAATGGAAACAGGTGTATGCGCGCCCCGCGAACGCCAAACATGACATTGTCGCGGAACTGAATGCCATCGCCGACGCGAACGCGAAAAACTCTGTCCCCATGATTTTGGAAAATATCGAAAACGCGGACGCGGCGCGGCAAGCATTGGCGCACGCGTTCGACGATACCGCCATGTCTCAAGTTCTCGTTTTCAACATCGGCGACGGCGAAGCCATGTCGGGCATTCTCGTCGCGGGACAGCGCACCAACGGCGAAACCACCGCGTTGGTGTTCTTGCTCGATTAGTCTCGAAATGTGACACAGTACATCACAATTTGTCATTGCGAGCGGAGCGTTTTTTGCGGAGCGTGGCAATCTCTTTTGCGCTGGGTGCAACATAAAGCAGTTTCGTTGTGATTCGCGCGTGAGATTGCTTCGTCGCAAAGTGCACTCCTCGCAATGACACCCCAATCTGTGATGTACTGTGCAACGTCTTTTGGGGACGTGTCACGTTTCGATAGCAGGAAAATTTTTCAAGGAGGCACAACAAACCGGAACTCAACTGTTGAATTTTTCCATCACTCAAATTCTCAAGGAGAAGCACAATGTCTCGTCTGTTTCATCTCATTGGCATCTTTGCCATTCTCGTCAGCGCGTTGGGCATGGCAGTACAACCCGCCCACGCGGCGGACTTTGTCACGACGCTCAAGCCCGGGGAAAAAGTTACCATCGCGGTGGACCTCTGGTGTCTGAATTACGGAAAACCATTCCCGACCAAAATCGAAGGTCCGACC
>CAZXYP010000301.1:6628-6965 GCA_964644955.1 uncultured Anaerolineales bacterium | reverse complement strand
GGACAACACTTGTCCCGCGCGCATGCGGTCTGCGCCTTGCGTCAGATCGGCGACGGCGCGCGCGCCCGCGGCTTTGCTGGCGCGGTTCAAGTCACGCGCGACGCCCAATTCGGCTGCGCCGGCAACCATGTCGTTCGCGCCCGCCATTGCCTCGACGGTACCAACCACGGCCAAATCATCACTCGCTTCGCGCAGCGCGCTCTTGCTCAATGTCACATTCTTCTTGGCGGTCTTTTTTGTTTTTGGCATTTTGAATTTCTCGTTGGATGAACGCCAAACATAGTTTCGACCGTTCCATGCAATCAAACCAATGGAAGGTCGAAACTTGGAGGGCGAA
>CAZXYP010000301.1:0-6618 GCA_964644955.1 uncultured Anaerolineales bacterium | reverse complement strand
GCTTGCGCGAATTCTTCGTCGTTCAGAACGCCTGCATTGTGGAGCTGCGAGAGCTGTATGAGTTGACTGTTGAGGTCGGTCCCACCGGCGGGCGCGGCGGCAGGCGCGGCGGGTTGTGCCGCTTGCTGTGCTTGCATCTGTTGAATTTGCTGCTGCTGCATCGCATTTTCCTGTTCGAGTTGTTCCATCTGTGCTTGTTGGTATGCCGCATCAGCTTGTGCCTGTTGTTGCGCGTTTTGGTTCGCGTATTTTTGGTCCTGATGGTGTCGGACTGCACCGGCGGTCCCTGCAACTACGGCTGTGCCTACCGCAAGGCGTCCCACACTGCGCACGGCGGCGCGTCTTCGCATTACCATAATCTAGCCTCCTTGAAATTGCTTGCGGTGCGTGCAAAGCGCGCGGCCAGCAAGCTGGATGATTTGCATCGTCTATAGTCATTCTATCGCGTGTTGCATCAAAATGCATAAGCGGCTTAGGTGATTTTTTCGATATCCGCCATGTTGGCTTCGAGCACTTCGGGCATGACGAGTTGATTGCGCACGACTTGCCCGCCGGCATTTTGAATGGCTTGGATCAACTTGGCTGCCCAAACGTGTTCCAAGACGAGCAGTCCGGCGGCGCTGTCATGATCGAGCTGCGAGCCGATATCGTTGATGTCGTCATTCGAAAGCAACCCGGTAATTTCTGCGTTGAGCGGATTGAAAATCGCAACGACTTCGGGCGCGACTTGATTGATTTCTTGCGCGGTGATTTTTCCATCCTTGTCTTTGATGACGACGACGGCATCAATAATCCGCACAGTCCCTTGTTTGACAAGTTCATACAAAGCGGAAAGGATTTCTCCTTTGAAATTGTGTCCGGTAAATTGGATGGCTAAAACAGAACTCGGTCCCATCGGCATAGCATACCTCCTGAAATGAATTTGGGTTGGTCGAACGGACGGTGATTGTATCTCAGCTTGCAGGGGCGGTTGTTTCGGCGGCGGGCGCTGCGGGTTCGTCTTCGGCAAAAGCGGCGCGCAGTTTGTCTTCTTGTTCCTTTGACAAATTGGTTTGAATGATTTCGAACCTTTGTCCCTTTACTGCCGCAGCCAATTTATCTACGACCGCGCCGCTTGTCAAAAGGAATAACGCAGAGGTGCCGGGTGTCACTTTATCTTTGACCGAATTGATGAACTTGTCGTCAATCCCGTAATCCGAAAAATGTCCCGCCAACGCGCCAATGGCGGCGCCGATCGCCAAGCCGAGAAATGGGATAAAAAACAGCAAGCCAAATAACAATCCCCAAAATGCGCCGCCGAGCGCGCCGACGCCTGCCATGCTGTGCAATTGTTGGGTCTTGGGTTTCTTTTTGTCGGCGGGCCATGTGACAATGGCGGCGTCTTGAACTTCGATGAGTTGTTGTTTTTGCAAGGACTCGAGGGTCGTGAGCATCTGCTGTGCGCCATCGGGCGTGTCAAACTTGAGAACGCTTAACGTTGCCATACGAATTCTCCTTTGTGACGGAACGATGCGGATTGTACCATGCTATTAAACCCCAAAGTTCGCGTTCTACCATCCCCCGCGAGGGTGTACATTTGGCGTACTCTCTACCCACTGCGGCAAGTTCGACTTGATTCTGAGCTCAATGACCCCCAAAGGTACCCCACGATGGGGGATAAATCCCGGGGCGTTTTGTGGCTTAATCTGTAGTTGTTCAGATATTGATTTGGGCTGGCAGATCTTCGGGTTTCGGCGATGTAAACATCGCAAAAACCCGAAAGGTCTTGATCTGACTGTCTAAATTCAAATCTGAAGGTCTTTACAATGACGATGTTTGGCGCGAGGTCTTGAATTGTTCGATGACTCCGGGAACGACCTGCGTCGAAAAGCTCGCAGATTTCAATATCCAGGTTTCGCAATAAATGGATTCGAGCAAAGGAGCAAAGTGTGGTAGCAGATACTAAACCTTCCCCCGCCGCTGCACCGGCAGATACCGGCGGCGCGCCCGCGAACGCCAAAAGAATTCTGCTCACTCTGGTCATTGTCGCGGCGGTCGCCAACCTGCCGCTGGCGATGGCGAATGTCGCGTTGCCATCCATCGGCACGTACTTTGACGCGTCACAGATTGAACTGAATCTCGTCGCCGTGGGCTACTCGCTCGGTCTCGCTTGCTCGGTCCTGTGGCTGGGTGCATTGGGTGACCGCTACGGGCGCAAGCAAATTGCACTCCTCGGCGTGGCGCTGGCGATTCCCGCCGCCATCCTTAGTGGGTTTGCGCCGACAATTGAGGTGCTGTTTGTCGCGCGTTTGTTTGGTGGTTTCGCCGCGGGCATGGCGTACCCGACCACGCTCGCCTTGATTGCGGCGTTGTGGAGTCCCGGAGCCGCGCGGACGCGGGCGATTGCGTTATGGGCGGCGCTGGGCGCTGCCATCTCCGTGTCGGGTCCACTTTTGTCCGCGCTGATTTTGCAGTGGACGGGCAGCTGGCCCTGGGTGTTTTTGATCGTCATTCCGCTTGCGCTCGTCGCGTTGGTCATGGCGATGCGCAACATCCCCTCGCACGTCAACGAAGGCACGGAAGCGGTTGACAACCTTGGCGGCATCCTCTCTGTATTTCTTGTCGGCTCGTTCGTGCTTGCGGTGAACTTTTTGCCTGTCGTGGGGTATCAACAATATGCTGTCGCTCTTTTGTTCGTCTCGCTGATTACGGGCGTGCTGTTTATTCTCCGCCAGCGGCGCGCAGCGAACCCGCTGTATGACCTCCCGATCGCGAAACGTCCAACGTTCTGGGTGGCGGCGGTGGCAGGCATCATCATCTTTGGCTCGCTAATGGGCTCGATGTTCATTGGGCAGCAATACATGCAGGACGTGCTTGGCTATGACCCTGTGAACGCAGCCATTCCGGCGCTGTTTGCTGGCTTTTTCATGATTCTCGCCGCGCCGCGCTCGGCAAAACTTGTCGAGGAGCGCGGCTCGCGCGCAACACTGCTCCTCGGTTACGTTTTTATTTTCATCGGCTTTATGGCAATGCTCTTGTTGTGGCAAGAAGCAACGCCGTTCTGGATTGTTGCGCTGACGTTCTGTTTTATCGGCGTTGGTATCGGTCTGTCCGGTACGCCCGCCTCAAGGTCGCTGACCGGTTCTGTCCCGGTTCGACGCGTGGGGATGGCATCGGGCACGGCTGACTTGCAGCGCGATTTGGGCGGCGCAATTTTTACCGCGCTCTTTGGCGCGCTATTGGCAGCGGGCTATGCGGCAATGATGGAAGCGCAACTTGCGGCAGTCCCGAACAGCAGCCAGATTCCCTCCAGTGTGACGAGTGAACTCGAAATGTCTTTTTCGGGGGCGCAATCGGTCGCCGCACAGTATCCGGAGTATTCGACGCAGATCTTGAACGCGGCAAAAGAATCCTTTCTGGCAGGCGATCAATCTGCCTATCTCGCGGGCATCATCGCGGTGTTGATTGGCGCGGCGCTGGTGTTTCTCGTGTTCCCCAAGTTGGAACAGGAGCGCAAGCTGCTTGCAGAATATCACGCCGAGGATATCGGTGCGGCAGAAGGTGGGGCAGCGGGAGATGGGGTTTCCAAGTCGGGCTTTCCCGCCAAAGTTGCAAGCAACGATTGAGCGCGCGTCGGAAACGATCGAGTCAGTCAGTCCCGAATTTTTTGTTACAGAGGGAATAGACTGTGAATGTCTCTGCGGAAATCACATATCTCTTGTCATTCCTACGTGTTGGCAGTTTTGTCATCATTGACCTCATCGCCGCGACCACCAATGCCTTTAATGGCGCACTGCTGGCGCAGCGACCGGACTATTACAAGAATCGGGGATGGACTATCATCGGCATTATCTTGATGGCGCTTTTCGGCGGCATTGGGGGAGGCGTGGCGCGGGATGTGCTGCTCAACAAGATTCCAAGCGCGCTGGAAAACCCTTGGTACCTCATCCTCTGCGTCTTGGCTGGCGCCATCGCGATCCTCATCGCCTATAACCGGGGACAAAAATTCCGCGAGAGTTTTTATCAATTCGCGACGGCGTTTTCATTGCCCTGGTACGCCGCCATCGGCGTCGCCGCGGGGCTTTCGGCGCAGCTGCCCGGAATCGCCTGCATCTTGCTCGGCATCATCGGTCCCACCGCAGGTCGCTATTTGATTGATGTCACTGCCGGCAAATCGGCAAAGCAGTTCGTCCGCGGCGAGTGGTTCGTCGGCACGGCGCTGATCACCTCACTGGTGTACTTTGTCTGTGCCGTCTATCTTGGCATGACACAGTACCCCGCCACGCTGATCGCGTTTATTGTCGGTTTTGTGTTCCGCTTGGCTGCCTTGTACTTTTTGTGGGAAGAGCCGATGCCGCGTGTGCCACCCATCTATGTCGGGCGACTGTCGAAGCGTTTCAATCTAAAGCAGAGATTGAGCAAGGATTGGGACCCGCTCGATGAGTTCGAAGAGGCATAACGGTCCGCCCGGAACTTTCAAACTTCCGACATTTAGCAAACTTGAGTCTGGCAGGGCATTGAGGAACATCATTGGAAAGAACCATCGCGGTTCTCGAACGATTTGTCGCTCGCCTGCCCGGTCCGGGGAAAATCATCTTTGGTGAATTGATCGCGGACCGTGAGGCGCTGCGCGTGCTGTTGGCGTGCATGGCGGCAGTCTTTGCGGCGACACTCCAGCCGCCATTTCTGTCGCTCTATGTGGCGGACGTGGAAGCGGGCTTGCGCAATCCCGGCAGTGGGGTTGCACTCGAAGTCGCCGCGGCGTACTTGCTGCTCGCAGTACTGACGCTCGTCGGCGGC
Organism: uncultured Anaerolineales bacterium; assembly: GCA_964644955.1. Classification (GTDB taxonomy): domain Bacteria; phylum Chloroflexota; class Anaerolineae; order UBA4142; family SHND01; genus SHND01. The sequence goes on along the minus strand of CAZXYP010000301.1, from coordinate 1,839 downwards.
GCCAGCGGGGATGTTTTGGGCGCAAACGCTTTTTACTCATCGGGCTGATTGGTGTGCTCGCAACGAATATTCTGGGGATGTTATTGCTCCATTCGCCGCACTATACCCAGATCAATGGGTTGAACACGATCACGAGTTCGTTCATTATGCCCATGACGGTTGCGATTCTGACGCTCGCGTTTCCCGTGACAGTGCGCCCGTTCGCATATGGGGCGGTATTTGCCGTCCAGGGAATCGGACTGGTGACTGCCTCTTCGATCTATGGCATTTTTGAACCAACGAGCTATCAGTGGGTTGCGTTTCTCCCCGCGATTCTTTTGGGTTTTGTTGCGCTTCGGATGGTCCGTCGGGATACGGATGAGAGTCGTGCGCCGAAAAGTCTCTCACGTCAGGAATTGCTGCTTAATCTGGGGTGGGCGGTGGCGATTTTTGGATTGGTGTTTGGTGTGCTGGCTCTGGGTGGAAGCGGGGACAAACGCAACATGTTTTTGGTTGTAGGAATTTGCTTGCTCGGTTTTGTTATTGCTTACCGCTGGGTGGAACGCAGGATGCGCGGCACGGCAGCAAAACTGTACGATGTTCGCGACCTCTCGTTTGCAATTCTGGCAGGCGTCATGCTTTCGACGGGACAGGGAGCGCTTTTTTACCAGCTCGGCACGTTCTTTCAAAAAGTGCAGGGGGTTGGTTCGGTGGTCTCGGGTGCGCGCCTCGCGCCCTATGTGATTGCCTTAATGATAGCTACGCTGTTTGTAGTGCGGCTCTCGCAGCGATTCGGTGCAAGGCGCATGATTGTGGGTGGACTTGGCATGATGGCGGTTGGCATGGTGAGTCTGTTTTTTTTGCAACCGACCACGCCGTACTGGCAAATCATGATTCCGATGCTCATTATGGGATTTGGCTTTGGCATTTCCGCCCCGCCCCGAACCGTCGTGGTGCTGACCACTCCACCGCCGGGCTTGACCGGCATGGCGGCGGGCGTCAACACGGCAGCGGGTCAATCGGGTTACGCGCTGGGCATCGTCTTGTCGAGCATTCTGATTACCTTGTTCGCAGACCAACGCTTCTAGCAGCAGCTCGAGCAGACTAACGCGCCGCCGCAGGTGATCGACGTAGCGACCAATGCGTTTGAGGATATCTTTGCGCGCGCCATGTCCGGTGACCTGACGCGCTTGCCCGAGAGTCTCGCGCAGCAAGTTACACTTGCATTTGGTGATGCATTTACTGCCGGGTTAGCGCTCACTTTTGTTGTGATTGGAATCGCGCTCGCGGTCACGGCGGTGATTATTTATTTTGGAATGAACAAGGGGTTAAAGAGCTCGTTCGTAACGCGCCCCGTCGGAATGCAGGATGCGGATGGGGTGCAACAATAAGGTAGACGCGGAGAAACAAGTGTCGTTCGCCCGCTTTCGCCCGTGTCTGTGGCAGGCATGCACCGACGCGATTGTCGCGAAGACCGCTGCGACCGTCGCTTCTGACAAGAAATGGCGTCTGACCAAGAATGACCTATGATGAGCCGGACGCGTGCCCGGCGCATCCATAAAACTGAAAAGGAGATTCAACCTTATGCTTCCTGTGCTTGGTCAAGTTCTGCCCGAAGCCATTGGAATTGCGCTCAGTCCGTTTCCCATTATCGGATTGATTCTGATGCTCTTGAGCAAGAATGCGCGCAAGAACAGTTTGATGTTCATGCTTGGCTGGCTCGCGGGTCTCACGATTGTCGCAATCATTGTCATGGCGCTCGTCAATGCCGGGAAAATTTCTGCAGGCGAGAGTACAACACAAACGGGCGTGTTGTGGGGACAAATGTTGTTGGGCGTTGCGCTGCTGTTCCTCGCATTT
>CAZXYP010000300.1:6091-6987 GCA_964644955.1 uncultured Anaerolineales bacterium | reverse complement strand
GATAAATGCCGCCTGTTTCAGAAATTGTAACAATGTCGTAGGTCGTGCGCGGGGTCATGCGCGCAACATAGCGCGGCTGAATTTGTTTGTTCAAGTGCGAACTGATTTCTGCCGCAAGTCTGCCGTGAAAATCGCTCCACACTTCAGGGTCTTCAATATACGGGGCCATTCCCGGAAAAGGCGATGGCATGTCCCAAAAGACATTGGAGACTAGAGACTCTTGCTCTAATCTCTAATCTCCAATGTCTAATCTCTATCTGCGATACTTGTCCATCAATTTTTCAAACGAGTATGCGCCTTTGGTGGCTTTTTGTCGTACGCCGCTGTAGGCATCGTCGTAGGTCGGGCGTTCCTCCTCAAAGTATTTGCCGAGATACAACGTTGCGTCGTCCATCGCGTACGCCATCGCCGCCGCCTTGTTGGACGGGTCGTGTCCTTCGGGCAGTGGTTTCGTGACTTCTTTGAAGTGGTCGTACGTATCATAAAAGGTCACGCACGGCGAATAAATCTGCAGAAACGAAAACCCTTTGTGCGTGATGGCTTGCTTGATGAGTTCCGTCATCTCTTTGGGCTTGGAGGAAAAACCGCGACCAATCCAGGTCGCGCCCGATGCGAACGCCAACAGCAGCGGATTCAACGGGCGGTCCACATTGCCGTAGGGCGTGGATTTCTTTTCCAATCCGAGCGGGGAGGTGGGGGATGCTTGCCCTTTGGTCAAGCCGTAAATCTCATTGTCCATCACGATATAGGTAATGTCCACGTTGCGGCGCGCGGCATGCGGGAAATGTCCCATGCCGATACTGAACGCGTCGCCGTCGCCGCCGACCGCGCACACGACCAATTCGGGACGCGCCATCTTGATACCGGTGGCAAGGGGCAGGACGCGTCCGTGCACG
>CAZXYP010000300.1:0-6081 GCA_964644955.1 uncultured Anaerolineales bacterium | reverse complement strand
CGTACGATTTACAGAACGCGGGAAAGCGTCCCGAGCAGCCGATGCCCGACGCGATGACGAGTTGTTCCGGCGGAATGCCGAGGTCGGAAATGGCTCGGTAAAACGACGACAGCACGCCAAAGTCGCCGCAGCCCGGACACCAAATCGGCTTGACGTCGCTTTTATAATCGTTCGGTTTCAGGTTGACTCTCTCAAAATGTAAAGGAATCGTTTGCGGTTCAATCAACATGTTCATCCTACGCTTTCACTCTTACTTTATCATAGACTTGTTTAATCTTGTTGTACACTTCGGTTGCGGCAAGCGGCTGACCGCCGTATTTGGTCAATGGCGCAACTTCGCGTTCAAATTGCGCCTGAATCATGCGTCCGAATTGTCCGACGAAATTTAATTCGGGAACAATGATGGCTTGCCGCTTTTCGATAAATGCGCCAATGTGTTCCGCGGGCAGCGGATACAAAAGTTTCGGATACAGGACTGCAACCGGCATGCCTTCGCTTTGCGCGCGCAGCACGGCTTCCTTGACCGGACCGATGGTTGAACCCCAACCCACAATGGCTACGGGCGCGTCGAGGTCGCCGAAGATTTCGTACATTTCCCACGCTTCGTAATCCTTGAGTGCGTTTGCGAGTTTGCGCGCGCGTTTTTCAAAATTGCGCGTGTGCGCTTCGGGGGTGTAAATCGGCGCGCCGCTTTCGGCTTTTTCCAAACCTTCCGCCGTGTATTGTCCGCCGGGCATGCCGGGCAGGGACATGGGCGAAACGCCGCTTTCGGTAATTTTGTAGCGCAAGTATTCGCGTTCGCCGTTGCCGCTTGCGCCGTTGGCGCTTCGCTCGACACTGTTCGGGTCCCACAACAAACGCGGTTCCAATTTCACCTTGTTCAAATCAAACGGCGGCACGGTGACGACGCGCACCGACATGTCCTGGTCGCTCAGGAAAATGACGGGCGTTTGATATTTTTCCGCGAGATTGAACGCGTTGACGATTTGATAAAAACAATCTTCGACGGACACGGGGGCGACGACGATACGCGGCGCGTCATCGGACGCGCCAAAAATCGCGAGCCGCAAATCGCCTTGCGAAACTTTGGTAGGCATCCCCGTCGAGGGACCCGCGCGCTGCACATCCACCAACACGAGCGGAATTTCGGTCATGGTCGCGTGACCCAACGCTTCGACCATCAACGCGACGCCGGGCCCCGAAGTCGCGGTCATGGCGCGCGCGCCGGCGTACGAACCGCCGAGACACATGTTAATGGCGGCGATTTCGTCTTCGGCTTGAATCATGGTGCCGCCGATTTGCGGAAACTCTGCCGCGAGAAATTCCATAATGTCGGACGCGGGCGTAATCGGATAGCCCGCGTAAAAGCGACAGCCGCCCGCAATCGCGCCCATTGCCAGCGCTTGATTGCCGTTCATGACGAGACGGTCTTCTTGAATGCCGCCGCCGGCGGGAATCAAATGATATGGGGATTCCGCCGCAATGTTTTGTTCGACGTAATCATAGCCCGTCTTGAGCGCGAGCAGGTTTTGGTCGAGCAATTCTTTTTTGCGACCCAATTGACGTTTGACGACTTCGGTTGCCTTGTCGTACGGCAAATCAAAGAGTTTGACCATGGCGCCGATGGTAATGATGTTGCGCCCTTTGGTGAAATTGATTTTCTTGGCGAGGTCGTTCAGCGGCAAGCCGTACATTTTCAAGCCGTCCGCTTGCGGTGGTTTGCCGTCATTGCCGTTGTAAATCAAAAAACCGCCCGGTCGGACGAGATGATAATAATTGTCAATGGATTCCTGGTCGAACGCGATAAGCATATCCAATTCGTCGCCTTGCGAATACACCGGTTCTTCCGAAGTGCGCAATTGGAACATGACATGTCCGCCTTTGATTTCGGCGGGAATTGTCCGCGTCGTATAGACTTCGAGTCCCGAATACGCCGCGATGCGCGCGACAATTTCGCCGGTGGTGACAATCCCACCTGCCGCCGAGTCGCCGCCGACGCGGACCGTTAAATCAACTTGAGGCATTACAAATACTCCGAAAAGAAAATTTCTACGCCCGACGCAATACTGTTGTATAGGTTTGCGGTATGACGTATTACGTAAATACGGATTTTTTAATTCATGGAATGACTGCCGCAGCCGCACGCGCCGCCGCAGCAACCGCCGCCGCCGCCCAATGCTTGCGTGCCGGAATCGCTTTTGCCCAACGCGACAAACAGCGACAGTTTTCGCGTCACGTCAGCGCTTTCACATTCCGGGCATTCCACCGGCGCGTCGGCTTCTTGAATCGCGCGCCGTTTTTCAAAATCGCGCTCGCAGGTTTCGCAGTGATATTCGTAGAGTGGCATATATGTTACTCGCTTTCAGTCTTCGGCAAACAATTCGGAAACGCGCAGTTCAAATCCGTTCAAAACGCCTTCGCCTCTGAGCGTTTCATCCGTGCCGACGCGAATATATTCGTCCGGTGCGCGATAGACGAGAATGTCTTGTTGCTCCGGTTCGCATACCCACACGCGCTCGACGCCAATGGAAAAGTAATCTTGCAGCTTTTGGCGGATTTCATCCCAGCGGTCCGAAGGCGAAACGATTTCGACAACGAGTTCCGGCGCGATGTTTAGAAATTCTCGGCGCGGGCGGCGCGCTAAGCGGGCGCGGGACACAAACACAACATCGGCGGCTCGAATACGATCCGGATTGCGTCGAATGTATATTCCTACTTCACCCGAAAATACCCAGCCCAACTTGCGCACACGATTGAAGCGGTCCAGCGCAGCTACGAATTCAACCTCGAGAAAACCATGCTGACCGCCGGTAGGGCTCATATAAATAATTCTCCCGTCAATGAGTTCGGCGCGCCCGATATCGCCCATCGCGAGCAGTTCTTCGCCCGTGACCAATTTTTCCTGAACGGCTGGTGTTGCAATCATACGCGTACTTGATTAGTGAAACAGCAGCGTTTGTCTTACTTCATTGATGGCTTTGGTTATATCAATGCCGCGCGGGCACGCTTCGACGCAGTTGTAAATCGAACGACACGTATAGACGCCGCCGCGTTCGCCCAAAATGTTGAGGCGCTCGTCGGTGCCGTGGTCGCGCGAATCAAAAATAAAGCGATGTGCCTGCACAATCGCCGCGGGACCGACATATTCGCGGTCCGCCCAAAACGTCGGGCAGGACGTGGTGCAAGCCGCGCACAAAATACATTTCGTCGTATCGTCGTATTTTTCGCGGTCGGCGATAGATTGGATGCGTTCGCGTTCGGGCGCGGGTTCGTCGTTAATCAAAAATGGTTTCACCGCGCGATATTTTGCAAAAAAGCCCTCCATGTCCACTACGAGGTCTTTGACAATCGGAAACCCGCGCAATGGTTCGACGGTGATGGGCTGATTTTTCCCCGCTTGCTTTTGCGCGTCCTGCATGACAATTTTGCACGCCAATTGATTGCGCCCGTTAATCATCATGGCATCACTGCCGCAAATGCCGTGCGCGCACGAACGGCGATAGGTCAAGGCGCCGTCGTGATACCATTTGACCGTATTCAGCCCGTCCAACAAACGGTCCGTCGGGTCCGCGTCAATCTTGTATTCTTCCCAGTGCGGTTTCTTGTCCGTTTCGGGATTATAGCGTTTGATTTTGAAACGATATTCCACGCGTCGTTACTCCTCATTGAGGATTGCTTGCACACTACAACTTGAATCTTGGAATCAGTTTGCTTTTTTTGATTTCGCCGGCGTATGAATAAAAACGCACATGCTTTTGTTGATTCACAATCCAAACTTCCTGCGCCCCCCGCGCAAGATAAAGCTCCACTTTGAATTCGATGGACGCTTTGGAATTGGATGGCGATACAATCTCTACACAAATCTCGGGCGCTCTCGGATAGGGCGTTTGGAATCCGTATTCTTGAATGAACTCATCTGAAGCCCACGCGACATCTGCTACTTTGACGCCGTCGGTTGTTTCAATCGAACATTCGTTGATGATTTCGCCGTTCTTGCGCCGCTTCTCAATTGCGCGCCCAACTTGGTGCTGTAATGTGCCGTGATAGTTGGACGCAGGACTCATCAAGACCTGTCCAAAGCGATTCAATTCGACTTTGAACGGCAGGTCCCGGAAATACGGATTGTTGACCACTTCAGACCAGCGCATTTGTTACCAATGTCCCGTCTTCCAGTACAACCGCATGCCAAGCGGCACGCCAATGACCAGCCCGATGACCAGCCCGATAACCCCGCCGATCAAACACGAAAGGTCGGGCATGTTATTGTGCCTGCATTTCCAATTTTGCCAAAAGTGACGGCGGCACTTGTCCGCGCAATTTAGGATTTGCTTGCAGCAGACGCGCCACGTCCGCCAAATCTTTCAAGCGTTTCCACTGCACGCGCGTACCATCTTGACTTGCCCAAAGGGTTGCGCGCAACACATCGTCCGGCTGCGCGACCGGCAAGGTCATGCCGAATACCGGGCGCCCGCGCGCGCGTTCGACAAATTCCGCATAGCGCGCTTCGGTAAACACATTCACGCGCAAATCCGAACTGGGCATCGTGATTTCGATTTGGCGCGGCGACCGTTTCACGCGAAATGTATTGGCGAGCAGTGATTCAAAACGTCCCAATTGGTAATTCGTGACGACAATGTCGAAATCCAATCCCACCAATGGTTCGGCGTACGCGCTGACGGCGGCGCTGCCGATGACGCAAAAACCAATCGCGTTTTCATCCAATAATTTCAACAGGCGTCCCAGCAGATTGCCTTTGTCGGCGGTCACGATTTTTTGATATTCGAACGCCTGCATAACGTGCCTTTAAAACATCCGCGCGCGCAAATCGTCGGGGACCAACTCGTTCAAGTGCGGATACACTTCCATCATCCGCGCCATGTCCGCCAAATCCTTTTGGCGTTTGCTCGCGCGTCGCGCCGGGTCCTGCGCTGCCCACACCTTGCTCAAAAACACATCGCGCAAACTTGCAACCGGCAGTTCCATATCCAAAACCGGACGTAACGTCGCGCGCTCGATAAAGCCCGCAAATTGCGCGTCGCTGTGAATCTGCACGCGAAAATCGGAATTGCCCAGCGAGATGCTAAAGAACGGTTTGAAACGGCGCACCTGAAAATACTGCGTCAGTAATTTTTCCGCTTCGGGCATCTGCTCCGGCGCAATCACAATATCGAGGTCCAGACTGACCACCGGTTCAACATACGCGCTCACCGCCTGACCGCCGACGACACAAAACGCGATGCCGTGTTCTTGCAAAAAGCGCGTTGCCGTTTGCAGCAAACGCGGCGGGTCCGAAATGACGCTCTTCCACGCGTCGTGCATTCGCGGCTCTGCCAATTCGCCCATGGTGTCACCTCCTTTGGTGAATCCGCCCGGTCTCTCACGAACCGGTCAATCCCATGTTCCTGCGCGCGCGTACAACGAAAAACCGATGCCAATGCCAATGATTAGCCCGATAACAATTCCCACGACCAGACCAATCCAGAGCCACATTTCGCGAATCGCGAATGGCGTATCGCGTATCACAAATCCTTTTTTACATGAAGCGATTTGCGACACGCGATAAGCGAACCGCTAGTATTTCCGTTCCTGCGGTTGATATTTTGTAATGGTGACGGGCTTGTACCGGAATTCAACTCCGCCGTTGCTTTGGAACGCAAAAGTATGTTTGAGCCAATTGGCATCGTCGCGATTCGGAAAATCTTGACGCGCATGACCGCCGCGCGATTCGGTGCGATTCAACGCGCTCGTCGCCGTCACGTACGCCAAATCGAGCAGATAGCCCAATTCCAACGCTTCGAGTAAATCGGTGTTGAAGCGTTTTCCTTTGTCCATGATGGAAATGCCTTGATACGCCTCGCGCAAATCGTTAATGATGCCGATGGCTTGCTTCATGTCCTCGCCGGTGCGAAACACGCCGACTTTTTGGTCCATCGTCAATTGCATTTTCTTGCGAATCTCGGCGACCGATTCTTTGCCTGTCGCATTGACTAATGCATCCAACTGCGATACGGCAAGTTCGTCGGCTTTGGGTGAAATACTGCCAAAGTCCGCCTGTTTAACATATTGCGCGGCGTCCAGCCC
>CAZXYP010000299.1:0-6996 GCA_964644955.1 uncultured Anaerolineales bacterium | reverse complement strand
TCGGCGAGGAAAATTTGGCGCGCGAGGTGATTGCGGAAACGGGACCCGCGGGCATGTTTATTGACAAGCCGCAAACGTATGCGTTGATGAAAGAGACGATGCTGATTCCCGACATTGCCGACCGCGACCCGCGCGCGCGGTGGGAAAAATTGGGCGCGCTCGACGCGCAAGCGCGTGCGTTGAAACGGGTGCGCGAATTGTTTGACGCCGACCACGCGTCGCTGCTCGATACAGACGCGGACGCGCGGATACGCGCGGCATTTCCGAATTTGCCGGATGGAAAGTGTAAAGCATTGAGCAATGAGCAATGAGTTTCCGGTGCTTGAAACCGAACGGCTTGTCTTGCGCGAACTGCGTGAGAGTGACGCGGACGCGGTGTTTCAAATTTTCGGCGATGACGCGGTGACGCGCTATTACGATTTGGCGACGTTCACGGACGTCGCGCAGGCGCGGCAGTTGCTTGCGCGGATGAATGCGCGCAATGCGAGCGGCGACGCGCTGCGGTGGGGTATCGCTTTACGCGAAAATGACGCGCTGATTGGCACGGGCGGATTCAATTCCTTTGTGCGCGGCTGGTTTCGCGCGGGCATCGGTTACGATTTGGCGCAGGCGTATTGGAACAAAGGGTACATGACCGAAGCGCTGTCTGCGATGGTGCGCTACGGTTTTGAAAAGTTGGAATCGGCAGGCATGCCGCTGAATCGCATCGAAGCATTGGTGGCGCCGGGCAATGACGCGTCGGTGCGGGTGTTGACAAAAATCGGTTTTCGACGCGAAGGCATTTTGCGCGAGTACGGATTTTGGAAAAATCGCTATTGGGATTTGGAAATGTTTGCGTTGTTGAAACAAGAATGGAAGAGGGGAAGATAAACATGGCACAGACACACGCGACACAGTACAAGCGTATTTGGTCGCCGGTACGCCAACAGGCGGCGGACAGTTTTTTGATTTTGATGATTGCATCGTTTGCGGTGACAGTGATTGTGACGCGCGTATTTTTGCAGTTGTCGGGCTATCCGCAAATCGGCGGCGGCGGGACGTTTCATATCGCGCATTTGCTGTGGGGCGGGCTGTTGTTGTTTATTGCATTGGTCGCGCTGCTGTTGTGGTCGAATCATTGGGTTTTGTGGTTCGCGGCGTTGGCGGGCGGCATCGGCGTCGGGTTGTTTATTGACGAAGTGGGCAAGTTCATTACGTCGTCCAATGATTATTTTTTTCCGCTCGCGTTTCCCATCATGTACGCGTTCTTGCTCGCGTGCATCTGGTTGTATTTGCGCGTGCGGCGCGCTCAGCCGCGCGACACGCGCACGCTGTTGTATCACGCGCTGGAAGATTTGAAACAGGTGTTGGACAACGATTTGGACCCGTTCGAGCATCAAGAGCTGGTGAGTGAATTGAGTTTGGTGGTGAAGCAAGCGCAGGATATGAACGAACGCAATTTGGCAAACGCATTGTTGAGTTTTGTGCAAGCCGAAGAAACGCGGCTGGCGCGTGAGCCGAATGCGGTTGAGCGCGCGTGGTCCCGAATGAGATTCATCGCGGCGCACTGGCCCACGCGGCGCGTATTCAAATGGCTGCTGGTCGCGGGTTTTGCGCTTGCCGGCATCAACGCCGTCTTTCAAATCGGCGCGCTGTTTGCGTGGGTGAGCGGTGTGCTGAATGGGATTCAAGCGCCCGAATTTGTGATCGTGAACGGGAAATCGGAATACGCCGTGAACGACCCGACCCTTTTGTTGGTCTATCAGGTCGCCAATATCGTGATTGGCATTTTGATGGGCGTGGCGGCTTTGTTCTTGGTGTTTGGCAGGGAACGGCGCGGCTTGCGTTTTGGCACGTTCGCGTTGGTCATTTCGCTCACGGTGGTTAATCTGCTGACGTTTTATTATTCCCAATTGTATGCGATTGGGGTGGCGCTCGCGCAATTGACGCTGTTGATGGGCGCGTTGATTTATCGCTGGCGCTTTTATTTGCACAAGTAGCGGACAGCCTCATTTCATTGCGCAATTTGGGTCAAAGACCTGAAACGATTTCGAGACAATTGGCGGATAATGCCCGATTACGCCCACATGCTCAATCTCCAATCTCCAATCTCTACCCGCTAGTCGTCATGCATACCCACTCTCGCGCCGTCATTATCGGCGGCGGTATTACCGGTTGCTCTATCGCGTATCATTTAGCAAAAATGGGCTGGCGCGACATTGTGCTGCTCGAAAAAGGGGAACTCACGAGCGGCACGACGTTTCATTCCGTCGGACTTGTCACGCAGTTTCGCACGTCGAATGCATTGATGCGATTGCAAAACTACAGCATCGCGCTGTATGACGAATTCAAACGCGACATTGGCGACGCGTTCGGTTGGAACCAAGTCGGCTCCCTGCGCCTGGCGTCGTCTGACGCGCAATACAAAAATCTACAGCGCAACATCAGCCGCGCCAAAGGACTCGGACTGAATGTGGAAATGATTTCGCCCGCCGAAGCGAAAAAAATCTTTCCGCCCATGACGGATAAGAATTTATTCGGCGCGGTGTATCTTCCCGACGATGGGTGGCTTGACCCGAACAGCATTACGCAAGAATTCGCGCGACGCGCAAAACAATTGGGCGCGGAAATTTTGACCGGTGTGCGTGTGACGGACATTGAGCGCGACGCACGGGGACGCGTATGCGCAGTGAACACTACGCATGGACACATTGAAACGGGATGTGTCATTAACGCGGCGGGACAGTGGGCGCCAAGAATTGCGGAAATGGTGGACGCAGTTTTGCCAATGACACCCATCATGCACCAATATCTGTTGACGCGCGCGCGTCCCGGACACGAACTGCCGAAACAAACACCTGTCGTGCGCGACCCCGACAATCTGGTGTACATTCGCGAAGAGGCAGGGGGTTTTCTCATCGGTGGTTTTGAATCGAACCCGAAAGCGTGGAGCGTTGACGGCGTTGCGTGGGAATTTACACAACAGCTGCTTCCGCCCGAATGGGATTTGTTTCAAGAATTGTTGGAAGGCGCGGTGCGCCGCGTGCCGGAAATCGAAAACGCGCAAAGCGTAAAACTCATTAACGGTCCCGACGCCATGACCCCTGACGGACATTACGCGCTCGGTCCCGTGCCGACGGTCCCGGGCATGTGGGTCGCGGCGGGCATGTCGCTCAACGGTATCGCGGGCGCGGGCGGTGTCGGGCGCGTGCTGGCGGAATGGATTGTCGAGGGCGCGCCGTCGTTCGATGTGAGCGAGATGAATGTTCGCCGCTTTGGCGGCGTCGGTTCGTACCTGTCGGACAAAAATTTCGTCGCCGAAAAAGCGCGTGAAGCGTATCGGTACTATTATTTGCTGCGTTACCCGAATGACGAAGACGAATGGGGACGCGAAAAACGATTGTCGCCGTTATATAAAACAGTGAAAGAGTACGGCGCGGTGTTTGGCGCGAAAAACGGATGGGAACGCGTAAATTATTTTGAGGGTAAGCCGTTATCCGGAAGCCGTCATCGGTTATCCGTCATTGGTCGGCGCGCGGGGGCAGAGCAGCGCGCGTACGGATGGAACAGACCGCCCTATTTTGAAAACGTCGGCGCGGAACATTGCGCGGCGCGCGAACGCGTGGCTTTGTTTGACATGACCTCGTTCGGAAAAATTGACGTGCGCGGCGCGGGCGCGTTGAATTTTTTGCAGCACATTGCGGATAACGATATTGATAAACCGATTGGTTCGCTCACATACACACAGTTTCTGAATGAACGCGGCGGTATCGAATGTGATTTGACGATTGCGCGCCTGAGTGAAAATCATTTTCGCGTCATAACGGGGACGGGGTTTTTGGCGAGCGATTTGGGATGGATGGAGTTGCAAAAAGCGCGATTGGAGATTGGAGACTTGGAGATTACGGATGTGACAGATGACTCTGCGTGTCTTGGTTTGTGGGGTCCACACGCGCGTCGCGTTTTGGAGCAGGTGACCCGCGACGACGTGTCGAATGCGGCGTTTCCGTACATGACGGCGCGGTGGCTTGACATTGAAAACGCGCGCGTGTGGGCGCAGCGCGTGAGTTACGTCGGCGAGTTGGGTTGGGAATTGTATTGCGCGAATCAGGACGCGGTGAAATTGTGGAACGCGTTGTTTGACGCGGGAAAACGTTTCGGCATTACGCCCGCGGGCTATAAAGCAGTGGAAACGTTGCGGCTCGAAAAATGTTATCGTTATTGGGGCAGTGACATTACGCCGAACGAAACACCGTACGAATCGGGACAGGCATTCGCGGTGAAATTGAACAAGGGCGACTTTGTCGGACGCGCTGCATTGGTGAAACAAAAAGCGGAAGGGGTGAAACGAAAACTCGTGCCGCTCACCCTCACGGGCGAGGCGGTCATTTACGGCGGCGAAGCAGTTTGGCATACTGACCGTGTCGTGTCGCGCGTTCGCAGCGGTGGTTACGGCTACACCGTCGAAAAAAATATCGCGCTGTGTTATTTACCCGTTGAATACGCGCAACTTGGCACAATCCTGCACGTAGAGCTATTTGGCGAACGCGTGCCTGCCACCGTTTCGCCTGACCCGTTGTATGACGCGCAAGGAGAACGAATCAAAGGATAAAGGCGGAAGGATGAAGCATGAACGTATGCCGCAAAGCGAATATCTGTTGACGTTGGGCAAACGCTTGTTGGAACCGTACACCCGCTTGCGTCGGGCGCGCGCGGCGATGATTACGGGGTCGGCGGCAGAAGGAATATCGGACTATTTTTCCGACCTCGACATGACGGTATACTATGAGGGCGAACTGCCGTCGGAAGAGGAGCTCGCGCACATTCGCATCGCCGATGGCGCGGCAGAACGCGAAATGCCGGACATGGACGTGAGCGCGGTCATGAAAAAATTGGGACAGCGACGGCAGCCGTGGCAGTATCAAGCGATGGAATAGCGGTTGCGATTCAACCGTTGACCCGTGCGGACGAAAAAGCGTTATTCGGAATTCTGTATTACGCGATTCATGTTCCGCCGAACGCCGCGCCGCCGCCGCGCGAGATTGTGCGTCAACCGGAACTGGCGCGTTATGTGCGGAATTGGGGTAACGCAAACGATTTGGGTTTTGGCGCGTTTGTCAAAACCAAAATGATTGGCGCGGCGTGGCTGCGCGTATGGACCGGCGAGGATAAAGGATACGGTTATTGGAATAATGAAACGCCCGAACTCTCGATTGCGCTTGCGCCGGGATATCGCGGGCAAGGCATCGGCACGCGATTACTGCAAACATTGCTCGATGCGGCAGCATCACGTTTTCGCGCCGTGTCGTTGAGCGTGGACAAAAGAAATCCGGCGCGGCGATTGTACGAACGATTTGGCTTTGTCATTGTCGAGTACGACGCAACCTCACTGCTGATGTTGAAACAGTTTTCAATATGAACCCGCTTTCGACTGCGAACGACAAACCCTTGTTCACCCCGGGACCGCTGACGACGAGCCGTACGGTCAAGCAGGCGATGCTGCGCGATTTGGGTTCGCGCGACGGCGAATTTTTGCGCGTGGTGCGTGACATGCGCGCAAAACTCTTGAATGTCGCGGAATTGCAGAATGATTTTGAATGTGTGTTGATGCAGGGCAGCGGAACCTTTAGCATCGAAGCCGTTATCGGTTCCGCGACGCCGCCCGACGGAAAAATTTTGATTTTGGCGAACGGCGCGTACGGCAGGCGCATGGTAAAAATTGCGGACGCGCTGCGGATTCCGCGTGTGGTGATTGAATACGCAGAAGATTGCAATACAAACGCATTAGATGTGGAACGCGCGCTCAATGCCGACGCGGCGATTACAAATATCGCGATGGTTCATTCCGAAACGACATCGGGTTTGGTGAATGACATTCACGCCGTCGGCGCGGTTGCGAAAAAATTCGACAAGATTTTTTTGGTGGACGCCATGAGCTCGTTCGGTGGCATTGAAACGGACTGGCGCGCAACAAATGCCGATTATATTGTTTCGTCTGCGAACAAGTGCATTGAAGGCGTGCCGGGCTTCGGATTTATTTTGGCGCGGCGCGCGGCATTGACACAAACGGAAGGTTGGGCGCGCAGTTTGGCGTTGGACCTGTTCGCGCAGTGGCGCGGTTTGGAAAGCGACGGACAATTTCGTTTTACGCCGCCCACGCACGCGCTGCTCGCGTTCGAGCAAGCGTTGTTGGAATTGGAGCAAGAGGGGGGGGTGAAGGCGCGCGCCGCGCGATATCGCGCGAATTACGAGACGCTGCTGCAAGGCACGCGCGCGTTGGGCTTGCGCGAATATCTGCGCGCAGAGCAGCAGGGACACATCATTGTCTCGTTTCTTTACCCGCGCGACGCGCGTTTTGATTTTCCAACTTTTTACGCGCGTTTGAATGATAGAGGGTACGTGATTTATCCCGGCAAGGTCGGGAATGCAAATTGTTTTCGCATCGGCTGTATCGGGCGTTTGTTTCCGTCCGATATGCAAAATCTGATACAGGCGATGCGTGCGACGTTGGACGAGATGGGGGTCTTGCCCGACGCATAGAGGTTCTTATGTTTGGAAAAAAGAAAGCGGCGCCGACAAAAGCCGCGCCTACTGCGTCAAAACCGGCGGGCGACGTCAAATCAAGCGCCAAAGCGCCCGCAAAAAAAGGTGGATTGAAATTACCGTTCGGCAAGAAAAAAGCCGAAGCGCCCGCGCCCGCGAAATCTGCCGTCGCACCCGCGCCGAAACCGGCAGGCGATGCAAAACCCGCAACAAAAGCGCCCGCCAAAGCCAAAGCCAAAGGCGGCGGTCCGCTCAAATTGATTCTTCCGCTGCTGGTCGTTGTCGCGTTAGGCGTGGGGATATTTTTTGTCTATACGCGTTTCCTCGCGCCCGGTTCCAAACCGGAAGCCGAGACACAGGCGATAGCGAACGTGCCTGCCGCGCAAGCCGATGACGCCGATTCACTCGCCACCGCGTCCAAAGCCAACGCGCGCAAAACGCGACAGGCAGAAGCCGCAAGCGCAGGGGATGCGA
>CAZXYP010000298.1:5016-7019 GCA_964644955.1 uncultured Anaerolineales bacterium | reverse complement strand
GTTCGGGTGTAGTGATTTCTCAAGATGGGCACATTATTACCAACAATCACGTGATTGACGGCGCGAGCAGCGTGTTTGTAATTTACAGCGATGGCGGGCGCGCCGACGCAACGGTTGTGGGCGCAGACCCCGTGACCGACATTGCGGTGCTGAAAGTGAATGGCAAAGTGCCGGCGGTTGTAGCGTTTGGCGATTCGAGCGCGCTGCAGTTGGGCGAATGGGTCATTGCGATTGGCAGTCCGTTGGGGAATTATCGCGGTTCCGTGACGGTTGGTGTCGTCAGCGGTTTGAATCGCACCGTGCAAGGTACGTCGCAAGATGGGTTGATTCAAACGGATGCCGCCATCAATCACGGCAATTCGGGCGGCCCCTTGATTAATCTGGCGGGACAAATCATTGGCATCAATACGTTGGTCGTGCGCGACACACCCGGCGGCGACCAAGCGGAGGGTTTGGGCTTTGCCGTGCCGTCCAACACCGTTCGTTCCGTGGCAGAACAATTGATTGCGCGCGGACGTATCGAATATCCGTTCATTGGCATTTCGTATACCGAAGTGACGCCGCAGTTGGCGGCGGAAATGAATTTGAATTCCAAGTCGGGCGTTGTGGTGACGCAAATCACTCCCGGCAGTCCGGCGCAAAACGCGGGCTTGCGGGCGCGGGATGTTGTCGTCAAAATCAACAATGACCAAATCAATGAAAACAATTCTTTGCGTTCTTTGTTGTTCAAGTATCGCGTTGGCGATACCGTGACGCTGACAGTGGAACGCGGCGGGCAAACCCTTCAGATGCAAGTGACTCTGGTCAAGCGACCTGCCTAAACTTTGTATTTCAGTTCCGAAAACAAAATGCGCCGAAAATTTTTCGGCGCATTTTTTATTTGGGGGTAGGGGCGCACCGTTGTGGTCGCTCATCCGCCTAACCAAACTTCTGTCGCAAAATTTCGCCGAGCGTGGGTTGTCCGAGTTCTTGCAATTCATAGCGCACGCGGTCGGCGGAATGGCGAATGTGAATGAGACGGCGCAAATCAATTGGTGTGGCAATCAACACATGGTCCACCTCGGCGCGATTGATGGTCTCTTCCAAATCGCGCGTTTGTTGCGCGCCATATCCCATTGCGGGCAGCACCGCGCCGGTGCGCGGATATTTTTGATACGTTTCGGCAATCGTGCCTACCGCATATGGTCGCGGGTCCACAATTTCTGCCGCGCCAAACCGTCGCGCCGCGACGACGCCCGCGCCATACGCCATTTCGCCATGTGTCAATGTCGGACCGTCTTCGACGACCAACACGCGCTTGCCGCGAATCGCATCCGCGTTTTCGACAAAAATCGGTGACGCGGCTTCGACGACGCGCGCGCGCGGATTGGTTTCACGAATACTTGTGCGTACTTGGTCCACATCTTCGGGACGCGCCGTGTCAACCTTGTTAATGACAATGACATCCGCAAGGCGCAGATTCGTTTCGCCGGGGTAATACGCCAGTTCATGCCCGGGACGATGTGGGTCAACAACGGTGATGTACAAATCGGGTTTGTAAAACGCGTAATCGTTGTTGCCGCCGTCCCACAAGATGGCATCGGCTTCCTGCTCTGCCGCACGCAGAATTTTTTCGTAATCCACTCCGGCATATACCACCGTGTCGCGCGCGAGATGCGGCTCGTATTCTTCGCGTTCTTCAATCGTTACATCATGCTTTGCCAAATCGTCGTAAGTGGCAAAACGTTGTACGGCTTGCTTGACCAAATCGCCGTAGGGCATGGGATGTCGAACGACGACCACGCGCATGCTCATCTCCTTGAGCGCGCTGACGACGGCGCGCGTAGTCTGCGATTTCCCCGAGCCCGTCCGAACGGCGCACACGGCAATTACCGGCTTGGAGGATGGCAGCATCGTCGCATTCGGACCGAGCAGCCGAAAATCTGCGCCTGCGGCTTGAACCACAGACGCGCGGTGCATTACATATTCGTGCGAGACGTCGCTGTAGGCAAAAACAACTTGAT
>CAZXYP010000298.1:0-5006 GCA_964644955.1 uncultured Anaerolineales bacterium | reverse complement strand
TGATGGACGTGGAGTTGGCGAATCAGATTTTCGAGTTCACTTTCGGGATGAATGGGAATTCCTTGCGGATAAAGTTCGCCTGCCAGAGCCGGGGGATAAACGCGTCCTTCGATATTGGGGATTTGGGTTGCTGTGAAAGCGACCACCTCGTATTCGGATCGCGCGCGGAAATAGACATTGAAATTGTGAAAGTCGCGCCCTGCGGCGCCCATAATCAATACACGTTCGCGGGTCATCGTTGACCTCCTCTGGGATTCGCAAACCGCATTCGTTGCGTGCAAATCATTATACGAATTTTCCGGCGCGCACCAAGAAATTCGCGCCGCTTGTTTCAAATGCGGTGAGCGGCGAGTCCAAAGCGGCGGGGTCGCGTCCGATGGCGCGTTCAGGATTTGGTGTTGGCGGGGATTTGTTTGGCGGCGACCGGCACGCGCGGGCGCGCGAGCCATGCAAACCCAATGCCGAGGAGGTACAAACCGAACATTGGCAGCGCGACGAGCGTCATGTTGAAAAGATCTACCGTCGGCGTAATGACGGCAGCCGCAATCACAATAATGACCACCGCGTAGCGCCATTGCTGCGCAAACTGGCGCGCCGTCATGATATTAAAGCGCGCCAAAAAGAACATGACGAGCGGCAGCTCAAAGGCGAGACCGACCCAAAAAATCAACGACAAGGCAAAGTTGATATATTCTTCGAGTGAGGGCAGGGGTTGCACCAGCGAGCCGCCCAACGAAAACAAAAAATCCAACGCGTTGGGCAAAATCAAAAAATAAGTAAACACCAAGCCGCTCACAAACAAAATCAACGCGACGGGGAGCATGAAATACATCGGGCGAATTTCGCGCGCGGTCAAGCCCTCGTACACATCCTCGCGTTCCCGGATTTTTTCTTCCAATTCTTCAGGGGACAATTTCGCTTGATAGGCGTTCCACTCTGTATCGCTCATGGCGGCGGCGGGATATTTCGGACCGCGCAAAAAGTATATCACTTGCAAAAGAATGACCGGCAGCGCCACCGCAAAGCCCGCAATCAACGCGATTTGAACGTACACGGAAAACAATTCGGTTGGTTTCAACACGACGGGGGTCGTGTTGGTCAAACCGAGAGGCAAAATTGTGCCTTTCGGTAGAGTGAGGGTTTGGCTCACCGTGCCGGTTTCGCTTACGACGTTCGTCGTGATTTGCACATCTTCCGCCAGCGCAAAATTACTGATCGGAATTTGCGCGGGAGTCGTCGGCGCAATAATACGGACGGGGCGAAGGATGAATCCCAAAAGTGGTTGCGCGAAAATAAACGCAATCCCGAAACCGATGCCAAATGCAATCAGCACGTAAAAAATGCGTTTGCGTAATTCTTCCAGATGTACCGTGACCTGATACAAAATCTGGATGCCGGCATAGATATTGTTTTTGCTGCTAATCCAGTAGCGGCGCGCATTATGCAAATTGCCGAGCAGTGGTTGTCCGTTTTGGGCGCGGCGAAAATCGGTCAGCGCGAGCCACAGCGCTTCCAGACTTTCGGGCAAACGGCGCGGTCCGATGACGAGCAGCGCGACAAATGCCAACAGGACAATCGAAAGAATCTCGGTCATGGCTGAGACGGGTTTGCGTCCGCGTCACGCGCTGTATCGGTGGGCGAGTTCTCGGGGGCGATTCCGTTGGCGGGGCTTTCGTCCGGCGGGGCAATCGGTTCAACGTCGCTTGTCGTGGGGATTTGCGCGGCAGGTTTAAGCATCGTCGCTTTTTCCATTTCCATCGAAGTTTCCAGCGCCGTATTCATTTGTTCGTTGATACTGTCAAGCCCCTCACGAATTTCGCGCGAAGCGCCGCCGATTTTTTTCGCAAGCTCGGGCAACTTGTCCGGACCAAACAGCACCAGTATCACAATCAGGACGACGAAAATTTCGGTCGGTCCCACACCAAACAAATTCATCCGGCGCCTCGCTTTGCCAATGTCGGATGTCCCGCAATATACGCGCCGAGGACGCCGTTGACAAACCGCGGCGCGCTGTCACTGCCGTACAATTTTGCCAATTCGACAGCTTCGTTAATTGCGACCTTAACCGGCACATCACCCATCTCGCGCAGTTCGAACAGCGCGAGCCGCAAAACATTGCGGTCCACAATCGCAAGTTGGTCCACCGGATATTCCGGCGCAAATTTTGCAATCAGTTCGTCGAGTTGCAATTGATTCTTGACGACCCCTTGCACCAACGCTCGCGCAAACTTTTCGCCATCGGCGGGCATCGTTTCCCGTTCTGCCGCGAGGTCTTCGTCGCGCGCGGCATCCAGACGATTTTCCAGCGCGCTTTCGGGGGAATGACCGACCGAATCTATCTCAAACAATACTTGGAGCGCCAATGCGCGAGCTTTACGCCGAACTTTCATGTGAAAACGACTCGTATCCGATGCGAACTTTGGACGCATCAGACTTGGGCGCCTGTACCCGTGACATCAAACGGGTCCTGAACGTCTGTGAAATGAATATTCACCGTGCGTACCGGCATTCCGACGACATTCGAAATCGCGCGATGAATTTCATGTTGTAACGCAAGCCCCAAGGCGGGCAGCGCCGTATTGGGCATGGCAACAATGTAAACATCAATTGAGACCGCGCCGTCTTCGACTGCCACATCCACGCCGCTCGCGGAACGACTGCCGCGCAGGACGCGGCTCATGCGACCCGATAAACTGCTGGACAGGCGCGCCACGCCGGGCGTTTCTTCGGCGACCTGACGGACGACGGTTGTAATGACTTGCGGCGCAATAATGACCGCGCCAATGGTTTCATCCATGATTGGATTTCTGATTCATGATTTCTGATTTATGATTCGTTAGCCGTGCAATCCCAAAGCATAAATCCAAAATCATAAATTACACCATTCCCCCATCCACCGCCAGAATCTGCCCGGTGATATAACTCGCGCGGTCGGATGCCAAAAACGCGACGGCATCGGCGACTTCTTCGACCGTGCCGAAACGCTGCTGCGCGACAAATTTGACGATATTGTCCTTGACTTCTTTGGGCAGCGCGTCGGTCAAATCGGTCGGAATGTAACCGGGGGCGACCGCGTTGACGGCGATATTTTTGGACGCGTATTCTTTTGCCATCGCTTTGGTGAAACCAATAATGCCTGCTTTGGCGGCGGAATAATTGGTTTGTCCCGGATTGCCCATGATGCCCGCCACCGAAGTCATGTTTACGATGCGCCCGTATTTTTGTTTCATCATTTGACGCAGCGCGGCTTTGGAACAATTGAACACGCTCTTGAGATCATTCGCAATAATGAAATCGAAATCTTCTTCTTTCATCAACGCGAGCAAATTATCGCGCGTCGTCCCCGCGTTATTGACCAAAATATCGAGGCGCCCGAATTGCGCAATCGTCGCCTTGACAACAGTTTGCGCCTGCTCGAATTGGCTCACATCGCCTTGAATCGCGATGGCACTGCCGCTGTGCGCCATGATTTCTTGAACGACTTGATTCGCCGCGTCGGCATTCTTATTGTAATTGACTGCGACCTGCGCGCCCAACCCGGCGAGACGTAAGGCGACGGCGCGTCCGATGCCGCGCGACGCGCCCGTGACCAACGCAACTTTTCCGGTCAAATCAATCATTGCGCCCTATCCTCCGTGAATTTTGCAATGTTCTCGCGCGTGCCGATGGGATGCGCTGCCGCGCGTTTGGCAATGCGTTTGTTGAGTCCGGTCAACACATCTTTCGGACCGATTTCCAAAAATTCAGTGACGCCTTGCGCTTCCATAAATTCGATACTGCGCACCCATTGGACCGATGAGGTGAGCTGCGCCAACATTTCGCGGCGCATTGCCTCCGGCTCCGCCATGGGCTGCGCGTCCACGTTCGACACAATTGGAATGCGCGGGATATGCAACGGCGTGTTCAGAACTGCCGCGCGATAATCCTCGATGGCAGGGCGCATCAATTCCGAATGTGCCGCAATGCTGACCGCCAAGACAATCGCGCGTTTTGCGCCTGCGTGTTTCGCCAACTCGACCGCGCGTTCCAACGCGTCTTTTTCGCCCGATAGGACGATTTGTCCGGGCGCATTATAATTGGCAACCTGCACAGCGCCCGCTTGGCGACAGAGCTCGTCCAGTTTGGCGTCATCCAAACCCAGAATCGCCGCCATCGCGCCGGGGCGCAGTGCGCCTGCGTTTTTCATCGCCGCGCCGCGAGCGCGCACCAACTTTACGCCATCCGCAAAATCCAACGCGCCGGCTGCCACCAACGCGGAATACTCGCCCAGACTGTGTCCCGCGCACAACGCCGCCTGTTCCAATCCATAGTCGGTGGCTTGTTGCAGCGCCGCGAGCGCCGCAATGCTGTGCGTCAACAACGCGGGCTGCGCGTTGACCGTATCTGTCAATTCACTTTCCGGCCCCTCGAACATTACTTTGGATAATGCAAAACCGAGTACGGCGTCTGCCGCGTCAATCACGGCGCGCGCGCTCGCATATGTTTCATATAAATCGCGCGCCATGCCGACGAATTGTGAACCCTGTCCGGGAAAAACCCATGCTGTTGTCATGATGTATCTATTGTACACCAAATAGAGTCGAATCAAGAACCTTTGCGTGAAACGAAGGAAGCGGTTCGCTTGCCGCACGCGGGTTCTTTGGTACAAGAGAAAAGGTCTGGCACGCGCGCACCGGCGGCACGCACATTCTCCAGACCTTTGCCCGGCGCGTAGAAAATCATTTTGCCTTTTTGTCTTGTTTCACCTCAAAGACTTCCGAGCCGTTGTAAAATCCGCAGTTTGGGCAAACGCGATGCGGAATGTACATATTGTGGCAGTTGGGACATTCCGCCAGATTTTGCGCCTTGAGCGCAAGATGACTGCGGCGGCGGTCGCGGCGACCTTTGGAAAGTTTCCGTTTTGGAAGAGGGGGCATGTTGTACTCCTTGTTACTGGTTGGGGCGATTCGATTCGTCCAACAAATCTCTTAATTTGGCAAAGCGCGGGTCCACCGCGTCATTCTTGT
>CAZXYP010000297.1:0-7084 GCA_964644955.1 uncultured Anaerolineales bacterium | reverse complement strand
TTTGTAAAAAGTTTCCTCAATTTTTCCTCAGCGTGTTATCAGTTTCCGCTTGGGATTCTCTCAGCCGCCGCGACGACAATGCGATTGAAAATTCAACAAGGCAAAAAATTCTGTAAGGAGTCACACCCATGTCCAAAAAATTTCTCATTCTCGGCGGAATTGTTGTACTGCTCGTCATCGGCGCAGGCGGTTTCGTTTATTACCAACAGCAACAAACCAAAACCGCAGCCGCCGCGACGAAACAGACCGCGCAGTTGGAGCAAGGCGCGTTAGCCGCCACCGTCAGCGCGGCGGGCAACCTGACCGCGCCGGAACAAGTCAATTTGTCGTTCGGCGTTTCGGGCATGCCCGTTATGCAAGTACATGTCAAGGTCAATGACCAGGTGAAAGCGGGCGACGTGCTTGCCCAAGTCCAGGACACCGAATTGCAGCAAGCGTTCGCGACTGCACAAGCGAATCTCGCCAGCGCGCAAGCCGCGTATGACGAATTGACTGCGCCGGCAACCGCAGCAGAACTCGCCGCAGCAGAAGCCAAAGCGCGCGCCGCGCAGGCGTCGTACGACGCGGCAGTGGCAGCGTTACAGGAATTGCAAGAACCGGTTGACGCGTTGGATTTGCAGGCGGCGTCGGCGAAACTCGCGAGCGCGCAAGAAGCGTACAAATCCGCGCAGGCAAAAGCGGAAATGACCGACCAACAAATTATTGTGGCACGCGCAGCGCTCGAAACGGCGCGCATTGCCTTGCAAGCCGCGCAAGCCGCGTACGACCGCGTGGCGTGGAATGACAATGTCAACAGTTCGAGCGAAGCGTCGGCGCTGCAAACCGCGACGATTGCGTACGCGTCCGCGCAAGCGCAGTACGATTTGACGCTGGCGGAAATGAACAACAGCGCATTGAAAACGGCACAAGCGACTCTCGCGTCGGCGCAGTCGGAATACAACACCGTCAAAGCGGGCGCCACCGCGCAAGAACTTGCGAGCGCGCAAGCGGTGGTGGATTCCGCACTGCAAGCATTGACGACCGCGCAAGCCGATTTGGCGGATTTGAAAGCGGGCGCTACCGCGCAAGCACGCGCGGCAGCCGAAGCAACCTTGCAAGCCGCTAAAGCAAATTACGAATCGGCAAAGAGCGCGCTCGACGACGCAAAAATTATTGCGCCCTTTGACGGCACGATTGCGGCAGTCAACATTTTCGTCGGACAAACGCCATCGTCCGGCGCGACTGCCATCACGCTCGCCAATCTCGACGATTTGCAAATTCAACTCACGCTGTCGGAAGTGGACATTGCGAATGTCAAGCAAGGACAAAAAGTCGAGTTGTCGTTCGACGCGTTATCGGACCGTGTGTTTTCGGGCGAGGTAATTTCGGTTGCGCCCGTCGGCACGACCAATTCGGGCGTGGTGAATTACACCGTCACCGTCGGTTTGGACAAGACGGATGCCGCGATTTTGCCGGGCATGACCGCATCGGCGAGCATTATTACACAGCAAGTGAACGACGCGCTGCTCGCGCCGAACAAGGCGCTGAAAACGCAAGGGACCAATCGCACCATGACGCTGTTGTTTGAAGGCAAAGAAATTCCGCTCATTGTGAAAACCGGACTCGCGGGCGAAGCGTACACCGAAATTCTTTCGGCGACGACGACCACCGGCACGGCGGTCAATTTGCAAGCGGGCGATACGGTGCTGTTGAATTCGACGACGACATCTACTTCAAGTTCATCGCAAATGAGTGGCGGAATGCCGGGCGGGTTTATGCCGCCGCCGAATTGATGACCGAGACCTGACAGGTTTTTTCGCCGTGGGTGATGGGCGTCACATTCGTTCCACACACCGCCATCGCGCAACCAAAACCTTCAGTACCGAAACCTGTCAGGTCTTTACTTTCAGGAGTCAAACCATGAATGTCATTGAAATCGAAAATGTGAAAAAGATTTATCAAATGGGTGAAACAGAGGTCGCGGCATTGCGCGGCGTTAGCTTGAACATTGAACAAGGCGAAATGGTTTCCATCGTCGGACCATCGGGCTCGGGCAAGTCAACGCTGATGAATATCCTCGGCTGCCTCGACCAACCGAGTCAAGGCACGTATCGTCTCGACGGTGTGGACGTGCATAACCTGAACGACGACGCGCTTGCGACGATTCGCAACAAAAAAATCGGTTTCGTCTTTCAGTCGTTCAATCTCTTGCCGCGCACCTCCGCGCTCGACAATGTGGAACTGCCGTTGATTTACGCGGGCGCGCCAAATCGCAGTGAACGCGCGCGCAATGCATTGGAACAGGTCGGTTTGGGTGAACGCATCCATCATCGCCCGAACGAATTATCAGGAGGGCAGCAGCAGCGTGTGGCAATCGCGCGCGCGTTGGCAAGCGAACCTGCAATCATTCTCGCCGACGAACCGACCGGGAATCTCGATTCCACATCAGGACAAGAAATCATGAACATTTTCAAACGCTTGAATCGTGAGCAAGGCATGACGGTGATTTTGGTCACACATGACCCGGATGTTGCCGCCGCCGCCGACCGCACGATTCATGTCAAGGACGGGCAAGTAGCGAATAGCAAATAGCGTATCGCGAATCGCGTATCGCGCATCGCGTGTCGCAAATCGCAAATCGCGTATTGCAAATCGCAAATCGCGAATCGCGAATCGCAAATCGCATTGCACTATCGCACGATTCGCGATTGCACGATTGCACAAACGACCATGAACATTCTCGAATCCATACGTCTCGCGTTACGCAGTTTGAGCGCCAACAAAATGCGCGCGGGACTCACAATGCTCGGCATCATTATTGGCGTAGGCGCGGTGATTGCGCTGGTCAGTATCGGACGCGGCGCGGAACAAGGCATCACCGACCAAATCACCAGCGTCGGCACAAATCTTTTGTACGTGCGCCCCGGTTCGACGAACGAAAGCGGCGTGCGTACCGCCGAAGGCAGCGCGGCAACATTGACACTCGACGATGCGAACGCGCTCGCGGAAATTTCCGGCGTCGTCGGCGTCGCACCCGAAATCAATTCGTTCGCCCAAATTGTCGCGAGCGGCAACAACACGAACGCGCGCGTGATTGGCACAACGCCCGATTACACAACGGTGCGCGATTTTGATGTCGAGTCCGGCGAATTTTTTGACGCGAGCGCGTTGAACGCGAGTTCCACCGTCGTCGTGTTGGGCAGCAGCATTGCAAGCACGCTGTTTCCGGACCAGGACCCGGTGGGACAAACCGTCCGCATCAACAACATCCCGTTTCGCGTCGTCGGCGTGATGGAATCCAAAGGCGGCACCGGCTTTATGAGTCAGGACACGCAGCTGTTTGTGCCGTTGACGACGATGCAAAAACGTTTGGCGAGCGCGGGCAACTTTCGCGGCGCCAGCACCATCAACACCATCAATATAAAAATCCAAGATTTGTCGCAAAGCGATGCGATTACGGAACAAATCGGCGAGGTCTTGCGCGAGCGGCACAACGTTATCGAAGATGATTTCACCGTTACGAGTCAGGAAGATGTTTTGGCGGCGGCAACATCGGTATCCGATACGTTGACCTTGTTTCTCGGCGGCGTCGCCATGATTTCGCTCATCGTCGGCGGCATCGGCATCATGAACATTATGCTCGTCAGCGTCACCGAACGCACGCGCGAAATCGGCATCCGCAAAGCCGTCGGCGCGAAACGCAAGGACATTCTCTTGCAGTTTCTCACCGAAGCGACGGTGATGAGTATTTTGGGCGGCGTCATCGGCACCATTCTCGGCGTCACTGCCGCGCTGCTGATGGGACGTGTTTCGCTCGGCACGACGACGGTCACGCCGTCGGTGGACGCGAGCGCGATTGTGTTAGCCGTTGTGTTTTCGCTCGCCGTCGGATTATTTTTCGGAATCTATCCCGCGATGCGCGCGAGCGCGCTGCGCCCGATTGAGGCGTTGCGGTACGAGTAGAGATTGGAGACTGGAGACTGAAAATGAACAAGCGAATTCTGATTATGTTGCTGTGCGTTTGCGTGTTCTTGCTCGCGGCAGCACCGAATGTGAACGCAAGCGGTCCGGGGGACGCGTTGGCGCCTGTTGGCGAAACGCAGACGGTTGCGGGGCACAGCGCGCAGTGGTACAAATTTGACGTGGGCGGCGGAAAACATGCCGTGACCGCAACGGTGGATGCCGATGTAAGCGACGAGTTGCGTCTGGCAATCTACACGCCCGAACAAATTGCGAATTGGCAGAACGGCGACGCGTTGTTCGCCATCGGCACGGGCAGCGCGCACGCGGAACACGCGCTCGGCTGGTTCGGTGAATTTAATCAAGCGGGGACGTATTACGCGGTTGTGTACAACGATTCCGACGCGCCCATACAAATTCGCGTGCGTGTCGAAGGCGACGCGGTGACGACGCAAAAAACTGAAACGCAAGTCACGGTACCGAATGACCCACTCTTGCCAAACATTCCGGTTGGCGATGGCGTGTCAGGCAAAATTGCGTTTGTGGATTCTTCCGGCGGCAACGTGTACACCGTAAACGGCGACGGCACGAATTTGCAGCGCGTGAGTTTTGGTATGGACCCGCAGTGGAGCAATGACGGCACGCAAATTGCACTCGCGCGTCAAGGACCCGTTGCCGGAATTTTTACCATCAACGCTGACGGCAGCAATGAACAATTGATTTACGCAACGAATGAACCGCGTTCCCCCGATTGGAGTCCCGACGATTCCGAAATCGTATTTTCGTATCAAGGCGCAACGAAAGGCGGCGAGACGCGCTGTTTTCGCGGGCGCTGTATGGAAACACCTTCGACGACCGAATGGAAATTGGGCGCGGTGACATTGAGCGACAACGTCTATCACGATGTGCGTTCGAGCGAAATCGCGTTCACGCCGACATGGAATGTGAACGGCACGATTGCGTACAATGACACGTCCATCGGTTTGATGACCACATCATCAACGGGCGCACCGTCCGCGAATCCTTTCATCGGCGATTTACGCGTCACATCGGATTCGTACAATCCGCTGCGGATCATGTCGCCGCAGTATTCGCCCGACGGCACAAAAATTGTGTACATGGTCCAGCAATCGCCGACGTGGCAAATCGCAGTCGCGAACGCGGACGGCAGCGACGCGCACTTGTTGACGAGCGATGTGGTGTTGGCATTGACACATCCGAGCAACGTCGCGCCGGTATGGTCGCCGGACGGTTCGCAAATCATGTTCTTGTCGAATCGCAACGGCAAGTGGGAAATTTTTGTCATGAACGCGGACGGCAGTGACATGCATCAAGTGTTGAAAAATGTCACCGACACCATTGACCTTCAATACGACTTTCAAGCGGGACGCATGTTGAGTTGGACGGACGCGGGTTGACAAGCGCAACGTTTTCCCGTACAACCGCTCGCGCAAGCAATATTCAATGCAGCTGCGCGGAAGCATCCGACTCTTGACGCGCCCGCGCAACAAAACGGAGTAAAAATGTTGACCCACATTGTTTTTTTCAAACTGCACGACCGTTCGCGCGAGAACGCCGAAAAATTTCGTGACG
The DNA here is from genome assembly GCA_964644955.1 of uncultured Anaerolineales bacterium. Classification (GTDB taxonomy): domain Bacteria; phylum Chloroflexota; class Anaerolineae; order UBA4142; family SHND01; genus SHND01. Next base: position 1,552 of record CAZXYP010000297.1, on the reverse strand, counting down.
CGCTCGAATCCATGCGCGGCAAGATTCCGCAGATTCGCGAAATGGAAATTGGCATCAACGTTGTCGAGTCGGCGCGCGCCTTTGATGTCGCCTTGGTGCAGCGCTTTGATTCGCTTGCGGCGATGGAGGAATATCAGACGCATCCTGTCCATCAAGCCGTCCTCCCCTATTTACGCGCGTCGTCGGCGAGCACGGCGGCGGTAGATTACGAGAGTTGACCGATGCAATAGGTGTTGGGTGTGACAAAATGATTTTGCGCGGCGCAGAGCCAAATCCTCTGCGCCGCATTTTTTTGCCCGGGGGTTTGGCGCTTGGCGGGTCATAGAATTGTCACCATATTAGGACGGGTTTGCAACCGTATCAATGTACAAATGAAATTTGGAATATGCCGACAACCGTTGAAAAAATCGGTGTGCGCCGAGATGTTTCGCGTGGGGCGCATTACATTTGCGGCTGAACTCTCCACATTCGCCTGCCTTGACCAACACCCCCGCAGCACCAGTATTCCAGCGGAAAGCCAAGAACCAATTCGCCACAAGTGAGGGCAACATGGGAAAACGAATCGTCGTACTGACGGGCGGCGGCGACGCGCCGGGACAAAATGTGTGTTTGAAAGCGCTGGTTACGCGCGCGAGCGAATACGATATTGACGTGCTGGGCGTCCGCAAAGGATGGGAAGGATTGCTTTTTTACAATCCGGAGGACGCGCAAACCTACAGTGAGAATTTGATGCACTTGAATCCGGCGCGCGTGCATGATATTGACCGGATGCCGGGCGCGTTTTTACATTCGAGTCGTCTCACCCCCGACGCGGTGCCGCATGAATTGGCGCCGCGTTTTCTGCAGCCGCCGCAAGCTCAAAACGGCACGGGCGATTACACCGCGCACATTCTGCGCGGGCTGCAAGCGTTACAAGCCGACGGCGTAATTGTCCTGGGCGACCGCGCGACACTCGCATACGGCGCGCAGTTGGCGAAACAGGGCGTGCCCGTGATTGGGATTCCCAAAACGGTACACAACGACATCAACGGCACAGATTACACGTTGGGCTTTTCGACCGCGCTCGGACGCGGCGTGCGCTTTGTGCATGAACTGCGCGCGATGGCGGCGTCGCGTGAAGAAATCGCCGTCGTCGAAATTTTGGGGCGCACAACCGGGTTGACGACGATGGTGATTGCGTATCTCGCGGGCGCGGACCGGTTACTCATTCCCGAAGTGCCGTTTGACCCCGAACAATTGGCGGAATTGATTGTGCGCGACCGGCGCGCGAATCCGAGCAATTATGCCATGCTGATTGTGAGCGAAGGCGCGACGTTGATGTCGGACAAGGCGACCAAGTATTTGCCCGAGCTCGCGCGCCTCGCGCACGCGCGCACACTCGCCGAAGCGATTGCGGTGGGCGAAACGGAACGCGTCGAAAAACGCATCCTGGACGATGTGACGCGCGGACAGGAATTTGGTTTTCGCGTCAGTGGGATGGGCGCGGTCGTCACCGAAATTTTGGAAAACCTCACGCACGAACGCATGGTCTTTCAACCGCTGTCGTATTTGA
>CAZXYP010000296.1:0-7088 GCA_964644955.1 uncultured Anaerolineales bacterium | reverse complement strand
TTTACCCGGATTCCGCGAGTTTTTGCGAGGATTCTCACTTTGGATGATGAATTGTTAGCCCCATAATTCTTGCGCGCGGGTAAAGCGAGTGTTTCCGTTGCCAATCCACACGTTACAAACAATTCGCGTTGATTTCCATTGTGTCGGACTTTAATATCCAGATTCAGAACGCGGAACAGCGCGCGTTTTTGCTCATACGTTAGGTTGCCTTCGAGTTTCGCCCGAACAAGTCGCGCATTCTCTCGAATCGCTTCGATGTCTGCTTCACTAATAGCGCGCTTGTTCAATTCCGTCTCTAACGCGCGTTGACCCGCCACAAGCGAATCCCTTTCATTGCCTACTCTGTCTATCTCTTTTTTGATTGCGCCGCGCGCCGATTCGCTTTCCATCTCACGCAAGTCTTGGGTGAGTTGTGCGATTTGCTTTTCCGCGCGTCGTATCAACGTCTCGGTTGTAGCGCGACGCTCGCGGATTTTACGCAATTCCGTTTCGCGACTTTCGAGATATTCGCGAATGCCCTTTTCTAATTTGGCATCATCGGTCAAGAGTTCTACAAGCCAATTCCAGACCAATGGCTCAAAAACCTCTACATTTATCATCCCCTCTTTGCAAATGCTCCATAACCGCCCCTCACTGCGCGTTTGGCAAGTGTAATAGTGATATTGATACTTTTGGCGTTTGCCCATTTGCAGCCCCGCCAATCCCCGCCCACAGGAACATCTCACAAAGCCGCTAAAAAGATAAGGAAATTGCCGATTGGTCGGATGCCGATTGCCATTCCGTTCAAGCATGGCTTGGACTTCGCCCCATGTCTCGGCGTCCAATATAGCGAGATGGGAAAATTCAAGTGTTGTGCCGTAACAGGTGAAAATGCCAAGTAATTGTTTCCCGCGCAGTGTCGCCCGTATTGTGCTTGCGCGCCAACCTCGCGCGTTATATGCCGTCGGCACGCCTTCGTCATTCAATTGATTTGTAATCGTCGTGATGCCCATTGGCGCATACCCATTCCGCCCTAGCAGCATGTCCACGATGCGCCGCACAATCGCGGCTTGCGCCTTGTCAATCTCTAGTCGCGCGTCCGCGCCTTTTCCCACTTGGCGAAAACCATACGGGGGACGCCCCGCGCCTACCCATTTTCCCGCTTTGGCTTTGGCGATTTTGCCGCGCCGTGTCCGCTCTTTGATTTTCTCGCGCTCGAATTCCGCAATCACGCCCTCGACATTTTCCAACAAACGGCTTTCCGCCGTGTCCTCTGATTTCCCGCGATTGCAGTAATGCAGTTCGATGCCCGCGCGGTTGAATTCCTCGCGCAAAATCAAAAGGTGCGCCAAGTTCCGCGAAAGTCTATCCGCCGCATACACGATAACGGCGTCCGCCTCTTTGCGGTCAATCATGCCGCGCAGCGTGTCCAACGCGGGACGGTCTAATTTCGCGCCGCTGTAATCGTCTTGGAGTTCGCGTACAACGTTCATGCCGCGCGACGCGGCATACTCGCGCATCGCCTCTAACTGTGTCGGCAAACTGTAGCCCTTTTCGGCTTGGTCATCGGTTGAAACACGCGCATAGAGAATGGCGCGCTTTGTTACGCCCTGTTCGTGTGTTGGCTTGCCCATCGTTTCGCCCCTTTCGTGGTGTGACGCGCGGCGCGTCAATTTTCGATGCGCCGCGCCCAAGTTCGGTTATTCCATCGCCGCGCGTTCCCGCAGCCGAAACGCCGCGCCGCCGTCCGCCGTGAGAACGAAACGCGCGTGCGGAATGAATAGCGCAAGCGTTTCATCTTCACGATTCAACGCGTTCACGTGCAAGCCCGCTTGTTGGCAATACGCCAACGCGCTCGCCAACAGTTGCAACGCTTCGGGCGCGGTGATGCTTGCGTTCGGATTCCGAACGCCATTCATTCGACGCGGCACGCGCGTTTTCGGTGATTGCGCTCCCGTTGCCTTTTGTTGCCTTTTGTTGCCTTTCGGCGCGTCTTGCCTTATTTCGCTCATAATCCGTTTTCCTTTCATCGGCGAGAGTTTCAAACTTGCCGCCATACTTGGCAGCGCGTTTCGAGTGACTGCCTTTGCGCCATTGCCAATACCGCCCGCGCTTTTGAATTTCGATGCGCCATTGCGCCGCGAGTGGTGGGAGAGGTTGCGCGGAAACTCGTTTCCGAGCGGACGCAGTTCGTCCGACCTCTCCCATTATGCGTTTGGGTCATCCGCCCCCGTGTCCGCCGCTTTGCGCGCGCGCGCGGTTTTCGCCGCGCCGTTGCCGCTCGTTTGCGCTTGGGGCAGCGTCGGCGCGTTCGCGTGTTTTTCCGTTGCGCCGTTGCCGTTCCCATTCCCGTTCGCGGACGGCGTGGGTCCGACATAGCGCATGACGTTGTGGAGTTCCTCGAACGCGCGGTCTTGTTCCGCTTTGAGACGCGCGACTTGTTTGGCGCGTTCAACCATTGCGTTACGCGTCTTGACCAATTGCTCGGACAATTCCAAGTCTTGGCGTTCGGTTTCCAATTGCTGCGTGACGGTCAAATGCCGTTTTTCCATTTCGGCTTGATGTTCCAGCCGTTTCGTCTCAAAGTCGGCGAAATGCGCCGCACGTTTTTTCTCGATGTCCGATTTCGCAATGCGTAACGCGCGTTCCACTTGCACTTTGGGCGAAATGTTGTGATAGCCAAACGCCGCAATCGCAACGAGAATCGCGCCGCCGATGACGATAAAGAACGCCATGACACGCACGGATTCATGCAGCGCGCCGCCGAAAAAATACATCGCCGCATCCGTAATCGCCGCAATGGACACGATGAACGCGGTGAGAATGAACATGCCCAACGCGAGATTTTTTTGCGCTTTGGTGCGCGCCCAATGCAGCCAAGTAAAAGCCCATGCCCACATCGCAACGTCCATGCCCACGATGCCCAAGACAATCACCACTTCGCGGAATTGCAAGCCGTCGGGGATGGTGTGCGAGAGAAAATCCGCGCTGCGCCACATGGTATAGAGAGAGAGTAACGCGCCGATGACCAGAATAATGATGTCATCCGCGCCCCATTTCACTTCGGGCGATGCAATGCCGTAATCGTCTTGGGGCATGAGATTGTCGGCAAGTCCATTCGTATTCATTTTGCTTTGCTCCATTTGTCCAAGATTGCGGCAACGCGTTCGCGTGTATAATTTGCTTCGGTTGCCGCAATCTCTTTGCGTGCGGTTGTGTGCAACCGCCTCTATCGGCGTTCAAGTTCTTGAGGGGACGGGAACGCCGATTTATTTTTCTGTTTGGAAAACGACCAATCGCACAATCGCCGCTTACGCATCTGTCACATCCACGTCGGGGAACGCGTCGGCGTATTCCGCCGCGTGTTCGGGCAATTCATTTTCGTACAGCGCAATCGCTTCTTCTTTGGAAATGGGCGTCAAGGTGTCCTTTTCGCCCTGCCATTGGCTTAGCGTGACGGTGAAATAACTTCCGTTCGGCGTGCGATACAAAAAGGTGTTGCGTCCGTTGCGCTCGAAATTATGCCCGTCCCAATACTCATCACTCGCAATCAGTGTTGCCGTCTCGACGCTGTAGCGTTGACGGTTGACGATACGCGAAAAGTTTTTCGGTGGGTGCATTTTTTTTCCTTCCTTTCGTTATTGAGGTTGCGCCTACTCGCACTCGGCGCGGTTGTCTCTGTCTTGCGTTGCGCGTCCTTGCCCATCGCCCTTTGGTCACGTCAATCGCGTCACCCCCTTTTTCGATGTTTCCAAATGCGCGGCGTTCCGTTCTTGGAACGCATGAATTTTCGCCGCCGTGTAATAGACCAGATGCAAACAAAAATGATTCGTGCGATATTCCGCGCAATGGCAGCGCAGCGCGTTCGGGGTCACAAGTTCGAGTGTGCGCGCGTCGGGGATTTCGGTCACGCGTGGAGTGTGGGCGAGTTTCGGTAACATCGGGCGTTCCTTTCACGGAAACGAGCAAGAGATAGGGCGAGTGCGTGAAACTCGCCTACCCCTTGCTCGTGGGTAACAAAAAAACTCTATCGCGTGATAGAGTTCGTGTATAATCTGTGTCAGCCCGTCAAGTGTCACGCACACTTGGGGGGTTAGTGCCGTGTAGGTGTTGGTAGCACTTGCGCGGCATGTTTTAGAATGAAATACCTTGTAACTTACAAGATAATTATATCATGGCTTGTCAATCCCGCGCAGACTTTGCCCCGCGCCGCTTGTCCTCTGATTTTTCCGCACTGCGTAAGTATGCAAGCAAGCTTGATTTGTTCACCTGCCACAAGATACCAAATTTCTGCGCTTTGATTTTCTTTTCTCGAATTAGCCAACGCAGATACTCGGCATTGTAGCCCGTCAATTCGCTCGCCTCTTTGGTCGTAATCCATTCTGCCATAGCCCGCGCTCCCTGTGAAAGTTTCGCCCTGCGCCATTTCCCTTTCGGAAATGAATTATCGCACGCGCCGCGCTCTTTTTCAATCCCCGTATTCATTTGTCAAAGTGCAAACCTGCGCGGCAAACGCGGCAAACTCATTTCACCGCGCGGTGAACATTTCCCCGCCGTCCGACTTTCCAAAAACGAAAACGTATTCCACCGCGCACCGCGCTTCCCCATTCGCCCCCCATCGCAAACGCGGCGTCTGGACAGCATGACACACGCGCAAGGTCATGCCCAACGCGCGCACGGTTTCCAAATGCCACTTGGACACATACACGCGCCGTCCGTCTCGAATATGGTCGGAAACGTTCAACAGGAATAACCCGCCTCGTTTCAGAACGCGCGCCGCTTCGCCCCATGCCCGCGCGTGCCGCTCGCGATACGCCGCGCCCCATTGCAGCAAGCCCGTATTGTCCGCGTGCATTGCGCCCCCGAACGCGTGAAAATAGGTGTTGCGCCGCGACGCGTCCCGCGCGCGGTGATGGTCTGCCATGCGGTTTCCATACGTCGGCGATGTCACCACCGCGTCAAACGTTTCCGCTGCAAAAGGCAGCGCAAGCGCGTTGCCCGCAACGCGATATTTCCCCTGCGCTTGCGCGATAACGTTCCATTCGATTTCATTCACCACACACCGCGCGCCCGTGATGCCCAAACGCGCAAGCCCGCCCACGCCCCCAAACGGGTCAAGGACATACCAGCCCGCGCGCAGATACCGCGCCATTGTCGGTAACAGCGCAGCCGAAAAACGCGCGGGGTGACGAATCGGCGCGGCGAATTGTGGCAATATGGCTTGCTTCGCCAAACTACGGCTTGAAAGCATCGGTGTTCTCGCCAAAGGTTTCGCGTTCCCATTGCTCTACTTGCGCGTGCGCCTCTGTCATCATTGCGCGCAGCGTTTCAAGTTCCTGTGACGCATCATCACGCATAATGCCCAAATTACGCGGGGTGCGTGATGATGCGTCAGTCATGCCGCGCGCGGCGAGAATCTCTTGCGCGCGTGTGATGCCCTTTTCTTTCACGATTTCAAACCATGCGTCCGATTCGTCGGCGCGCGTCGCGCGCAGCGCGCTTTCGATTTTTTCGATTCGCAATTCAAGTTTCATCCTCACCCCGCGCCGCGTTTCAACAGCGCGCGCAAGTCATTCAACGCGCGTTCGGACGTTATCACGTCCGCGTCATTGCCAAACTCTTTGACCACTTCGCCTTGCGCTTCGTCGAACGTGAACGCGAATTCCCGCGCAATCCTTTCGGCGAATTCAAGCGAAAATAGCGCGTCCGCGAATTCCACAATCAGCGCGTTCGGGTCAATTTCCAACTCGCCGCAAAACGCGCGCCATGCGTCGGCTTGGACGCAAAAGACATACGCGGCGATGCGCGCGGCGCGCCATGCCCTATCACTTGTCGGCGATACGTCGTCTGAAATGTGCGCGAGAGTGCCGATTGCCCACGCGCGGTCAAGTTGATTCACCAAATACGACAATGCCAAGAGTTGCAGCGTGTCAAAGAGTTGCCAATGATGCGGCAAGCGATACAACGCCGTCGGCGCAGCATCCAGCAACGCGCGGTGTTCCCGTTCGTCGCCGCGCGCGTCCGCAGCGAGTAGCAGCGCAAGCCGTTCGCGCGCCGTGAGTTTGTCGTATTGCCGTTGCAGTGTTTTCGCGTTCATGCTCATTCCTTCACCCCAAGTAATTTGTAAATTTGTTCTTGGATGCTTTGCCCTTTTGCCGAAAGTGTGCGGCTTTCACAAATCGCGTCCAAGTCCGCGTCGGAAAACGATTCAAAGAGACGGTCAAGCTCTGCGCGCGTTTTGGGCGATAACTGCGCGCCGCCCGCGACAAGCCAATCCAGTTCGGCGTCCGTCAGTAGGTCAAACTCGCCGCGCTGCACCATTTCGAGAACGCGCGCTGCGTTCAAACCCGCGCCGAACGCCATTGTTTCGGCACGGGCGATGCGTGCCGTCAAATTCATGTTTGCCCCTTTTCATCGCGCAGTTTCAACGCGCGTTCCACTGCGTCAACGCGCGCTTCGAGTTCGCCTTCTTTGATGGCTTCGATGAACGCATGAGACAACGCGACAAGCAGCCGTCCGCGTTGGATGCTATTTTCCATTGGCAGCGTTTCCGCAAGCGCGTAATCCAGAATCGCCAACACGTCGGCTAGCGTCCGCACTTGTTTGGGCAGCGCGTCGGCGTTGCCGTTGTGGGGGACGCGCGAATGACTGCCCCCCTTGCGCCGCGCCTGTGCGCGTTCCTTGCCGCGCGTCGGGTCATGGGTAAAACAATAGCCGCTTGCGCTCGGCTTGTTGGGGCAAGGTTGCCCGCTTTTCGTTTTGGCTTTGCACTGTTTCAATCGTTGCATAAGTGTTACTTGTAAAGGGCGCGCTTATGGCAATGTGCCGATATTTTCCGCCACGTGTGCCGTTATTCCGCGCGCCCCTGTGCCGATACTTTTTGTGCCAAGTGCCGCCAATGTTCGGGCGAGAGTTCCAGCCCTTCGGCGAGTGTCTCAAACCAGCGTCCTTGTAAAAAGCGTTCCGCGTCCGCCCGCAGCGCGGTTTTCTGTAAATCGGCAAGGGCGAGAAAAATCACCGCGAACGCGAGTGCCGATACTCCATCGTCAAAATGCTGCGCCAACGCCACTGCGTCATAATTGCGCCGTAAAAAGTCCTTCGGGCGTCGG
>CAZXYP010000295.1:0-7182 GCA_964644955.1 uncultured Anaerolineales bacterium | reverse complement strand
AGGCCGCCGAGCTGGGCTTCCTGGGCGTCATCTTCCCGGAGGAGCTGGGCGGGGATGCCCGTCTTTTCGACCACTTGCTTGACCAACTCGTCCATGGGTATTCTCCTTTTCTGATAGCGCGATCCGCGCGGCTTTTGATGCTGATCGCACCCATTATAACCGATGTTGCGCGCCGCGTCATTGCCAAAAATATCAGTCGGATTGGACAAAACGGCATTATCAAAAGAATCGAGAATCATATCTACAGCGCGCCAAAACTCGTAATGCGGCAATGACAAAGCAGAATCGAGCAATTATTCTCGAACATCTGCAAAGCCACCCGTGCGTGGACTGCGGCGAATCTGATGTTCTCGTTCTTGACTTTGACCACTTGTATGACAAAAAGTTCAATATCAGCCAAGAACTTCACTGGAGACGCGCCGAAGATTTGATTGCAGAAATTGCCAAGTGTCAAGTACGCTGCGCGAATTGTCATCGCAGAAAAACCGCGCGTGAGCGCAAGTATTATCGTTTAGGGGACTAGCTCAATTTGGCAGAGCATTCGCCTCCAAAGCGAAGGGTTAGGGGTTCGAGTCCCTTGTCCCCTGTCACACAGCGACGCACCGAAAACTGTTTCGGTGCGTCGCTTTTTTTGTGGGCGCGGAAAAAAAATTTTCTAGCCGTGATAGACCAAATACAATTTGCCGATTTGGATGATGGAACCGGGCTTTAAATCCTGGGGTTTGCCGGGTTCGAGGCGGCGACGATCCAGCTGTGTGCCGTTCGCAGAATTCAAATCTTCGATTTGCCAATGTCCGTACCACACCAAACGCGCGTGACGCCGCGATACGCCGGCGGCAGACGTTCCGCCAAACGGAAGCAAATCAATTTCGGGGGTCCACCCACTTTGCGGGTCAGCGCGTCCAATGACCAATTCCACTTGCAGGGGTAAAGTCAATGTGCGGTCGTTGATGGTGATGCGCGGTGGCTCCAGCTCCGGTGCATCAAAGCTGGGCGCGGTTTCCAAATCCATTCCACAGAATGCGCACAAAGGGTTGGCGGATGCGTTGCGTCGTTCGCAATTGGGACAGAGTTTGATTTGCGCCATAGAAACGGGATTGATGTAATTGTAAATTCAATTCGTGTTGTCGGGTGTCAGCACAACGCGAAAGCCGACATAATCATAGCGATTTTCGGGATTGAAATGGGTGCGGTCTGCCGCGCGCACATGCGCTTGGTCGCTGAACCACGCGCCGCCGCGCAGCGCTTTGTAATATCCGGTTTCCGGACCTTGCGGATTGAGTGTGACGCGTTCCGCGTAATAATCCGATTTGTACCAATCATTCACCCATTCCCAGACGTTTCCCGCCATATCCCAAACGCCGTACGGACTGACGCCGGCAGAGAAACCGTCAACGGGGGTCGTGCCGGAGATTTTCGCCTCGCCGCAATTCAAAAACTGCGCGTCAAATTCATTGCCCCACGGATAGAGCCGCCCGTCCGTGCCGCGTGCGGCTTTTTCCCATTCCGCTTCGGTGGGCAGCCGCACTTGCTTGTTGGTCAAGTCACTTGCCCAGCGACAAAAGACCAACGCATCGAACCAGCTTACGTTCACAACGGGATGTCCGCTCTTGTGCGGAAAATCAAACGGCGCCACGCGGTTGGTCGCATTGGTAAAAATGGTGTATTGCCCGACCGTAATCGGGAATTTGGAAATCCAGTATTCACCAAGTTCGACCTGAAGTTGCGGCAATTCATCCGGCTGGGCGTGAATGTCGGTGCGCGGGTCACTGCCCATTGTAAAAAGTCCCGCGGGCACGCGCACGAATTCGATAAAATGTCCCGAACCGATTTGCATTCGCAAAATACCTTGCACAATCGAAACCGACATTTTGGCGCGCGGTGACAAAATTTGGGTTTTGTCCGGTGGTGGTTCCGCCGGGGGCGTGGGCGGAATGGGACGCGCAATCCCGCGTACTGTCAACATGCCGCTCACGGATTGTTTGACACTGGAAACCTGAAAATCATCTTGGTTATCCATTGCGTCCGGTTCGCCAAACTCGTGTGCGGGCGCATTGGGGTTTATTGTTGTCGTGATGGGTATGGGCGGCGTCGTCGCGGGCTCTATAGTTGTGGATGAATGCGGCGCCGGCGTGCGGTCAAGGGTGGGTACGTCCACACGCGAGGGCGAAAATCCGAATGCCGCCATCAAATCGTGTGCGGTTTGATAACGCTGTTGTGGATACAATCCCATTGCTTTTTCAATAATGCTTTCCGTGCCAAAGGAGATTTTGGGATTGAGTTCGCGCACCGCGCGCATGGCATCGGGATGCAAGAGGCGCACATGCACATCAGGTGGCGCTTTGCCGGTCAAGAGCGTGTAGAGTGTCGCGCCAAACGCGTAAATATCACTGCGCGGGTCGGTGTGTCCGACTTCACGCGAGTATTGTTCCAACGGCGCGTATTCGGGCGTCCCAACGCCGCGCAGTAACGTGAGCGTGCTGGGCTGGCTTGGGTCGAACAATTTTACCAGACCAAAGTCCACCAAGACAATGCGGTCGTCGGGCGTGAGAATCATGTTGTGCGGTTTGATGTCGCGGTGGATGATTTTGTTGGAATGCAAATACACCAGCGCATCCAAAATCTGGCGCGCCCAGCTCAAGACCAAAGGTTCCGGCTGCGCGCCGCGTTCTTGAATGAGGCGATGCAGATTTTCGCCCTCAATCAAATCCATGACAATGTATTCATTTTCGCCGATTGAAAAATAATCGTAAATGTGCGGCAGGTTCGGATGGTTCGCATGTGCCAACACCTGGGCTTCACGCCGAAATTGAGCGCGTGCTTGCGCCATCCCCTGCGATGTGCCATTGGGGTCGGGGGTGCGTTCTTTGAGTGCGACAGCGCGCTCGAGCGACCGGTCCCGGGCGCGATAGACCGCGCCCATGCCGCCCTTGCCGAGCATCTCCAAAATTTCATAGCGCTGGTTGACGATATCGCCCTGAGTCAATGACATTGCCGCGCACCGTTACATTTCGTCACAACGAATTACAATGACGCTGATATTGTCCGCGCCGCCTGCCGCGTTCGCCAGCCGGACGAGTTCGGCACATGCGCTTTGCGCGTCGGGCGCTTGCTCTAGGACCTGCTGAATTTCCTGGTCGCGCACCAATTCCCACAGTCCGTCACTGCACAGAAGAATTTGGTCGCCCGGCAGCAGGGCAAACGCGCCGCCGGATTGTGGGAAAATATCGGTGGTGGACGCCGCATCCCCCAAGCTCTGCAAAATGATATTGCGCTGCGGATGAGAATAGGCGTCTTCGCTTGTGAGCAGTCCGCTTGCCACCAGCATCGCAACATACGAATGGTCACGCGTAATGGGCGCAAACGTTTTGTCTCGATACAGATAGGTGCGGCTGTCGCCGGCATTGACGATGTATGCTTCGCGTTGCAGCAACACCACTGCGGTCAGAGTCGTGCCGATTTGTACCGCGTGTTCCATTTGATAGTCCAGCAAGCGCGCATTGGCTTGCGCCAAGCCCGCCTCAAGTTCCGCGCGAATCGTTTCATCCGAAAGCGTTGTTCCATTCCAAAGCGGCAAGAGAATGCGGTTGGTCCATTCGCGGGTCAAGACTTGGAGCGCAAGGTGACTTGCCACTTCGCCGGCTGCCGCGCCGCCCACGCCGTCGGCAATCATAAAGAGCGCCAATGTGGTTGAGGGGAGGCCTTGACCTTCAAATGTTACGGCGACGATGCTGTCTTCATTTGGCTCGCCTTGCGTACTGCGTTTCAAACCGGTATCCGTTTGCAGCCCATAGGTCAGGCGCAAAGGGGGTGTTTGGGACAGCGTGGATGGCGGCGTGTCGGGCACAAAGGAAAAACAGTAATTGTCAATGACAAAACTGGAAGGGGGCAGCTGCCGGGTATCGGGTGGAGCATATTGTTCCCGCAACCGAACCAATTTTGGTTCGGGTAATGGTTTCCCGCAAAAACCGCATTCGGTTGCATCGCCCTGATTTTCGACATTGCAAAAGGGACAGGCACGCGCGGCGGCTACCAGATAGACATTGGCGGTCTCGCTGCTGGAGACCATTTCCATTACGGTATAACGGTCGAGCAAAACTGTTCCCAACACGAGCGGCGCGAGTGGTTCGAATGTGAACGTCTCAGTTTTTCCGAGCTCTTGCGACATACGCGATATCCCCGGCTGCAGAGGTCAAATTCTTGTTTTGGTGGTGCAATTGTCGGTTGTCATTCTAGCATAAATTTCAAGCGAATGTCACGATACATTTCTGCAGCGCGGGCGCAAGCACGGTATTTTGCATGGCATCGCCGGGATAGGAATCATGGATGGAGCTCGGGCGGCGTAGAGGATTGATGCTACAATCTTCACACCCACGCGCTGTGTTGGGTCAACGCTCATGCCAGAACCCGTACAGTTTTGGATTGCCGCTGCAATGTTTGTTGCCGCGTTTACGCAGGCAGTGACCGGTTTCGGTTCCGCGCTGGTCGGGATGCCGCTTTTGGCGCAAGTGATTGGCGTGACGATTGGCGCGCCGCTTTTGGCGTTGGTGTCATTGCCAATGAATTTGATTTTGTTGGTGAGCCAACGGCGCGGGTTTGACGCGCGCGCAGTATGGCGTATCGCGCTCGCGTCCTTGTTGGCGATTCCGTTCGGCATCGCGGCGCCGGGGGTGGTGAGCGAACGCGTGATTGTGATTGGCTTGGGCGTGATTTTGGTGGCATACGGTTTTTATGCGCTGCTCTCGCCGCGTTTGCCGACGCTCGCGGGTAAAGGATGGGCGTACCTGTTTGGATTTTTTTCCGGTTTGCTGGCGGGCGCGTACAACGTCGGCGGTCCGCCGCTGGTGATTTATGCCGCGTGCCGCGAATGGGAAGCGGATGAATTTCGCAGTAATTTGCAGGGCTTATTTTTTTTGATGAATATCGTGGTTGTGGCGGGGCACACGTGGAACGGCGCGTTGAATCAAGTGGTGCTGGATGTATTACCCGTTGCGTTCGTCGCGCTGCTCGCGGGCATCGGCGCGGGACTCGTTTTGGACCGCTACATTCCCGAGAAAATTTTTCACAAATTGGTGTTGGGGATGTTGATTGTATTGGGCGGGCGTCTCATTCTCGGTTAAGGTCGAAATCATTCCGACCTAACGTCATCAAGAGACAATGAGCAATGGACAATGGGCAATGAACAATGAGCAATGAATTACAAAGAATGGAAGATGACAGACAAAGGAAGCGGAACATGAAAATTCGATGGCGCTATATTGGCGTTTTGTTTTTGGTATTGAGTGTGTTTGTGTTTGGTTTGGCGGGCGGCGTGATGCTCGACCGTTATGTGGGCGAAGCAAGCGCGGCAAGTCCGAACGCCGATTCGCGTCCCAATACCGATTTGTTATTGCAAGCGTGGCGTTTGATTGACAAGCATTATGTGGACCGCAACGCGGTGGAACAGCAGCGACTCACGTATGGCGCAATCAGCGGGATGGTGGATGCGTTGGGCGATACGGGACATTCGACCTTTTTGACGCCCGAAATGTTGAAACAGCATCACGGTTACACCAACGGGTCCTTTGAAGGCATCGGCGCGCAGGTGGAAAAGCGCGGCGATTACGTCGTCATTGTTGCGCCCATGGACGATTCGCCCGCGCTGAAAGCCGGATTGAAACCGGGCGACGCGATTCTCAAAGTGGATGATGAGGACATGTCGGGCAAGAGCGTACAAGATGTCATTCAAAAAATTTTGGGACCTGCCGGCACGCAAGTAAAGTTGACCATCATTGACGCCGCAGATGGCTCACAGCGCGAGCTCACGCTCACGCGCGCAAAGATTGTAGTGAACAATGTATCGTGGGCGCAAGTGCCCGGCACCACGGTGGCAGTGGTACGTATCACGGGTTTTAGTGACCGGGTGGGCGCGGGGTTGAAAAAAGCATTGACCGAAATCAAGGCGCAAAATTTGACGGGCGTGATTTTGGATTTGCGCAACAATCCCGGTGGATTGTTAAGTGAAGCGATTACAACCGCGAGTCAATTTTTGGACAAGGGCGATGTGTTGTTGCAGCGTGATGCCAAAGGCAACATCGAACATGTTCAAATTGAATCCGGCGGACTGGCGACCGATTTGCCGATGGTGGTGTTGATAAATTACGGCAGCGCAAGCGCTTCGGAAATTGTTTCGGGCGCATTGCAAGATGCGGGTCGCGCGAAACTGGTTGGCGAAACGACATTTGGCACCGGCACGGTATTGAACACGTTCAATCTGCCCGACGGTTCCGCGATGCTTTTGGCGACGAGCGAATGGTTGACGCCGAACGGGCGCGTGATTTGGCATCAAGGCATCAAGCCCGATGAAAAAATTGCACTGCCCGCGGGGGTCGCGCCGCTTACGCCTGCCGTGTTGAAAACACAGACCGAACGCGATTACAATGCGAGCCGCGATTTGCAATTGCAGCGCGCGGTCGAATTGTTGACCTGTCCAGGCGGGATGTGCGGCAGCGGCGTCCTGCAATTTCCCGGTAAAGAAAATTAAAAACAATGCCTCCCGCGACAACGGGAGGCATTTTCATTTTGGCGTTTTGGCGCGTTTGGCGTATCCTGTCCGCAGGAGAAAAAAACATGAAACGATTTTTGCTGCTGCTGGCGTGCGCGTTCGCCGCGACCTGGATGTTCACTGCGACAGCGCGCGCGCAGACACCCAATAGCGACCCCGCCACCGCGACCTATCTCAACGGACAATCGCAAAGCATTCCCGCGCAAACGACGCAGTGGTACAAATTCAATTACGCGGGCGATAAATCATTGATTACGATTTTGATGCCGAACGGCACAAACAGTCTGGTCGAGTTTAATGTATTCACGCCCGAACAGGCGCAGAGTTGGTGGGACCCGAAAACGAGACCCATCGGACGCGGCACGCCGTATTCGGTGGACTGCGCGACCGGTGAAGAAGTGTACTGGGGCGAATGTAAATCGTCCGATTTGAAATGGAAAGGGCAGTTCAATTTTCCCGGTACGTTCTATGTCCAAGTCGTGAATTTCAACACCGGCACGGCGAATTTCCAACTGACGATTCAAGGCACGGGCGTCAGCGTTGGCGCGGCACAAAGTGTTGCGCCTGCGCAGAAACCGTTGTTACCGGTCACAGGCGGCGTGTGGCAAGCGATTCACGAAAACCCACCTCGACGCTTT
>CAZXYP010000294.1:0-7185 GCA_964644955.1 uncultured Anaerolineales bacterium | reverse complement strand
CTGCGCAGACTTGAAACAAAATTACGCGAATTATATTTCTGAATTTTTACGACGCGGCGAATTTGAGTGTCAGGACTGTCAAGCCGAAATTTCCGAACAGGCGCGCGCGTGGCAGCAAGACAACGCGCGCACATTGACTGCCGCCGATACAACGCGCGTGTCCCACGGCGCGGGCAGCAGCGTCAATGTGCGCGTGACAACCGCAGACGGCAAGCAGTTGGAATGTTTGTTTTGGGGCGCAAACCCCGTTCGCATTGCAGCATGTCAATAAATTTATGGAGGAACACCAATGAGCATGGCAGTGATTGAAGATATGGTCGCCCGCGAGATTTTGGATTCGCGCGGCAATCCGACAGTGGAAGTGGATGTGTATTTGAGCGATGGCAAAATGGGGCGCGCGGCGGTACCGAGCGGCGCTTCCACCGGCGTGCATGAGGCATTGGAATTGCGCGACGGCGATACTTTGCGTTATGGCGGCAAGGGCGTTGAAAAGGCAGTGCAGAATGTCAACACGGTCATTGCCGAAGAATTGATTGGCTGGGACCCGACCGATCAGGCAGGCATTGACGAATTGATGTTGAATCTGGACAATACGCCCAACAAAGCTGCGCTCGGCGCGAACGCGATTTTGGGCGTTTCGCTGGCGGTCGCCAAAGCCGCCGCGGCGTCGCTCGATTTGCCGCTGTACCGCTACATCGGCGGCGTCAACGCCCGCACCTTGCCCGTGCCGATGATGAATATCATGAACGGCGGCGAACACACGTCCTGGCAATCTACCGACATTCAAGAGTTTATGATTGCGCCCGCCGGCGCGCCCGATTTTTCCAGTGCGTTGGAATGGGGGGTAGAGATTTACCACGCGCTGAAAGCGTTGCTGAAAAAGCGCGGCTTTAGTGTGCAAGTGGGTGATGAAGGTGGTTTTGCGCCTCCGGTGAAATCCAACACCGAAGCGCTCGACCTCATCATGGAAGCGATTGCGGGCGCGGGTTTCAAAGCCGGCGAGCAGGTGTATATTGCGCTCGACCCTGCGGCATCGGAATTTTATGAGGACGGCAAATACAAATTGCGCAAAGAAGGCAAAACGCTTTCGGCGACCGAACTCATTGATTGGTACGCGTGGATGGTGGAAAAATATCCCATCATTTCAATTGAAGATGGTTTAGCCGAAGATGATTGGGACAATTGGGTACAGTTGACACAACGGCTCGGCTCGCGCATTCAACTCGTCGGCGATGATTTTCTCGTGACGAATGTGGAACGGCTCTATCGCGCCATTCAAGGCAAAGCCGCGAATTCCATCCTCATCAAATTGAATCAAATCGGTTCGCTAACAGAAACACTCAATGCGGTGGACATGGCACACCGCGCGGGCTGGACTTCAATGACCTCCCATCGCTCCGGCGAAACTGAAGACGCGACGATTGCGGATCTCGCCGTCGCCACCAATGCGGGACAAATCAAGACCGGCGCGCCCGCGCGCACTGACCGCGTTGCCAAATACAATCAACTCTTGCGCATTGACGAAGAGCTGGGCGAAGCCGCGATTTTCGCGGGCAAACGCGCGTTTCGAGGATTGAAATAACTGGCGGCTGGAGACTGGAGATTGTTCATTCCGCGAATCTCCAGTCTCTACTCTCTAGTCTCCAACAATGTTTACGCCACGCGGCAAATACTTTCAAGACTTTGAGGTCGGGCAGGAAATCGTTTCGCCGGGACGCACCATCACCGAAGCGGACCTTGTGAATTTCGCAGCTCTGACGTGGGACACGAATCCCATGCACACGGACGCCGAATACGGCAAGACGACCATGTTCGGCGAACGCATTGCGCACGGCATGTTGGGGCTTTCCTATGCCATCGGGTTGGTCTGGCAGATGGGCGTGTTGGAAGGCACCGTGATTGCGTTCCGCGAATTGGACATAAAATTCAAAGGTCCGTTGAAAATTGGCGATACGATGCACGTTGTCGCACAAGTGAAGGAAACGAAACCGATTCGCAGCGCGGGCGGTATCGTCGTCATCGAATTGCGCGTGTTGAATCAACGCGCCGAGACCTTGTATCAAGGGACGATGACGGTGCTGGTCAAAGGACGCGAAAGTTAAAATCCGCAAAGCGTCGCGAATGAATTCCAGCGGAACACAGATTCGCACGATTTTGCATTTCACGACAAGTGCAAGCGCAAGTCTTGTATGCGCCAAAGCAAGTTGACGCGCAGCCGTTGACGCTGACCCAAATCGAAACGCCCGTGCCGCGCGCAAACGAAATTCGCGTCCAAATTTCCGCGTGCGCGGTCTGCCACACCGATTTGCACATTTGCGAAGGCGAACTGCATCCGCCGCGCCTGCCGCTCGTGCCGGGACATCAAATCGTCGGCGTCGTCGAGGCGCGCGGCGAAGATGCAAAACGCTTTGATTTGGGAACGCGCGTCGGCGTGCCGTGGCTGAATTGGATTGATTCCAATTGCAAATGGTTCGGCAGCGACCGCGAAAATTTGTGTGAGAACATTCGCTTTACGGGATTCGACACGAACGGCGGGTATGCGGAATTCACTTGCATTGACGAAAAGTTCGCGTATGCGCTGCCCGAAAATTTTGCGGATGAAAAAATCGCGCCGCTGTTGTGCGCGGGCGCCATCGGCTATCGCGCGCTGCGGTTGAGTGAAATTCAACGCGGCGAAACGATTGGGCTGGTTGGTTTTGGCGCGAGCGCGCATATCGTTTTACAAATCGCGCGGTTTTGGAACAAACGCGTTTTGGTGTTTACGCGCAGCGCGGCGCATCAGGCGCATGCGCGGGAACTCGGCGCAGAATGGGTCGGCGCGGCAAGCGACACGCCGCCGCGCAAATTGGACAGCGCGATTGTATTTGCGCCCGTCGGCGATTTGGTCGTGCGCGCATTGGAAGTGAGCGCACGCGGCGCGACGGTCGTGCATGCGGGCGTACATTCGTCGCCGCTTCCGTCATTCGATTACAATCTGTTGTATCACGAACGCACCATCCGCAGCGCGGCAAACTCGACGCGGCGCGATGTGGAGGACTTGATGGAACTCGCCGCGCGCATTCCCATTCAAACCGAAACCACAATCTATCCGCTCGCCGAAGCAAACCGCGCGCTGCAAGATGTAAAACATTCGCGCGTGAACGGCGCGGCGGTACTGCAAATCAGAGAGGCGTCGTAACAAATTCATTCGTTAACCCGACACATCACGCAGACGAACGCTTGAAATTGTTATGACGTCATGACACATGAAAGAGACCATTCGCTTCCTCTATGCGTACAATTATTGGGCGAATCAGCGGATTCTCGATGCGTGCGAAAAATTATCGCAAGCACAATTTCTGGCGGGGCAAGGCAGTTCCACCGCGCAGCCCTGCATCCGCGATACCCTCGTCCACCTGATGGGCGCGCAAGAAGTGTGGCTCGCGCGCTGGAGCGGTCGGTCGCCTGCCGCGAATTTGAACGCGCAGGATTTTGGAACGTTGGCATTGGTGCGCCAATACTGGGACCAAATTGAAGCGCACACGCAGGGCTATTTGCAGCGCATCGAAGAGAATGTTCTGCGCGGCGAATTTTCGTACACGAATTTTGCAGGCAAGCCCTTCAAGAATTTGTTGTGGCAGACCATGCTCCATCAGGTCAATCACGCGACGCAGCATCGTTCCGAAATCGCGCTGCGGCTCACCCAATTCAATCATTCGCCGGGTGATTTGGACATCATCGTGTACATGCGCCAGCACACATAGACATCCCATGCTCGAACAACTTGACCTCACACGCGCGCTGTCCAAAGACGAATACCGCGCGCGCATGACCCCGCTCAAATTTGAAATGTATCAAATTGGGCGCGCGGTGTTTGAAAGCAAAACGCCGGTTCTCATCGTCTTTGAAGGGGTCGGCACCGCCGGCATGGGGCGCGCCATTACCGCGTTGGTGACCCGACTCGACCCGCGCGGATATCGCGTGCATCCCATCAGCGCGCCGAGTGAACGCGAACTGCGTTACCCGTGGCTGCATCGCTTTTGGTTACGCGCGCCCGCGCGCGGCGAGATTGCAATTTTTCACGGCAGTTGGTATCGCCGCGTCCTGATTGACCGCGTCGCCAAAAATATCGCCAAACACGCATGGCGCGATGACGCATCATCACGCAAATTGCGCAAGTTACGCCGGGTGCGTGATGATACCGCAGAAGCGTACCGCGACATTCAAGATTTCGAGCGCACGCTTGCCGATGACGGTGTAGTCATTCAAAAGTTTTGGCTGCACATTGACAATCAAGAACAAAAACGCCGCATCAAAAAATTGCTCAATACCAAAACGACCGCCTGGCGCGTGAGCCAAGAAGCGCGCCTCGGCGCCGACAGATATGACGAGTTCATTCTCGCCGCCGAAGAAATGTTCGGCTATACCCAAGCCGAATATGCGCCGTGGACGCTCGTCAGCGCCAGCAATCGTCGTTGGATGACGGTTCAAGTTTTTGAAACATTGATTGCGCGCCTAAAACCGTTTGTGGCGGCGCAGCTGTTGGAAATTTCACCCGACGACTTGGCGATGCAGCAAGCGTTGGAACAAGAGCTTGAAGATGCTGGAGAATACCGACCTCACCCAAACGCTGGATGACGCGGCGTACCGCGAACGCCTCGACGCGCTGCAGGACCGTTTGCATACGCTGTGTTATGAAGTGTATCGCGCCGAACGTCCGGTCGTGATGGTGTTCGAGGGCTGGGACGCGGCGGGCAAAGGCGGCACGATTCGGCGCATCACCGAAGCGCTCGACCCGCGCGATTACATTGTGTATCCCATCGCCGCGCCCGAAGGCGAAGACCGAACGCATCACTATCTCTACCGCTTTTGGCGGCGTCTCCCGCCGACGGGACACTTTGCCATTTTTGACCGTTCGTGGTACGGACGCGTCTTGGTCGAACGTATCGAAGGGTTCGCGAAACCGCACGAGTGGCAGCGCGCGTATCGCGAAATCAATGATTTCGAACGCGGTTTGACCGATTTTGGCGCGATTTTGTTCAAGTTCTGGCTGCATATTTCCGCCGAAGAGCAGTTACGACGTTTCCAAGCGCGGGCGGCGGTGTTATATAAACAGTGGAAGTTGACCGACGAAGATTGGCGCAACCGCGCGAAATGGCAAGCGTATTATGAGGCAGTGAACGACATGCTGCTGAAAACGTCACTGCCCAATGCGCCCTGGACGGTCGTGCCGGCGCAAGACAAGAATTTTGGGCGCGTGTTCACGCTGCAAACCATTGTGGACAAGTTAGAGCGCGAGCGGGCATAAGCGCGTATCGCGTATCGTAATTCGCGTCTCGCAAATCGTCCTGCTGATTACCGATAACTGATTACCGATTACTATCGCACTACCGCACTACACACACTATCGCACTATTTCAAACAAGGAGTCATTCATGTCACAACACGATAAAGGTTGGATTCTCATTCTCGGCGCGTCGTCGGGTTTTGGTGCGGCGTGCAGTAAGGCGTTAGCTGCCGCGGGCTATAACATTTTCGGCGTGCATCTGGACCGCGCGGGCGCCATGCCGCGCGTCAACGAATTGATTCAAGAAATCGCAGCAACGGGCGCGCAGGTCAGATTTTGGAACAAGAATGTCGCGCGCGACGAAGTGCGGCTCGAAGTCATTGCGGGCATCGCCGAAACGCTGACCGGGCAAGCGGTTGACTTTGGCGGACTGAATCTTGCGGATGAAAACAATCGCGACGCCGCGCTCACGATCCTGTCGAACGCGCTCAAGGACCAACACGGGGCCATCAAAGCAATGCTCCATTCGGTCGCGTTCGGCTCGCTCCAGCCATTCGTGTCCGACAATCTCAAGGAACAAACCTCGCGCAAACAAATGGAGATGACGCTCGACGTGATGGCGAATTCGATGGTGTATTGGGTACAAGACCTGTGCCGCGTGCGTTTATTGGACCGCGGCTCCAAAGTCTTTTCCATGACCAGCGCGGGTTCGCGGCGCGCGTGGTACGGATACGGTCCCGTGTCTGCCGCCAAAGCCGCGCTCGAAGCGCATACGCGTCAACTCGCGCGCGAACTTGGTCCGCGCGGCATTCTCGTCAATTGCTTTGAAGCAGGCGTCACCGATACGCCGGCGATGCGCATGATTCCGGGTGCGGATGTCATCAAAGCCGAAGCGCTGCGCCGCAACCCCGGCGAACGCTTGACGACCCCCGAAGACATTGCCGCCACGTTCGTCGCGCTCATGAGTCCCGATGTGAAATGGATTAGCGGCACCACCGTGCGCGTGGATGGCGGCGAAGACACGTTGTAAATGCAAGGATGAATGATGAAGGATGTGACAGGTCATCTCGCACATTACCTTTCGATGCGCGTTATGCGTGATGACCTGTCAGGATAAAGCGGTAATGTTTTGTCCTTTTTTCATCCTTTATCCTTCCGCCTTCCCTCTTTTCATGGCAACTGATTGGTACCCCCAAGCCACCAAATACGAAACGACCAAATACTATCAGGGCAATCAAGGACGCCGCGCCGTCGTCATGCACATTGCCGAAGGCAGTTACGAAGCGGCAGTACGTTGGCTGCAAGACGCGCAATTGAATCCGAATTCGTCCGCGCATTATGTGATTGCCAAAGACGGACGCGTCGCGCAATTGGTTTCCATCAACAATGGCGCGTGGGCGAACGGGTTGAAATGGAACGTGGACCCGACGAAGCCAAACGGCGGCTATTGGACCAACGCGCGCGGGGTCAAAGTTACGCCGTCGTGGCAAGACATTGTGCCCGGACAAAATCCGAATTATTACACCATCAGCGTCGAGCATGAAGGGTTTTACAAAGAAACGTGGACGCCCGAAATGTACGACGCCAACACCAAGCTGTTGGTGTGGCTGGCGAACGAATACGATATTTGGTGGGTCCCCTATCGCAACCTGATTGGACACTATGCGATTGACAATGTGGACCGCCCGAATTGTCCCGGACCGACGGTGGACTTTGTAAAAATGGCGGCAGACGCCAACACCGCGCGTATTCTCGGCATGGTCGTGCCCGATTCGAAAAGCGCGCACGTGTACGGCACCACCGCTTTATTGTCACTACCGACCAAAGCCATCGTCACGTACTTGCGCGAAACCGATGTGCAGGTGTACGGTTATTTGGATTTCGGCGGTAAACGTTGGTATATTTCACAATACAGTTTC
>CAZXYP010000293.1:0-7185 GCA_964644955.1 uncultured Anaerolineales bacterium | reverse complement strand
ACGAATATATCGCGCCAGATGAATCCTTTAGCGAATTTGATTTCAGCATGTGCAACCGCTATCGGCAGTTTTACACGCGCTTGCCGCAAGCCGCGCGCAAACCCATTCTCATTACCGAATGCGGCGTGGATTATTTGGGACAGCAGGGCTTCAAAGGCAAAATCAGCGTGCCGAAATATCTGTCCATGATGGGACAATATGATGCGGAATTGATGAAGGACCCATATGTGGTCGGCGCGACGATTTATTGTTACGGCATCAATGCGCCGCAGTGGAAAACTTACGACATTGGCGGCGACTTTGCCAAAGCCATGCGCGATTACATTCTCAACACGCCAACGCCGCCGCTCGAAAATCCGATTGTGGAACCGCAGCCGGTCGCACCTCAACCCGCGCCCGGCGTCGCGCTGCTCGCCGATATATTGGCAATGGCAAAGCAAGCGCGCGCGGATTTGGAGAATCAGGACAGCGACGGCGCGCGTGCGCTTCTCACCGAAAAAATCATTCCCTGGTTTTACGCGTCCGCGCCCGCACATTCGACCGACCTGGCGAACGCGCAAGCGCATACGACCGCGCGTTGGTTTGCCGAAGAAGCCACGCGCCGCATCGAGTCCGGCAAGTTGGACGAAGCGAAACAGATTTTGAGTGATCACGTCATTGCGTGGTTGGAATCGCCCGGGCCGCGCGCGCTCGGAATTCTTGCGATGGAAATGCCTGCCGCGCCAGAAACCGCAGAAACCGCGCCCGTTTCCTTTGGCGCCGCGCCCGCGCCCAAACCTGCCGCGAAAAAGAAACGCGCGCCTGCCAAGAAAAAAGCGCCCGCAAAAAAAGGGCTTGCCAAAACAAAAGCCAAGCCCAAGTCCAAACCGAAATAATTTCCCTTGACCACTGCCGTTAATCAAATCGCTCCGCCCCCAAAAACCGACGCGGGCGACGCAAGCGCGTCGCAGGCGCCGGTTTTGTCGCGTGCGCGCCGTTGGGCAATCCTGATTGTCATTGTCTGGCTTGCGCTGTTTTTGCGCGTGTGGCAGTTGGATACACTGCCGCCCGGACTGCATTACGATGAAGCGTTCAATGGCACGATGGCGCGCGACGTACTGCGCGGCGTCAATCGCCCGATTTTTTTTACGCCCAACTTTGGCGAAGAACCGATGCACATTTATACCGAAGCGCTCGTCTTTGCGCTGGTCGGTGAATCGCCATGGGCAATTCGCATGGTATCCGCGTTGTATGGCGTTTTATTTGTCATTGCAGTCTATGCGTGCGCCCGCGCGTTTTTTCCGCGTTCGGATATGCTTGCGCTCGTCGCCGCGTTTCTCGCCGCGACATTGTTGTGGGCGTTGATGTTTGCGCGCATCGGCATCGAAACCATTACGCTCGCGCCAATGCTGACGTTGAGTGCGGCGGCGTTGGGTTTCATGTATCGGCGTTGGACGTGGCGATGGGTCATGGGTGCAGGTTTTCTGCTGGGGGCAATGGTCTATACCTATCTCGCCGCGCGCGTATGGTCCGTTGCGGTATTTTTGTGGTTCTTGTATTTGGTACTGTTTCATCGCGCCCTCATACGCCAACATTTCGCCAAATGGATTGTCTTGGCATTGGTCGCCGTATTGACGCTCGCGCCGCTGCTGGTATTTTTTGCACAGAATCCGGTGGCGTTGGGCGGACGCAGCGGCACCGTGTTCACCCCAGAAGCGTTCGGCGCGAATCTCTTGCGGACGGCGGGCATGTTTTTTTTCACCGGCGATACGGACCCGCGCGACAATCTGCCGGGGCGCGCCGCGTTGGATGTAATCCTCGCCGTGTTGTTTGTCATTGGCATCGCACTCTCGCTCGCGCGGTTTCGCAAACCGTTTTACGCGTTCCTGCTCATCTGGTTGGTCATTATGAGTCTGCCCTCCGCGCTGACCGAATTTGCACCCAATTTTCGCCGCGCCCTCGGCGCACTGCCCGCAGTAATTTTGTTGTGCGCGGTTGGATTTGATTTTGTGTGGACGCGCCTTCAAAATTCAAAATTCAAAGTTCACCATTCGAAATTCAAATATGCAGTATTGGGACTTTTGGTCGTGCTGCTCGGCATCAGCGCGTTTTGGAATGTGCGCGCATATTTTGTGGAATGGGCGAGCAATCCGGGATTGTATTATTCGTTCGACGCGGGACTTTTGAAAATGGCAACACAACTTGCGTCGCGCCCGCGCGACGAACAGATTTATTTTTCGCCCAATTACAGCGACCACTATACGGTGATTTGGGCGTTTGACGGGCGCCCCGTTTCTTCGTTTGACGGACGCCGTGTGTTGGTGCTTGCAAATTCAAACCGCGCGGCGACTTATGGTATCATCACGCACGAGGACACAAGCACGACAGCGCAGTTGGGGAACGCGTTTACCGAATCCGCGCTGCCGCAGCAATTTCTCGACGCGGCAGGACAGACGTATGCAACGGTGTTGAGTTTTCCCGCCAATGCGCGCCGCGCAGTCGCGCCACAACACCCGCTCGCAGTTCGCGCGGGTGATTTTGCCTCAATCGCCGGTTTCGAGGTCGAGCCGAACGCGCTTGCGCGCGGCGATACCGTGCGCGTGCGTTTGTATTGGAACGCCGAAAAGGGCGCGGACAAAAATTACACCGCCTTTGTGCATCTCGTCGGTCCGCCCAATCCCGCGACTGATACGCCGTTGTGGGCACAAGACGACAAACAGCCGGGCGGAGGAACATACCCCACCACGCGTTGGCAAAACGGCGAGACAATTATTGACGAGTACATTTTCAAAGTGCCGCCGGAAGCGGTGACGGGCGCGTACCGCATCGCCGCGGGCATGTATTTGCTCGAAAACGGCGCGCGCGTGCCCTTGACGGAAAACGACGTGCGTTTGAAAGACGACGCCGTCATTTTGCAAGAATTCAATCTGCCCTGACGCGCAGTTTGAGGTTTACGGCATGAAACAATCGGAGGATGAATGAACGACTTGGGAAATTATCGCGTGCCGCGTGAAGTGGAATTGGGACGCGAAGTGAGAATGGAACAACGCCGCAGCGCCAACCGCACTGTCTTGTTCGCGCTGGGCGGGATTGCGTTTTTGTGCGTGTGCATGTGCCTGGGCATCTTTTTGTTGACCAGCGTAACCGGCAATAATCCGGTCATGACGATTGATTTGGGTTTGGACATGCCATTTTCGCAAGCCACCGCGACGCCGCGCGCGTCCGCCAAAGGCACCGCTACGCCGGTCCCGTACGGCAAAAGCACCAAGAGCGAAAACGGTTTGCGCGTGACCGTAACAGCATATCAACGCCCGCTGCCCACCGAAGGAGTCGAGATTCCGGAAGGACAGGAATTGGCGCTGGTCACGGTGAGAATTGAAAACACGCGCGCGAGCGGTGCGCCCATCAAGTTCAGCCCCGAGGATTTCGCGCTCGTGTCCCCCGAAGGCGAACGCTATCAAGTCAACATTGGCGGCATCACGACCGACGATGATTTAAAAGCGGGTGAACTCGCGGCAGGCAAATCCGCCAAGGGCGACATGATTTTCTTTGTCTATAGCGATGTGCCGAACCTGCTGCTCGCGTGGACCGCATCGGACGGCAAAACGCGTCTGTATCAATTGACGCGCTGAGCGCGCAGAATTGTTTCACTTTAAGCGCGCTGCCGCCCGACCCCCACGCGGTTGAATTGCGCGTTACCCTATTCCAAAATGATTTTGCTCGCCGCCGCGTGCGTTTGGCTGCTGACCCTGGGCATTGTGACCATTGCGCCGCGTCTCAAACCCGAGACGCGGCGTAATGCGCAATACGACCTGCTCGCCTTCGGCGCGCTCGGCGTTTTGACTGCCGGTTTTTTTTGGCAATTGCTTTTTGCGCCGAACGTGTGGATGCCCGCGGGCGGCGGCGACCTTGCAGGTTTTTTGTATCCCACGTATTCGTTCGCGCAAAGTTGGATTACGCGCGGGGTGCTGCCGCTGTGGAATCCGTATATTTTTGGCGGCACGCCGTTCGTCGGCGATATTCAAACGGCGCTGTTTTATCCGCCAAACCTCCTCACTTATTTCCTCTCAAATCCACTCGCGTATCGCGACCTCGAACTGCTTGCCGTATTTCATTTCTATCTCGCGGGCGCGGGCATGTACGCGTTTTTGCGTTACGCGCCGCTGCGGGAAAACGGACGCGGCTTGCATCGTCTCGCCGCATTGGCAGGAGCATTGGCATTTGAATTTTCCGATTTATTGATCACCCATTTCGGCAATTTGAATTTGATTGCCGCCGCCGCGTGGCTGCCGCTTGTTTTTTTATTTTTCCTGCGCGCGCTGGAAATTCAAACGAACGCCCCGTCACCTGCACTGCGTGAAATTTTTATGGAACGCGCAGCGCTGCGCGATGCCGTCTTGAGCGGAATTTTTCTCGCGCTCGCATTTTTCGCGGGACACGTCCAGCCGTATTTGTTTAGCGTCCTCGCGCTCGCATTGTATGCGGCGTACGTGATGGCGACACAGCGCGCGGCGTGGAAACGTGCAGCGCTGTTGTTTGGAACGACGATGGCGGTAGCGCTTGGTTTGAGCGCAGTCACATTTTTGCCCGCGTTGGAATTGACGCGCTTGTCGGTGCGCAGCGCGTTCACGTATGCGGATGCCGCGCAGTATTCGCTGCCGCCATTGGAACTTGTCGGAATGCTCGTGCCGGGTTTTTTCGGACGTGGTCCGGAGAACGCGTGGGGTCCGTGGGCGCGCGTCGAGGTCGGTTATCTCGGAGTGTTTCCGTTGTTTCTCGCCGCGTTCGCGCTTGTCTTGCGACGTGACCGTAAAACGACTTTTTTCGGCATCCTCGCGCTGTGCGGACTGTTGCTCGCGCTCGGCGGTTATGCGATTGTACACGGCTGGCTGTTTCAATTCGTGCCGGGGTTTGGACAATTGCGTGCGCCCGCGCGTTTCGTGTTTCTGTTTGATTTCGGACTCGCCGCGCTGGCTGCCATCGGCATGGACGCGCTCCTGGCACAAGATGACGCGACGCGTCAAAAAGTGCGCGTGTTCGTCAAATACGCGGCGTGGATTGCCTTGGGCGTCGCGCTCGTGAGCGGCGCGTTGGCGTTGGGCATATTGATTTTGGGTCAGGGGCAAGACCCCGCGCTGTTTCAACGCATTGCGAACGCGGCAAACGCGCTGGCGTTTTTTGTTTTGCTGCTCGCGTTTTCGATGGCGCTGCTGCTTGTATGGACGCGCAATTGGCTTTCACCGCGCGTGTGGGGCGGCTTGGTCATTGCGTTGATTGCGTTCGATTTGTTTTCCCTCGGCGCGTACGTGGATGTCGGCAGCAGCGACCCGACGCTCGGCTATCAACGCGCGGACATTGTGGCATTTTTAAAAACGAATACGGGACTGGCGCGCATTGATTCGCGCACGGACGCGGAAGGATTGTGGCGTCCCGATACCGGATTGTTGCACGGTTTGCAGGATGTGTACGGCGACAATCCGCTCGTGCTGAATTCCTTCAACACCTATTGGGACAATCTCGGCGGGCGCGCGAGTACGGCGTATCAACTGCTCAATGTAAAATATGTGTTGACGCGACGCGGGACGCCGATGCCCGAAAATTTTGTCAAGCAATTCGAAGGCGGCGGGGGGATTACGGTGTGGGAAAACAAAACCGCCGCGCCGCGCGCGTGGTTCGTCGCCAACCCGCTGCGTAATGAAAGCGGCATTGACGTGACGAACCTGCCGTACGACGCGGCAGGCATTACCATTACGGGCTATGGTCCGAATGAAATCATTGCGCAAGTGAACGCGCCGACTGACGGCTATCTCGTTCTGAGCGAAATGGACGCGCCGGGCTGGCGCGCAAATGTGGATGGGCGCGCAGTGACGGTCGAGCGCGCAAACGCATTATTCCGCGCGATTGCGCTTTCACAAGGACAACATCAAGTGCGCGTGACGTACGAGCCGCAGTCGTTTCAAATCGGCGCAATTATCAGCGTCATTACGCTTGCGGCGCTCGTACTCTTTGCGGTGTGGGCATTCCGTACGCGGCAAAAACAAAAAATCTCGTGACTCGGTCACGAGATTTTTTATTGCTTTAGCATTTCCTCAATCCGCGCGTTCAGCACCGCTTCGGGCAGCGGACCAATCCAGTTGCCCTTGACGCGTCCGTTCTCGTCAATGCCCGGCAAGAGTTTTCCGTCCTTGCCGATAAAGTACGTTTCCGGGACACCGGAGATTTTATACGCTTGCGAAATTTTCGTCCCGACATCCGCGCCGTTCGGATATGTCTGCTGAAATTCCGCGATAAATTTTTTTGCGTCCGGGTCCGTGTCCACATAATCCACGCCGAGAATCAAAACACCCCGGTCTTGATACTTTTCCCACGCGCGCTGTAACGCGGGCGCCTCGTCGCGGCACGGAATGCACCACGATGCCCAAAAATTCAAGACGACAGGTCTGCCCTTGAGTTCGGACAATTTGTACGTCTGCCCGTCGAAACTTGTCAAGGTAAATTCGGGCGCGGACCCCGACGCGAGCGGACCTGCGCCGCGTTGGCGGACTGCAATTGCCAACACTGCCAGCAATGCCAGCAAGATAACAAGGACGATACCAAAAATCAAAAATGCGCCGCGTCGTGTTGGCGGCGCGGACGCGACCGATTCACTCATCTTGTTTCATCTCATTCTCGATGCGGGAGCGATACGCATCGGATGCCGCGCCGGCGGCAAGGGCAGGCGCGGGAGCCTTCTTAACGCGCCGCGCGGCAAACAAGTACAGCATTGCCGCGCCTGCCGAAACCGCAAACGCGGGCAAGATATAGACAATCAAATTCAACCCTTGCGCGCGCGGCGCGCCCAATACGCGTTCGCCGTACTGCGCGACAAAATATGCTTCGATTTGCGCGGGCGTTTCACCCGCACTCAATTTTTCTTTAATGAGCGCGCGCCATTGTTGACACGCTTGCGTTTCGCACACGTCGAGCGGCGTCCCGGGACAGACAGGGCAATACAATCCTTTGGCAACCTGAAGCGCCTGCGCGTCCCTGTCAGCGTACAGATTGACTCCCTGCGTCGTATTGGGCGCTACCAACAAGACCAGCGCCACAAAAATCAACGCGCCCAGTCCCCAAAAAATTGCCAGCGCAATCAGATAGGTTTTGGTCATTGGTCTTGGATCATTCGTTGTTGGTCATGGGTTAATGATTTCCACTTTTCGATTTCGG
>CAZXYP010000292.1:0-7205 GCA_964644955.1 uncultured Anaerolineales bacterium | reverse complement strand
ATCCCGTAAGGCAGTTCGCCTTTTTGTTTCAGGCGCGCTTCGAGTTGGTCGCGCACGAATGCGGCAAAACCCGCGCCATCGATCTCATAGGTATAGCGCGTGAACGTCGCGCCGTTGCGCGTTTCGTGTCCCGCGTTCGTAATATTTTTTGCGCCCGCGAGGAACGCGAGGAAATCGCCTTCAGGCGCAAAGGCGCCGGAAAAATCATCGAGCGGTTCCCACGGATTGTCCGCGCGGCGCGCGTATGCCAATCCGTTTTCGATTTTGAACTGCGCGCCCGATTTCGCGTCGGTGACACTGCCGCCGCGATCCCACAAGGTAAATTCCAAATTGCGCGCGGCAAGGTCAGTTTTGCCTTGAATGTGATACGTATAGGTCTTGCTGCTGCGTCCGATGTTCGAGAGTTTGGGCAGCGGCACATTCGTCTGCACAATGTCCGCGCGAAAGGCATAGCCGCCGACGGTGCGCGCCTGATTCCATACCTGCTGGACCTGCAAACGCGGCGCTTGCGTCGGAAGGAAATAAAAGAGCGCGGCTGCGATTGCAGCCACACTCAAACTGAGGAATAAAAGGATTCGAAAAGACGGACGCATTACGGTGCCTTTCATCGTCAAAAGGCGCACGTGCGACTGAGGTTCCGCCGGGACATGACGGGTCTTGCGGTCCCAAGAATGCCGGATTCAAGCGCTACGGGTGCTGGTGAAATTGGCGCGTATTATACAACAGATTCCGTGCGCGTGAGACCCAAATGATGTTATACTTGCTCCAAGGTGAAAGGAGTAATAGACCATGTCATTGACGGAGCTTGTGCCTGCAATACGCGCTTTGCCACACGCCGATAAATTGCGTTTGATGCAGGTCTTGGTTATAGAAATCGCGCGCGAAGAAGACGTGCCACTACTGTCCCCGAACATGGACTATCCAATTTGGAGCCCCTACAATGCGTATGAAGCAGCCGCAACACTCTTGAATGCTATTGAGAACGACAAGGCGGTGGCAGCATGATTGAGGGCGTGACTTTTCCCTTTACCTCGACCGTACCGCAGTTAGGCGATGCGAGCTCTTTTGCGTTTCTACCAATTCGCTTGTCATCTGAAGGACATAGCGCTAATGTATCGGGCTTGCTGGATACAGGCGCAACCGTCAATGTCCTGCCATTTGACTTGGGCTTGCAGCTGGGTCTCGTTTGGGAACAACAAACGACTATGGTTCGGTTGACCGGGAATCTGGCGCAATTTCCGGCGCGCGTCATTATGCTTTCGGCGTATGTTGCTTCGTTCTCACCCGTACGACTGGCATTTGCGTGGACACAATCCAACACCACACCGCTTATCTTGGGACAAATCAATTTCTTTATGGAATTTGACGTGTGTTTTTTCCGCAGTGACCGACGCTTTGAAATCAAGGCGCGTAATCGTTAGTCCTCATTCCCCGCGCAGAAACCGCCTCGGCATTTTGCACACGATCGTGTATGCCGGGTCAAACATATTCGCCACGTCGTACCGCACACACTGCCCCATCAACAAACTCGCGCCCGTCGAATCCAAACCGTAATCGCTCATCAACCATTGGTGCATTTCGGTCGTCGCGATTTGCAATGCCCCGTCGAGCGGGCGCGCGTTGCCGACGGTAAAAATAAATTCCGCGTTCTCGCCGCGCACCGTGTTCATTTTTTTCTGTTTCACAACGCGCGCCGTGAACTGCACATTCATCGAAATCTCAATCCCCGTACCAACAATCTCACCATCGCCTTGCACCGCATGTCCGTCGCCGAGAAAAAATAAGGCGCCGCGCGCAAACACCGGAAAATAAATCGTCGCCCCTTGCACAAAGCCATTCCAATCCATGTTGCCGCCATGTTCCGCCGACGTGACCGTCGAAATCGCTTGTCCGTCCCACGGCGCGACGCCAAAGCAGCCGAGCATCGGCGCGAGCGGCACGACAAAATTTTCCAAGCCGCGCGGCGGCGCCTCCAAACGCGCAATCCATTTTTCCGTGTCCACATACCAATTCGCAATTTCACGCGGCGGCAGCGCGCGCGCGTATTCGGGATTCACCACATTCGCCGCCAACGCGTCGCGCGTCCAACCCCAACTGCGATTCGGCAGAATCGAATCGAAATGCACCGCGAGCGTATCGCCCGGCATTGCGCCTTGTACAAAAAAAGGTCCGGTCATCGGATTCGGTTCTGCCGTAATTTTTTGTCCCGACGCGTCGTGTCCGTTCGCGTCAACGGTCGTCGTGATTACCGTGTCGCCGTCGGCGATATACAAAACAGGCGCGTGCGAACCGAGTGTGACGTGATAGTGCGTTGGGAAATAGTGATGCGTGGTCATGCGTTCCCTCGCGCGCGGTGGGTGTAAATCAAAATGAGACCGCCGCACAACAAGAGCAATCCGATAGCGAATATCCACTGCAAACTGACAGCATTATCGAACGCGCCGCCGGTCGCGGGCATTGTCGCGGCGGTTGGTTTTGGACAATTTGCCGCCGCCGTTGCGCGAACCGGCTGTCCCAACAACGGCGTACAGACAGGCGTCGCCAGTCCGGGAATTTTCACCACGCCGACGCCGCCTGCGACGGGGTGAACTGTGGACCAATTGTTGCTCAGCCAGATGTTGCCCGATTCATCGAATTGAATCGAAGTGAAATGTTGAAACGCCGGACTCTTGAAGCCGTCTGTGCCGGGCGACAAGAGGTCGCCTGTTTTGGAACCGGGCGGACACGCGGCGGTGTTGACGCCACAAAGCAGAAACACACTTTGATTTCGGAAACCCGTAACCCAAACGCGGTCGGAACCATCTATTGCAACGCCCCACGGATTGAAGGTGCCGCCGAGTTTGTACGTCCCTGCAATGACGCCATCCGGCGAGATTTGAAACACCACATCATTATCGAAACCCGCGACCCACGCGTTGCCTTTTGAATCCAATGCAATGCCCATCGGGCGGCGCATATCGGAACTCGTGATGGGTGAAACGGGATTGATGGAAAAATCGGGATTGATGATCGTCATCGAGCCGCCGAGTTTATCGGCGAGCTGCACATCTTCACCTTCAAAGCCGATGCCGCCGTTCGACACCCACGCGCGTCCCAAATCATCAATCTGCACCGCAAACGGATGGTCAATGCCGCCGCCCGTAATCGAAAATGCTTTGGAGGGATCGCCGTTTGGATACACCACGATACTACCCGAACCGGGCGGCGTATCTTTGCCCGTGTTGTTGGCAATCCATAGATTCCCTTGTTGGTCGAACGCCATGCCTTGCACAAAACTCAGGTCGCCATTGTTCCAGCCGGTATCGGGTGAAAGTGGTTTTCCGTCCGCAGAAAATTTGGAAATCGAACCCGCGTGGTAATTGCCAATCCACACGGTTCCGTCCGGCGCAATCGCGTTGCCCCACCCTTGCCCATCCAACCCGCCGCCATAAATCGGACTGCCCAAAATCGGAACACCCACTGTATTCAGCACATTGAGGTTGTTACTTGGGTTCAATGTCCCGGGCTGCCAATTGTTGTTGGTCCACATGTTGCCCTGGGCGTCAATGGCAATGCGTCCCGACGCGTACAAATTCGTGTCCGTGTACAACAGCGTTACGAGCCACGCTTGCGGCGCCGCGCTCAACGCGGGCGCGTACAGGTTCGCGGTCTGCGCGATGGCAAATAAATCATTTGTTGCCGTCGTCGGATTCTTGACCAGATTTGTCACGGCTTGCAGCGTGTCTTGCGGCGCGCTGCCATCGGTCGCAATCGCCAATTTCAAAAATTCAGCGCACGCCGCGCTCGACGGTTCCGCGCAAACGGAAATCAAATTCGCCAACGTATTCAAAATCGCGAGCGAATCATTGTTGGCGCCATTGTTTGCATCCGTAATCACACCGCCCGCGTTCCCATCCGCAGGATTCGCCAGCGTAAAAAATGTCGCGCCTGCGTTTTCCAAACCGGGACTCGCGCCGGAAATGTCCGCGCCGTTGATGAATTGCGCCAACGAAAATGCAGTCGCCGCGGTTGACAATTCATTAACGGTAATGGTTTCCACCACGCGCGATTCCGCGCTCATGCCGTTTCCCAACACACCAATCACCGCAGCCAAGCGCAATTGCGGCGCATCGTCTTGAACGTTCACATACAACACACCTTGTTGAGGTTTCGCGTACGTCAATTCAAATGTGCCGTCGTCACGCGTCGTCGTTTCTGCGAGTTGGGTCACGCCCGCGCGCGTACCCACATTCAACGTTACCCGCGCGTTTTGCCACGGCTTGCCGCCGGCGAGAACCGTTCCCTGCAATTTGTTTTCCTCCGCGCCCCATGCGGTTTGCATCGCGCCGGACCACAGCAGAGCGATTGCGAGCAAAATGGTAACAGACAAGACGCGCGCGCCGACACGAAACATGGTATTCATTTTTCTCTCTCCTCGGGTGAATCAATGGGCACGTATGCACGCTGCCGCGCACACAAAAATCACACGCGCGATTCTAACAAACGCGCGGCAGATGCGCAAACGCCAAAATTTTATTTTTTTGATATTGACAAATTAGAACGCCCGTGCTATTCTATATTCGATACAAGACGGTGCGCGTCTTGCATACAAACCATCGTTCCCTCAACCAAAAACTTGCCTGAAACGATTCACGATGGTTGCGGATGATGTGAGGCAAAAAAAATTTTGCTCGACATGATCCCAACGGAGGTAAACCAAAATGACGCGCGAACAAATTCTCCAAATTTTGCGTGCGACGCCGAATGTCGGCAAGGTCACGCACGAAGAGTTTGCCGATTACGTCGTCGCCCTCACCCAACGGCGGCGCGGTCAAGACGGCTGGCAAAACACCGAGCATCCCTACATGACGGTGGACGGCAAACTCGCGATGGCAAATCAAGACCACGCCCGTCAAGGCAAACGTCTCGATTTCGCAACTCCCGTCGTCCTCGTGGACAATGAAGAACAACTCACGCTTTTGATTACGGTGACGAGCGAAATCTATGGCACGCGGCACGGCATCGCCACGTCACGCCGGATTGGCGGCACGGCAGCCGAACGCGAATTCCCGTGGGAAGTGGCGGAAACTTCTGCGACGGGACGCGCGCTTTCGATGATGGGCTATGGCTTGTTCCCCGGTTCGGGATTGGCGTCCGCCGAAGATATGATGCGTGTTGGCACAGACAGTCAACGCGGCAGCGACGAACGACGCGGCGTGGATCATGAACGCCGCAGCGGACAACCGTCCGCGCGTCCATCGCTGAACGAAACGCGCCCGGCGTACACGCGCGCGCATCCGCCCCTCTCGCCCACACAGCGCAACAAACTCATTGAACTCTGGCGCAGCATGCACGGCGGCGGCGAACTCGACGCGACCGAAGGGCTGGAC
Source organism: uncultured Anaerolineales bacterium (assembly GCA_964644955.1). Lineage (GTDB taxonomy): Bacteria > Chloroflexota > Anaerolineae > UBA4142 > SHND01 > SHND01. Next base: position 1,836 of record CAZXYP010000292.1, on the reverse strand, counting down.
AAACTGTTCATCGAAAATTTCAAACACGGTTTGAGTGATGCGACGTACGAAGAAGGCGCGCGGCTCACCGGGCAGCTGCTCGGCGAAATTCGCAGTCGCACCGCGCAGAACGCTTAACGACGTGACCTGAACGGTCTTGACAAGGGCAATCCTGTAACAAGGGTTGCCCTTTTTTCTTGTCCGCGATAACATCGGCGCGCATGAACAAGACCGACCGTCTCTTTGCCATCATTCTCGAACTGCAAGCCAAAGGACAGCGCCGCGCGCAAGATTTGGCGAAAACGTTCGAGGTCAACAAGCGCACGATTTATCGCGACGTGCAAGCGTTGAGTGAAATGGGCGTACCCGTCGTCGCAATTCCGGGGCAAGGGTATTCACTGATGGAAGGATACTTTTTGCCGCCGCTGCGTTTCACCGCCGACGAGGCGACGATGCTTTTGCTCGGCGGCGATTTTGTCGCGCAAAATTTCGACGCGCAATATCGCGCGGCGGCATTGTCCGCATCGCGCAAATTGGAAGCGGTGCTGCCCGACACGTTGAAAGCGAACGTACATTATTTGCAAAACAGCATTCGCTTTGTGTCCATGAACGAGCTGAGCGAATCGCAAGCCGAAATGATTCTGCAATTGCGCCGCGCGTTGGTGGAATGCAAAACGGTGCGCTTTGATTATTACGCGCGGTTTGGCGACAACGCGCAGCCGCAAACCAAACGCCAAGCGGACCCGTACGGCATTGCCAATCTCGGCGGAATTTGGTATCTCGTTGCCTACGACCACACCCGCCGCGCGCGGCGCAATTTTCGCATTGATCGCATCGAAAAACTCCAAGTACTGAACAAAACATTTACGCGCCCGCGCGAATTTCGCATCGAACAAACCGATGCGCCGCGCGAACGCCCGGTGGTCATTCGCGCGTTGTTCACGCCGGCAAGCGCGCGGTGGGTGCGCGAGGCGCGTTATTATTTCGTCACCGAAGCGTTGGATACCGCAGACGGTTTGTTGGTCACACTGCGCGTGCGCGAGGTGCGCGAAGCATTGCAGTGGCTGTTGAGTTGGGGCAGTCAAGTCCGCGTGGTGGAACCCGCGTCGCTGCGCGAAATTTTGCGCGTCGAGGCGGAAAAAATGTTGGAACATGCGAGCTGAGCTGCTGACATACTGTTGTCACTTGCCTCGTTTAAGATGTTGCCATCAAATCCAAACGGAGGTTCTCGTGAAATATCGGCTCGGCATGGTTATTTTGCACGTTCAAGATTTACAGCGTGCGCGCGCGTTTTACACCGACACGCTCGGTTTGCCCATCGTTCCCGAATTTTCGGACGACCGCTTTGTCGTCGTGCAGCCCGCGGGCGACGCGCAAATCGGCATCACCAGTGCGCCCGGCGCTGCGAGCGGTCCCGGCAGCACCGAATTGGCGATGGAAGTGAGTGATGTGGATTCCGTCTATCGCGAATGGAAATCGCAAGGCGTTACGCTGCTGACCGAACCCACGGATTTTCCGTTCGGACGCGCGTTCGACGCGCAAGACCCGGATGGAAATAAATTGAACGTTTTCAAAGTGGGCGCGAACTAAAAGATTCCGACCTTTTGCAGTGCATCACAAACTCGGGTTTGGGACACAGATTTCACAGAGTTGCACAGAAAAAACAAATCAAAATCCGTGTTACCTGCGTCAGCTGTGTCCAAAATTGTGATGTACTTTAACCTTCGCCAAGCACCCCTGTAGTAACGCGCGATGAACTCTCTTGCCTCAATCGTTTTTGCCTAATACTACTTTGTCACTTGACGGTCGGGCGATTCAAATCGCGGCAACCGATGGCAAAATCGGCCTGCGCCGATT